>NZ_JBHZCI010000028.1:0-108838 GCF_042755185.1 Streptomyces sp. NPDC059166 | reverse complement strand
CCTTTTTTATCTCCCCCCCCCCCCCCCTAAAACACCCCCCCCCCCCCCGCCCCCCCTTACTTTTTTTAAACCCCCCCGGGGGGGGGGCCCCCGGTGGGGCGCCCGCCGGCGACTGCGAGTCATATCTGCTTGTTCATCATCTCTTTCGTACGACCACGAAGTCGGCGAGCTCGGTGAGCTGCGCCCTCACTCGTTCCGGCATGTCGACGCCGTGCAGCGCCTCGATGGCTACCGCGTGCTGACGGCGGGCTTCCTGGGCGGTCCACTCGCGGCCGCCCGCCTCCTCGATGAGTGCCGCTCGGACGGCGAACTCCTCTTCGGAGAAGCTGTCGAAGTCGCTGCTCGCGGCGTCGGCTGCGAGGAGTTCGCCCAGCCGCTCGGAGGCCGGTCCGCCCGCGGCGAGCGCGGCGACGACGGGCAGGGACTTCTTGCGCTGGCGCAGATCGCTCCAGGTCTGCTTGCCCGTTGACTCAGGGTCGCCCCAGATCCCGAGCAGGTCGTCGACCGCCTGGAAGGCGAGGCCGAGGTGGTAGCCGTACGCCTCGAGGACGTCGGCGGTGCGGTCGTCCGCTCCGCCGAGAACGGCTCCGATGGAGACCGCGCAGGCCAGCAGGGCGCCGGTCTTGTTGCCCTCCATCTCCAGGCACTCCTCGACGGTGACCCGCTCGCGGTGCTCGTAGGAGATGTCCTGGGCCTGACCGTCGATCAGCTTGCGGCTGGCCGTGGTCAGCCTGCGCGCCGCCCGCCCGGCCTCGACGGTGCCGAGCTCCAGGAGGATCTCGTTGGCGAGGGCGAAGAGCGCGTCGCCGACGAGGATGGCCTGGGCGGGACCGTGCACCTTCCATACGGTGTCGCGGTGGCGCCGCTGCTCGTCACCGTCCATCAGGTCGTCGTGCAGCAGCGAGAAGTTGTGCACGAGTTCGACGGCGACCGCGCCGGGGACACCGGCCTCCGCGGGTGCGCCGGCCGCCTCGGCCGACAGCAGCGCGAGCGCGGGACGCACCGCCTTGCCGCCGTCGCCGTCCGCGGGACGGCCCATCGCGTCGATCCAGCCGAAGTGATAGGCGGCGACGGTGTCCATGGGCGGCGCCAGCCGGCCCACGGCAGCTCGAAGTACCGGCGCTGACAGGGCCCTTCCGCGCTCCAGAAGCGCGGTGACGTCCGTGGTGTCCACCACGGTGTCGTAAGCCGGATTCGCCGGGGTCACAGACTCTCCTCTTGTTCCGGTGGTACTGCTCATGCCGCCTCCTGCAGCGGATGTACGTGGGGCCGGCCGAGAGCCCGGAGGGCGGCGTCCGCGGCGGTGGAACCGCTGCGGACCGCTCCTTCCATGGTCGCGGGCCAGCCGGTGGCGGTCCATGCTCCCGCCAGGTGCAGCCCAGGGGCGCGGGTGTGCGTTCCGGGGCGCAGGCGTCCGACGCCGGGCGCGGGGGCGAAGGTGGCCGTGCGTTCCCGGGTGACGAAGAAGTCACGGATGCCCGCTCCCCGCGCCGCCGGGAGGAGCCGCTCCAGCTCGGGCAGGTAGCGGGTGCGCAGCTCGGCGACGGGCAGGTCGATCTCGTCCTGTGCGGCGGACTGCGAGAGGGCGAGGTACTGTCCGCCGCCCTGGAGTCCGGAGGCCCGTGTGCGGTCGAAGACCCACTGCACCGGTGACCCGAGCGCGGCGAGGAACGGCCTGCGCAGGACGGTCCGGTCGTAGACGACGTGCACGTTGAGGATCGGCGCGTCGGTCAGTTCGAGCAGCCGGCCGGGGTCGTCCAGCGCTCCCTCGGGGAGCAGCCGGTGGGTCTCGCCCTGCGGTACGGCCAGCACGACCGTGTCCGCCGTGAACCGCTCCTCCTCGGTGGCGACGGACCAGCGGCCGTCCTGCGTCTTCGTGAGGGACCCGACGCGGGCACGCAGGTGGATCCGCACGCCCGACGACTCGAGCGCCTTCCGGGCGAGGGTGTCGTGGAGGTCGCCGAGTGGCACGGCGGCCCATCCGATGTCGGCGGCGCCCGGTTCCGAGAGGAGCCCTGTCCTGAAGACCTTCGCCGCGAGCGCCATGGAGGCGTTGGGCGCGGTGGCGTTGAGCGTGGCGACGCCGACCAGGTCCCACAGGGCCTCGACGGTCCGCCGGGACTGACCGTGGCGGTGCAGCCAGGTGGCGAAGTCGATGGCGTCGAGCGCCGGGTCGGCGGGGTCGAGGCGGCCGAGCGCCAGTGCGGCCCGTGCGACCCCGGCCTTCTCCCTGAGCGACAGGTGGGGGTAGGCGGCGAGTCCGCCCGCGAGGTGCAGCGGTACGGGGAGCCCGGTACGGCGAAGCCGCCCCGCTCGCGGTCCGGCGGGCCTCCCGACATCGAGGACCGGTACGTCGAGGCGGTCCTGGAGCGGGGCGAGGTGCGCCCCCTCGATCCGGTCCAGGAACCAGCGGTAGGCGGTGCAGCAACGCAGGTACACGTGCTGGCCGTTGTCGACGGAGAGGTCGCCGCGCCGGAAGGAGAAGGCGAGTCCGCCGAGCCGGGGGCGTCCTTCGAGCAGGGTCACCTCGATCCCCGCGTCGGCGAGGCGCAGTGCCGCTGTGACGCCCGCGAGGCCGCCGCCGACGACCACGGCGCGGGAGGCGCGGGGGTTCGGTCCGCTCATGCCTGCTCCTCTCGCCGCGGCAGGGCGCTCGGCGGCGTCCGCCGGGCCGTCGCAGACAGGGACGCACGGGGGTGCCCGGAGGTTGCCCGCCAGGGGCACCGCACCTGACGTACCATCAGACCCTCCCCCTGGCCGTCCGGCGTGAGATGTACCGCGCGTCGAGACCGGACAGCCCGCGTACCGCAACGTACGCCTTCTCGTGGCCGGGCAGGGAGACCCTGCCCCGCAGGACCGCCTCGGGCTCGCGTTCGATCCGGTCGAGGAGGCGCCGGTAGATGCCGGCCATGGCGGCGACGCAGGCTCCGCTGCGACGGTCGAGCATCGGCAGCAACCGGTAGCCCTCGGCGAAGAGCGCCCGGGCACGGCGGACCTCGAAGTGGACCAGGCCGGCGAAGTCGGAGCCGGGCGGCGGGGTGGCCCTGCCGAAGCCGGCGGAGCAGCCGAACTTGGCGAGGTCGTCCGCGGGCAGGTAGGTGCGTCCGTTGCCGGCGTCCTCGCGCACGTCGCGCAGGATGTTGGTGAGCTGGAGCGCCAGGCCGAGGGTGTCGGCGTACTCCGAGGCCCGTTCGGCACCCGGTGCGCCCGCTTCCGTCCCGAAGACACCGAGGCTGAGGCGGCCGATGGCACCGGCGACGCAGCGGCAGTACGTCTTCAGGTCGTCCCAGGTCTCGTAGGTCGCGCCCCTCACGTCCATCAGGACGCCGTCGATGAGCTCGTCCAGCCCGCCGAGAGGCAGGGGGAAGCGGCGCGCGGCGTCGGCGAGCGCGACGGCGACGGGGTCGGTGTCGTCCTCGTCGACCGCCTTGTCCCGGATCCGGGAGAGCAGTTCCCGGGTGTCCTCCAGCCGGACGCGTTTGGTCTCCCGGTCCAGCTCGCCGTCGCCGATGTCGTCGACCCGACGGGAGAAGGCGTACAGCGCCGACATGGCCTGCCGCTTCTCGTACGGCAGCAGCCGGATGCCGTACGCGAAATTGCGGGCCTGCTGTCCGGTGACCGCCTCGCAGTAGCTGTACGCGGCCTGTACCGGTGCCGACATGTACGTCGTCTGTCCCTCCACGGTCCGGCTCACCCCTTTCTGTGCGCTCTTCGCAGGACGGCTCCCACCTCGCGCAGCGTTCCGGGCGCGGTGGGCTTGGGCGGTCCGGGCAGTACGTCGAATCCGGCGGCCGATACCGCCCTGAGAGCGGCACGGCCGCCGCCCACGAAGCCGGCGAGCAGCAGCTTGAGCCGGCCGTGGACGCTCCCCACGAGGGGAATGCCCTCGTCCAGCAGTTCGCGGGCGCGTTCCGCCTCGAAGGCGATCAGCGCGCGTACGGCCGCACCGGCGGAGGGCGCGGCCAGGTCGTCCTCGTCGACGTGGAAGCGGGCCATGTCCTCGGCGGGCAGGTAGACACGGTCCCTGCCGAGGTCCTCGGCCACGTCCTGGAGGTGCTCGGCGATCTGCAGCGCGGTGCACACCGCGTCCGAGCGGCGGATCCGCTCGGGGCTCGCGGTGCCCGTGATCTGCAGGACGAGGCGGCCGACGGGGTTGGCGGAGAGCTCGCAGTAGGCCAGGAGGTCGGAGTACGTGCCGTAGCGGCGGACCTTCTGGTCCTGGCGGTTGGCCTCGACGAGGGCGAGGAAGGGTTCCGGGGTGAGGGCGCGGCGCCGGACGGTGGGGCGCAGGGCGCGCATCAGGGGGTGGCGCGGTTCCTCGCCCGTGGCGAAGACCCGGTGCAGGTCGGCTTCGAGGGCGTCCAGCATGGCGAGGCGGTCCTCGTCCTGTCCGGGGTCGAGGCCGAGTCCGCGTGCGTCGGACCCTCCCGGGGCCAGGTCGCCGTCGCCGATGTCGTCGACGAGGCGGGCGAATCCGTAGACGGCCATCAGGTCGTCCCGCCAGGCCCGGGGCAGGAAGAAGGGGGCCACGGGGAAGTTCTCGTCCGCGGCCTTGTCGAGCGTGGTGGTGGCGGCGTCGGTCCGGGGCCGCTCGGCGGGGGTCACGGTGTTCCACCCGACGCGGGGACGGCGAAACCACGTCGGAGCTGGAGATTTTCCATCATTGCCGTCATATCTCCCGTTCTACACTGCCGACACAAAACATCCCTTTTCGGACACGCCGCTCGTCCGGCCGAGTGCGACATGCGCACAACGGGCGATGTGCCGGGGCGTATCCCCCCACAGTGCCGCGAATCAGTCCGTGACAGCTTACGTTGTACAGCTCACAGGGCCGCGCCGGGGTGCGGTGCGACCGCCGGTCCGCCCGCCCCGCCGTCAACCTTCCCCGGATCAAAGGGCGTTGACGTCATCCGCCGGGAGGAGATCCGGGCGGTCGCGGAACGCCTGCCCACGGCACAGCAAGGTGGCCCCCGCCGCGGGTCCGGCGGGGGCCACCCGGGTGACGGCTACTTGCCCGTCTCCCGCTCGTATGCCTTCAGCACCTCTTCGGTGGGGCCGTCCATCAGGAGCTCGCCCTTTTCCAGCCAGAGCACCCGGTCACAGGTGTCCCGGATCGTCTTGTTGTTGTGGCTGACCAGGAAGACCGTACCGGCCTCCTTGCGCAGCTCACGGATCCGCTCCTCCGAGCGGACCCGGAACTTCCGGTCACCGGTGGCCAGGGCCTCATCGATCATGAGCACGTCGTGGTTCTTGGCGGCGGCGATCGAGAAGCGCAGCCGGGCGGCCATGCCGGACGAGTAGGTACGCATCGGCAGGGTGATGAAGTCACCCTTCTCGTTGATCCCCGAGAAGTCCACGATGTCCTGGTACCGGCTGCGGATCTCCTCACGGCTCATGCCCATGGCCAGACCGCCGAGCACGACGTTGCGCTCGCCGGTGAGGTCGCTCATCAGGGCCGCGTTCACCCCGAGCAGCGACGGCTGGCCGTCCGTGTAGACCTTGCCGTGCTCGGTCGGCAGCAGGCCGGCGATGGCCCGGAGCAGGGTGGACTTGCCCGACCCGTTGGTGCCGATGAGACCGATGGCCTGACCGCGGTAGGCGGTGAAGGACACCCCCCGCACCGCGTGGACCTTGCGCACACCGCGCTGCTCGCCCTTGCCGCGCCGCATCATCCGGCTCAGCGCGGCGGTCGCGCTGCCCTTGCCGCCTCCCGTGCCGTTGACCCTGTACACGATGTGCACATCGTCCGCGATCACGGTGGGGATGTGTCCCTGGGACGATTCCTCAGCCACGGCCGTACCGTTCCTCTGCCTTCCAGAAGTACACGAAGCCCACGACGCCCACGACGAGCGCCCAGACGAGCCCCACGGCCCAGACGTGCTGCGGAAGGTTCTCCGAGCCGTAGCCGTCGATCAGTGCGAAGCGGACCAGGTCCATGTAGATGGCCGCAGGGTTGTACTGCAGCACGTCGGCGATCCACTGCGGCTTGTCCGCCAGCATCACGGGGATGGAGAACATCACGCCCGAGGCGTACATCCAGGTCCGCATGACGAAGGGCATCAGCTGGGCGAGGTCCGGGGTCTTGCTGCCCAGGCGCGCCATGACCAGCGCAAGGCCCGTGTTGAACAGGAACTGCATGGCCAGCGCCGGGATCACCAGCAGCCAGGACAGCCCCGGGTAGCTGCCGAACCCGACGGCCACGGCCACCAGCACGATCATCGAGAAGAGCAGCTGCTGGAGCTGCTGGAGCGAGAACGAGACCGGCAGCGATGCCCGGGGGAAGTGCAGCGCCCGGACCAGGCCGATGTTGCCGGAGATGGAGCGGACCCCGGCCATGACCGAGCTCTGGGTGAAGGTGAATACGAAGACCCCGGTCACCAGGAACGGGATGAAGACCTCCTGGCTCATCCCCTTCTTGGTCCCCAGGATGATCCCGAAGATCAGGAAGTACACCAGGGCGTTCAGCAGGGGCGTGGCCACCTGCCACAGCTGGCCGAGCTTGGCCTGGCTGTACTGGGCGGTCAGCTTGGCCCTGGAGAACGCCAGGATGAAATGGCGCCGGCCCCAGAGCTGCCGCATGTACGCGAACAGCCCGGGCCGGGCACCGCTCACCGTCAGGCCGTACTTCTCGGCCAGCCGCGACGGGCTCAGCCCCTCGTCGTCGGACGGTGGGCTGCTCAGGGCAAGCCCGCCGTCGTGGGTCGTGTCACTCACAGTCAGGAACTCTCGTCTTCACAATGCGCAGCCGGGCGCGGCCGAGGCGGACAGGATCCCCGTACGAAACGAGTACGGCACATGGTCTCAGAGGTGACCCTCTCAGATCACCGGCGGGCGGCCCAGTCTGGTCAGCCGCCACACCGTACGCCACCTCATGGGACGCCGGGGTCCGCAAGGCGTCCTCCAGCCTTCCCGGAACCCTCCGAACCATGCCTTGAGCGCGGGCGGGGAGGGCCTGCGGAGCAGCGTGAGGAGGAGCCAGACCCCGAGGTACGCGGGAACCAGCGGAGCGGGCAGGTTCCGGCGGGCCAGCCAGACGCGGTTGCGGGCCACCATGCGGTGGTAGACCGCGTGCCGCGAGGGCGCGGTGGTGGGGTGGTTCAGCACCATGTCGGAGCGGTAGTCGATCATCCAGCCGGCGTCCAGGGCACGCCAGGCGAGGTCGGTCTCCTCGTGGGCGTAGAAGAACTCGCCCGGGAGCGGACCGGCCTCGGCGATGACCTGGCTCCGCACGGCGTTCGCGCCGCCCAGGAAGGTCGTGACCCGGGACGAACGCATCGGGTCGGCCGCGCGCAGCCGCGGCACGTGACGGCGCTGGGTGACCCCGGTGTCCGGATCGGCGATGCGGAAGCTGATGATGCCGAGCTTCGGGTCCGCCTCGAACGCCTGCCGGCAGAGCTCGGCGGTGTCGGTGTTCGGCAGGTACCCGTCGTCGTCGAGGAAGAGCAGGGCGTCCACGTCGGTGCCGGCCGGGCCGAACGCCTCGATGCCGACGTTGCGTCCGCCGGGGATGCCCAGGTTCTCGGGCAGCTCGACGGTACGGACGCCCGGCGGGACGTCCGGGACCGGGGCGCCGTTGCCGACGACGACCACCTCGATCCGGTCGCCGTCCTGCCCGGCGACCGAGTCGAGGAGTGCGCGCAGTTCGTCGGGGCGGTTGCCCATGGTGATGATCACCGCGCCGAGCTTCATGGGGGAACTCACTTCAGCCTGCTGGACGCCAGGATCGACACCAGGTGCAGGACGGTCTGGAGAAGGGCGATGCCGGCCATGACCGCGACCGCGAGCCTGCTGAAGAAGAGGTCGTCCCTGACCACGTCGAGCACGGCCGCCACGAGGATCACGAAGGACGCCTCGATGCCGAGGATCAGCCGGTGGAACTTGAGCGCTCCGGCGGCCCGGCGCGCGAGCGCCATGCCGGAGGAGCGCGGCTCCGACGCGGCTTCCTTGACGGGAGGCAGACCGCCCTGGTGGCGTGCCACCCCGACGAGGTCGGTCTCCGACTTGATCAGGATGGCGCCCAGTGCGGCGAGCGTGCCCAGGAACGCCCACAGCCAGTCGATGCGGCCCGTGCCCCACAGGTCGGCGGCGCGCAGGCCGAAGCCGACCAGGACCGCCGCGTCGCAGAGGTAGGCGGCCACCCTGTCCAGATAGACGCCGGCCAGTGAGTACTGCTTCTTCCAGCGGGCGACCTCGCCGTCGACGCAGTCGAACAGCAGGTACAGCTGGACGGCGAGCACGCCGAGCAGGGCGCCCGGGATGCCGGGGACCAGGAGGGCCGGGGCGGCAAGGACACCGGCGACGGTCATCACGTAGGTCAGCTGGTTGGGCGTGACCTTCGTGTTCACCAGGCGCCGGGTGATGCGCAGGGAGACCTCGCGCATGTAGAGCCGACCCGCCCAGTGCTCGCCGCTGCGCCGGTCCTTGACGCCCGGCGGGTGCACGACCGGACGGAGTTCAGCTATGGATGGCTTTTGCATAGTCGGCGTACGCGTCCCTGATCTGGTCGGTGGGCAGGTTGAGGTGTTCCAGGATCGTGAAGCGTCCCGGGCGCGTCTGCGGGGCGTACTCGACGGCCCGCACGAATTCGTCCGCGGTGAAGCCGATCTCGTCGGGCAGCACCGGGAGCCCGTGACGCCGCAGGACGGACGCCATGTGGACGGCGTCCTCGTGGGCGCCCCGCAGGTACATGGCGAAGCAGGCGCCGAGGCCGACCTGTTCGCCGTGGCTGGCGGCACGCTTCGGGTACAGCAGGTCGAAGGCGTGGTTGATCTCGTGGCAGGCGCCCGAGGCGGGACGGGAGTCCCCGGCGATCGACATCGAGATCCCGGTCAGGACCAGACCTTCGGCCAGGACCTTCAGGAAGCCGTCGTCGCCCACTCCGCCGGGGTGACGCAGCACGGCCTCACCGGCCTGGCGGGCCATCGCGGCCGCGAGCCCGTCGATGTCCTCGCCGCGGACCTCGTGCGCGAGCTCCCAGTCGGCGACGCAGGAGATGTTGGAGACCGCGTCGCCGACGCCCGAGCGCACGTAGCGGGCGGGCGCCTGACGGATCACGTCGAGGTCGATGACCACCGCGATCGGGGTGGGGACCCCGTAGGAGCCCCGGCCGTTGTCGTTGTCCAGGGTCGCGACCGGTGAGCAGAGACCGTCGTGGGACAGGTTCGTCGCGACGGCGACCATGGGCATGCCCACACGCGCCGCGGCGTACTTGGCCACGTCGATGATCTTGCCGCCGCCGAGGCCGACGACGGCGTCGTAGCGGTTGCCCTTGATGCCGTCGGCGAGACGGACCGCGGAGTCGATGGTGCCGTCGGCGACCGGGTACCAGTCGGCGCCCGGCAGCACGGGTGCGAGCCGCTCGCGCAGGGCACGCCCGGACCCCCCGCTGATCGCGATGGCGAGCTCGCCCGACGCGGAGATCCGCTGGTCGGCGAGGAGACCGGCCAGATCGTCCATCGCGCCGCGCCGGATGTCGACGACGACCGGGGACGGGATGAGGCGGGTCAGTACCGGCACGCGATCTCCCTGCCGCGGGCGAGGTCGTCGTGGTTGTCGATCTCGACCCACGTCACCTCGCCGATCGGCGCGACGTCGACGGTGAAGCCGCGGTTCACGAGCTCCTGGTAGCCGTCCTCGTAGTAGAGGTCGGGGTCGCGCTCGAAGGTGGCCTTCAGCGCGTCGGCGAGCTCCCCGGCGGCCTCGGGCTCGATCAGGGTGACGCCGATGTACTCGCCGGACGCGGTGGCCGGGTCCATCAGCTTGGTGATCCGCCGGACGCCCTTGCCGTCCTCGGTGATCACCTTCATCTCCTCGTCGGCGAGGTTCTTCACCGTGTCGAGGGCGAGGATGATCTTCCGGCCCTCGCCACGGGCGTCCAGGAGGGTCTTCTCGACGGAGACCGGGTGGACGGTGTCGCCGTTGGCGAGGATGACGCCCTTCTTCAGGACCTCACGGGCGCACCAGAGGGAGTAGGCGTTGTTCCACTCCTCGGCCTTGTCGTTGTCGATCAACGTCAGCGTCACGCCGTACTTCGCCTCGAACTCGGCCTTGCGGGCGTACACGGCCTCCTTGCGGTACCCGACGACGACCGCGACCTCGGTGAGCCCGACCTCGGCGAAGTTGGCCAGCGTCAGGTCGAGGACCGTCTTCTCGCCGTCCACGGGCACCAGGGCCTTGGGCAGCGTGTCCGTGTACGGACGCAGGCGGCGTCCGGCACCGGCAGCCAGTACGAGGCCGATCATGCGAGTTCTCCTTCGTCGTGTACGGCGGGAGCCGAGGAGGACACCCAGAAGCGGATGGACTCCGCGAGCACCACCAGGGCCACGGCTGCCGCGAGTGCGGTCAGGGCCGCGGTGAGAGCTGAATCATGGATGAGTACGGCGGCGAGTACGGCCACGACCAGGGTCCGGCCCTCGTGCCCGCCGGTCACGCGCACCAGCCACCGGGGCGGTGCCCCGGTGCCGCCGCGGATGCGGTACACCGTGTCGTAGTGATGGTAGGCGACGGCAGAAACCAGGCCGAATGCCGCGGGAACGGCGTGCGGCACGTCACTGCGGGCCGCCAGCACGAGGATCGTGCAGTACTCGGCCGCCCGGAAGACCGGCGGCACCAGCCAGTCGAGCGCGCCCTTGAGCGGCCGTGACACCGCGAGCCCGGAGAGGGCGGCGTAGACGGCCGCCGCACCCACGGTGAGCCAGCCTCCGTACGGGGCGAAGAGCGCGGCGGCCAGCAGCACCAGCGCCCCGGCGAACGCCAGGACCGGTGCCGTGAACCCGCCGCCCGGACGCCGCAGGACTGCCGCGACGGCCTGGGCGAGCGGGCCGGAGTCGGCGAGGTCGTGCAGCGCCAGGGCCGCGCGGTCGGTGCGCTGCGCCTTGCGGGTCAGCGAGCGCAGCAGCCGGCCGGCCGTGGTGTAGCAGGCGGCCAGGGCGCAGCCGACGAGGAGCGCGTAGAAGACGACGCGAGGCGTGGTCACGGCGGTCAGCACGGCGATCATGGCCCATCGTTCACCGATGGGCAGGACTATCATCCGGCGCAGCCACACCGTCCATCCGACGCTGTCGAGCCGGTCGGAGAGCGCGGCGGTGGGGCTCGTGTTGGACACCGCGTCGTGGTTGGCCTCGTTGAACGAGAAGTCCACCACGTGCCGGCAGGCCTGGAGCACCATCGCGCCGAGCGCGAGGACCCACACGTCGTCACCGCCGCGGGCGGCACCGAGCGCGAGGCCGGCGTAGTAGGCGTACTCCTTGGCCCGGTCGAAGGTGGCGTCCAGCCATGCGCCCATCGTCGAGTACTGGAGCGAGTACCGGGCGAGCTGCCCGTCCGTGCAGTCCAGGACGAACGACAGGAGCAGGAGCACGCCCGCGGCCACGTAGCCGCCGCGGGTGCCGGTCGCCGCGCTGCCGGCCGCGATGAGCGCGGTGATCAGCGAGGCGGTCGTGACCTGGTTCGGGGTGAGGCCGCGGCGGGCGCACCAGCGGGCGATGTACCGCGAGTACGGGCTGATGAAGAAGGTGGTGAAGAACCCGTCGTGGGCCTTGACCGCGCTGCGCAGCCGCACGGCCTCGTCGTCCACGGCCGCCACCGACGCGAGCGCCTCGGTGCGCGTCTCAGGTGTGGTGGGCACCGCCGCCGTCAGCGAACCGAGCTCGGGGCGCTGCACCGACGTGCCCTCGACGTCCAGGGCCACGGCGAGCCGGCCGGGCACCGTGCGTTCACCGGTGACGGGCTCACCGTCACCGGAGGAGGGGGCCAGCGGGCTGCCCGCGCCGACGGCGGCCACCGCCCGCCGCAGTGCACGGAGCAGTGCGGGGCGCGCCTCGGGCTGGGCGGTCAGCGCCCCGGGGATCGAGGCGGCGGCGAACCGCGGGTCGGTCAGTCCGAGCCTGAGCGCGTGGACGTGGCCGACGAAGCGCGGGTCCACGAGCGCGACGCGCCTGTTCGCGGGGACCGCGGCGAGCAGATCGGCGGCCTCGCCGGCGTCAGCTGCTGCGGTCACGTCAAAGCCGAGTGACCTCAGATCGTCCTCGAGCGACGATCCGGGTACCGGCGCACCGGTGAGGATGGCGGTCGACAGACGAACTCACTCCTTGGAGCTGATGGGAACGGCGCGCGGCATGAGCCCGGAGGTGGGCGGGCGGCACGTCGGCTGAGGCTATCGGATGAACGGAGGACCGAGTTCACTGCCCGTTCGTGCTCCGTTCGGGCGAATCGGCCATCATGCGGCGCCGTTCGCGATCATCATCGTCGATCAACACCTCGGCTCACAAACCGCGTCCGCGCAGCGCTTAGGCTGACACGCATGACGTGGTTGATCACAGGCGGAGCGGGTTACATCGGGGCACATGTGGCAAAGGCCATGACCGGGGCCGGGGAGCGGGTCGTCGTCCTGGACGACTTCTCGACGGGTGTCGGGGAGCGGCTGCCGGCGGCGGTCACCCTGGTGCACGGTTCGGCCTCGGACCGGAAGGTCCTCGACCGCGTCCTCACGGAGCACGCCGTCACCGGTGTGGTGCATCTCGCGGCGAAGAAGCAGGTCGGTGAGTCGGTCGAGGATCCGCTGCTCTACTACCGCGAGAACGTGTCGGGGCTCACCGTTCTCCTGGAAGCCGTGGTGGCGGCCGGTGTACGGCGCTTCCTCTTCTCCTCGTCTGCGGCCGTCTACGGCGTCCCGGACGTGGACCTGATCACGGAGGAGACCCCCTGCGCGCCGATCAACCCGTACGGCGAGACCAAGCTGGCCGGCGAGTGGCTGGTGCGCGCGACGGGCAGGGCCCACGGCATCTCGACGGCCTGCCTGCGGTATTTCAACGTCGCCGGTGCGGCCGACCCGGCGCTGGCGGACACGGGTGTCTTCAACGTCGTGCCGATGTTCTTCGACCGGCTGACGCGGGGCGAGGCTCCCCGGATCTTCGGCGACGGCTACCCGACCCCGGACGGCACCTGCGTGCGGGACTACATCCATGTGGCCGATCTGGCGGAGGCGCATCTCGTCGTCGCCGGCCACCTGGACAAGGTGCCGGACGGCGGGGACCTCACGGTGAACATCGGCCGGGGAGAGGGCGTGTCGGTCCGCGCCCTCGCCGAGCTGGTGGGCGAGGTCACCGGGCTGCGCACGGCGCCCGTGGTCGAGCCCGCCAGGCCGGGTGACGCCGCCAGGGCCGTCGCGTCGGCCGGCCGGATGGCCGAGGAGCTCGGCTGGACGGCCCGCCACGGCATGCGCGAAATGGTGGAGTCGGCGTGGGCGGGCTGGTGCCTGCACCATCCGGAAGCTCGCACCGCTCCGTAGCGGACCCCGTCGACCATGCTCTGACCTGGCATCATTTCCGCAGGTCAGAGCATATGACAACGGTGTTCAGTGCCGTGTTGCCCGCCACCCCTCCCCCGTAGTTCACTGGCCGCACCGGGCGAGCCGCGTCCGCGCTGCTCAAGGGACTCGACGGGCTTACGGAGGCGTTCTCATGGGGGCTGGCCACGATCACGGGCATGTGCACGGAGGGCCACCCCCGACGGGGACCGCGGCCGCCGCGTACCGGGGCCGGCTGCGGGTCGCCCTGGGCATCACGCTCGGTGTCATGGTCATGGAGATCGTCGGCGGCCTGCTCGCCGATTCCCTGGCGCTGATCGCGGACGCCGCGCACATGGCGACCGACGCCCTGGGTCTCGGTATGGCTCTGCTGGCGATCCACTTCGCCAACAGGCCCGCCGGCCCGAACCGCACCTTCGGCTACGCGCGCGCCGAGATCCTCGCCGCACTGGCCAACTGTCTCCTGCTGCTGGGGGTGGGTGGCTACCTGGTCTTCGAGGCCGTCGACCGGTTCA
Source organism: Streptomyces sp. NPDC059166 (assembly GCF_042755185.1). Taxonomy (NCBI): domain Bacteria; kingdom Bacillati; phylum Actinomycetota; class Actinomycetes; order Kitasatosporales; family Streptomycetaceae; genus Streptomyces; species Streptomyces sp. NPDC059166. The sequence continues at coordinate 95,017 of NZ_JBHZCI010000028.1, read as the reverse complement.
TCACACCTGCCGAGACCAGGGGCGGTCTGGCGATCGCGTTCGCCGCCGTCGGCCTGGTGGCCAACGTGGTCTCGCTGTCGCTGCTGATGCGCGGGCAGCGGGACAGCATCAACGTCCGGGGCGCGTACCTGGAGGTTCTGGCCGACACCCTCGGCTCGGTGACCGTGCTCGTCTCCGCGGGCATCATCATGGCCACCGGCTGGCAGGCCGCGGACCCGATCGCCTCCCTGCTGATCGGCCTGATGATCGTGCCCCGCACGGTGAAGCTCCTGCGGGAGACGCTGGACGTCCTGCTGGAGTCCGCCCCCAAGGGAGTGGACATGGACGAGGTGCGCGCCCACATCACGGCCCTGCCGGGTGTGCTGGACGTCCATGACCTCCACGCCTGGACGATCACCTCGGGCATGCCGGTGCTCTCGGCCCACGTGGTCGTGCACCAGGAGATGCTGGACTCGATCGGCCACGAGAAACTCCTGCATGATCTGCAGGGCTGCCTGGGGCACCACTTCGACGTGGAGCACTGCACCTTCCAGCTCGAGCCCAGCGGGCACGCGGAACACGAGGCGCGGCTCTGCCACTGAGCGGACTCCCACGCTCCGCGGCAGGGCCGGCGGGGCGGACGCCCCGTCAGGCACCGACGGACATGCCAGCACCCGAAGTGCGGACAAGCGGCTTTTGTACGGCAGACTTGTCCGCACTCGAGGGGACCGGCGCACGAGGCCGGGGCCCAAAGCGAAGGATGGGTATGCCGACCACACCAGCCACCGAGGCGCACAGCTCGTCGAACGGCACCGCAGACGCGATCATGCTCGAACTGGTCGACGAGAACGGCACCACCGTCGGCACCGCGGAGAAGCTCGCGGCGCACCAGGCGCCCGGCCAGCTGCACCGCGCGTTCTCCGTCTTCCTCTTCGACGAGCAGGGACGGCTGCTGCTGCAGCGCCGCGCGCTCGGGAAGTACCACTCCCCCGGCGTGTGGTCGAACACCTGCTGCGGACACCCCTACCCGGGCGAGGCGCCGTTCGCTGCTGCCGCGCGGCGTACGTACGAGGAGCTCGGGGTCTCGCCCTCGCTGCTGGCCGCGGCCGGCACGGTCCGCTACAACCACCCCGATCCGGTGTCCGGCCTGGTGGAGCAGGAGTTCAACCACCTGTTCGTCGGCATGGTGCAGGAGCAGCTGCGGCCGGACGAGGAAGAGGTCGGCGGGACGGCCTTCGTGACGGCCGCGGAGCTCGCCGAGCGCCATGCCGCGGCGCCCTTCTCCGCCTGGTTCATGACGGTGCTGGACGCCGCGCGTCCCGCGATCAGGGAGCTGACGGGCCAGTCCGCGGGGTGGTGATCCCGTAGGGGCGTGGCCGGGGGCGGTCAGAGCCTCGACTTCAGGGGCAGCGCCGCCCAGATGATCTTGCCGCCGCCCGCGGTGTGCTCCACGTCGCAGGTGCCTCCCGCCTCGGCGGTGATCTCACGCACCAGGAGCAGACCGCGGCCGCCGGTCTGCGCGTAGTCGGTGACGAGGGCCGTCGGGCGGTACGGGTGGTTGTCCTCGACGGAGACCCTGATCCACTCCGCCCCGATGGCCACCTCGACGGCGAGTTCGGGCGAGAGCAGCGCCGCGTGCTTGACGGCGTTGGTGACCAGCTCGGAGACGATCAGCAGCAGGCCGTGGAGGATGTCGTCCTCGACGGGGACGTCCTGCCTCCGGATCAGGTCCCGGACCGCGTGGCGGGCCTGCGGCACCGAGACGTCGGCCGCGGGCGCGGTGAAGCGCCACACCCCCTCGTACGACAGGGGATGGGCCGGAACACTCCCACGGCTCTCCACAGACCGCCACCCGCTCTCGACTCGCATCTCACTGACCGTCGGGTAATGAGTGTCGGGAAGAGTGTGCTCAAGGCCGCAGGTCTGACCGGAAAAGGCTGCTTCTGGAATCAATGTGATCGAGTGGGTATGACGGCGTCAGGTGAAGCGACTACTTCTCACCGTCTTGGGGCTTCATACGGTCCGTTTCCTCGGGCGCCGTCGTGTGCCTCTCCGTATGCCGCTCCTGCTTCCCGTCCCGGTCCCGGTCCCCGTCCTCGGGCGCGATCTGCTCGGTGACCATGCTGACGACACGTCGCCCTCCCACACCGATCGCGATCAGCCCGAGTCCGTCGAACAGCAGCGCCAGCGAGAAGAAGCACCCGAGCACGTAGAGGCTGCTGTGCGGCCAGTCGACGAGGACCAGCACGCCGAGCAGCAGTCCGAAGGCGCCCTGCAGGAGGGTCCAGCCGAACTGGGGGCCGCGGACGACGACGCTGCCGACCAGGCGGAACACTCCCCCGGTGAGGAAGAGGAGGGCCGCGAACATCGTCAGCGCCTCGGCGGTGCCCGCCGGGTACTTGATGACGACCACTCCGGCGGCGATGTTCAGCGCGGCGACGACCACTCCCAGCCAGAAGTACGGGGTACCGCGGGCCTGGACCGCGTGGAGGAGACCGACAAGACCGCCGACGAGCAGCAGCCAGCCGAAGAGGATCATGGAGGTGAGGGTGGCCACCCCCGTGTAGACGAGGCCCACCAGCCCCGCGACGACCAGCACGGCTCCGAGCAGGGCGAGCGCGCTGAAGCTTCGGCTGAGTTTCCTGCCCTCGGCCCTGGGTCCGGACATCGACAGCTCCTCACGGTGCGTGCCTGCTTCGCGACCCCTTCTTGATCATAGGTTCGAGCCGTGCGGATAGCATCCGGCACATGGACCCCAGGGAGCGGACGGCTCTGCCGGCTTTGGAACGCACGGTCGTGGACGGCGTCGCCACCGTCGTCATCAGCAACACCGCCAAGCGCAACGCCATGACCACCGGGATGTGGCAGGCGCTCCCCCCGATGCTGGCGGAACTGGCCGCCGACCCGTCCGTGCGGGTGCTCGTACTGACCGGTGCCGGTGACACGTTCTGTGCCGGGGCGGACATCGGTTCCCTGCGAGCGCCGGGCGGGCGACCGCAGGCGCTCGCGGTCGAGGCCGAGGAGGCTCTGGCCGCCTTCCCCCTGCCCACCCTGGCGGCCGTACGCGGTTACTGCGTAGGCGGAGGCAGCCAGCTCGCGGCGGCGTGCGACCTGCGGTTCGCCGAGGAGGGTTCCTCCTTCGGGGTCACCCCGGCGAAGCTGGGCATCGTCTATCCCTCGTCGTCGACCCGCCGGCTGGTCTCGCTCGTCGGGCCGGCCACGGCGAAGTACCTCCTCTTCTCCGGGGAACTGATCGACGCGGAGCGGGCGCTGCGCACGGGACTCGTGGACGAGGTGTGGCCGGCGGGAGCACTGGACGAGCGGGTGCGCTCCTTCGCCCGGGTACTGGCTTCACGTTCACAGCTGACCCAGGCCGCCGCGAAGGAGTTCGCCGACGGACGCGAGGACCGGGACACGTACTGGTCGGAGCAGTCGCTCGGCAGCGGCGACGGCGCCGAGGGGATCGCCGCCTTCCTGGAGCGCCGGGCACCTCGCTTCACGTGGGCGGCGGGGAGCGCCGCGCCCGCGCCTACGTCAGGATGAACCGGCTGTCGGCCCGCCAGCGCTCGACCAGGGCGGCCGGCGCCTTCCGGGGTGATCCGCTGTCGTAGGGCGGCTCGGGGTCGTACTCCGTCAGCAGCTGGACGGTCCGGGCGTGTTCGTCGCCTGCGATCCTGCCGAGCAGGGTGAGGCCCATGTCGATGCCCGAGGAGACCCCCGCGGCGGTGACGTACTTGCCGTCGACGACGACACGTTCGTCCGTGGGCTCGGCGCCGTAGGTCCGCAGGGAGTCGAGGGCCAGCCAGTGCGAGGTGGCACGGCGGCCGGTGAGCAGTCCGGCGGCCGCCAGCAGGAGCGATCCCGAGCAGACGGAGGTCGTCCAGGCGCTGGTGGCATCGGTGCTCCGGAGCCAGTCGAGCAGTGCCGCGTTGTCCATCTGCCCGCTCTGCCCCGGTCCTCCCGGCACGATCACCACGTCCGGGGCGGGCACCTCGGTGAGCGTGCGGTCGGCGACGAGGGAGAGACTGCCGCTGTCGTTGCGTACGGGCCCCGGCCGTTCGGCGACGAGGACGGTCTCGGCTCCGGGTGTCCTGCTGAGCATCTCGTACGGTCCCACGACGTCGAGCGCGGTGAAGCGGTCGAAGAGGACGAGGGCGATCTGCATGTGTCTTCCCTTCTGGGTGGTGTGGTCACGGCGGTCACACGGGCTGGGCGCGGAACCGGCGCCGGTACTCGGCGGGAGCGGTACCGAGGGCTCTGACGAAGGCGCGCCGCATGGCCTCCGGGGTGCCGTAGCCGCTGGCACGGGCGATGCCGGTGACCGCGTCGGTGGTGTCCTCGAGGAGCCGGCGGGCGTGTTCGAGGCGGACGCGGTCGACGTACTTGCCCGGGGTCAGTCCCGTCTCGGCGCGGAAGGCGCGCGCGAAGTGACGGGGCGAGAGCCTGGCGCGCGCCGCGAGTGCTTCCACCGACAGGTCGGCGTCGGGGTGCCCGGTCACCCAGTGCTGGACGTCTCTGAGCGGTTCACGCACCGCCGTCTGGGCTGCGAGCTGGGCGCTGAACTGCGCCTGGTTGCCCGGCCGCCGCAGGAAGACGACGAGGTGGCGGGCGATGGTGAGCGCCACCTCGCGCCCGTGTGCCTCCTCGACCAGGGCGAGGGCGAGGTCGATGCCGGCGGTGACCCCCGCGGAGGTGGCCAGCCGCCCGTCGCGTACGTAGACCGGGTCGGGGTCGACCTCCACCGCCGGATAGGTGCGCGCGAGCAGGTCGCAGACGGACCAGTGCGTGGTCACGCGGTGGCCGTCGAGCTGTCCCGCCGCCGCCAGGAGCAGCGCCCCGGTGCAGACCGAGACAAGCTGCCCGGCCTCCGGACCGTGTGCGCGGAGCCAGTCGACCAGCGCCGGGTCCGGGTTCCGGGTGCCCCGGCCTCCCGGCACGAGCAGGAGGCCGGGCGCCGTCACGTCGGTGAGGGCGCCGTCGGGGACGAGGGTGAGACCGCTGGAGCAGCGGACCGGGGCGCCGTCGAGGGAGGCGGTACGCAGGTCGTAGGAGACCCCTGGGAAGCTCGCGGCGCCCGCGAAGACCTCCATCGGGCCGCTCACGTCGAGACTCTGGACGCCGTCGAAGAGGACGACGCACACGGATCGCTGCTTCATGTCCGTCATCCTGGGCGGGCCGCCCCGATGGCCGCAATGACGAAAGTCCCACCTTTCCTGCCGTGCCGTGCCCCGCCGCCGGCTGTTCCCGCCCCCGCCCTGTCCCACGTACCAACCAGTCGGTAACGTGCGGGCATGAGTACTCTTCCGCCGCGGGCAGGGCGCCGCTGCCACAACGCCGTCAATCCACTGCACTCGTGCGTCTACTTCTCCCCCGACCTCGGCAAGGAGTTCGCGGAGCTCGGGGTGAAGGACGAGAGCCGCCTCTACTTCGCCTCGCGGGGTGCCGCCCTCGGGGCTGTGGGGGCCGGTGCGGTCACCGCGACGTTCTACAACTTCAACCATGAACTCGTCGCCCGTCATCTGCCGGCGGTCTGGGCGGAGATCACGCCCGCGGCCGCGCTGGAGGCACGTCTGCGAGCGGCGGACTCCACTCTGCGCCGAGTGCTGGGCGAGGAGGTCATCGCCTCCCCGGAGATGGCGGAGGCTGCCGCCCTCGCGCTGCGCGCCGCCGAGGGCTGCACCCGCCACGCCCGCCCGCTCTACGCGGCGCACGCGGATCTGCCGGTGCCGGAGCAGCCGCACCTCGCCTTCTGGCACGCGGCGACACTGCTGCGTGAGCACCGCGGTGACGGGCACCTGGCGGCGCTGCTCGCGGCCGGGCTCGATCCACTGGAAGCTCTCGTCAGCCACACCGCCACCGGCAAGGGGATGGCGCCGCGCTGGATCCTCGCCACGCGCGGCTGGCGTCGCGCGGACTGGGACGCGGCCGTAGAACGGCTGCGCGGCCGCGGACTGCTGGACGCCGAGGGTGAACTGACCGAATCGGGCACCGCTCTCAGGGCCGGCCTGGAGGAGTCGACGGACCGGATGGATGCCGCGCCCTACGAGCACCTGGGCGAGGAGGGCGTGGCCCGGCTCACGGAACTCGGCCGGGGATTCCTGTCCACGGCCGCCTCGGCGGGGGCGTTCCCCGCGGACCTGCTCGGCAAGGGCTGAGCACCCGCACGTTTGTTCCGGGTCGGACGGGTCAGGCGTTAGGCACACCCTATGAAGGAGGCACACCGTGTTCCGTGCGACAGCGAACGCCCTGCGTACCGTCGGCTCGGCCGTCGCCACCGTGGTGACCCTTCCGTTCCGGCTCCTGGCCGGACTCTTCGGCGGAGCGTCGCGCGGCGGCAGGACCCGCCGCGCCTGACCGCCCTCCGGCGGCCGGCGGGACCGTGATCGAGCAGGTCACGCGACACGGCCCCCGCCCACCCGGCACAATGCAGGCGAAGGGGCCCACCCGGGTGTGGACCACCCCAGTGGCACAGCCAGCACAGCCAGTACGAGAAGGCGAGTCGGGAAAACCGTGACGACGTCCATCGAAGGCAGGATCGCCGAGGAACTCGGCGTACGTGAGCGTCAGGTGAAGGCGGCCGTCGATCTGCTCGACAGCGGGTCGACCGTGCCCTTCATCGCGCGCTACCGCAAGGAAGCGACCGAGATGCTCGACGACGCGCAGCTGCGCACGCTCGAGGAACGGCTGCGGTACCTGCGGGAACTCGAGGACCGCCGGAAGGCGGTCCTCGATTCCGTACGTGAGCAGGGCAAGCTCGACGAGGCCCTGGAGGCGCAGATCCGCGCGGCGGACACCAAGGCACGGCTGGAGGACATCTACCTGCCGTTCAAGCCGAAGCGCCGGACCAAGGCGCAGATCGCGCGCGAGGCGGGTCTGGAACCTCTCGCCGAGGGGCTGCTCGCCGACCCGTCCGTCGACCCGCTCGCCGCCGCGGCCGCGTTCGTCGACGCCGGCAAGGGTGTCGCGGACGCACCGGCCGCCCTCGACGGTGCCCGGTCGATCCTGGCCGAGCGCTTCTCGGAGGACGCCGACCTGACCGGCGAGCTGCGTGAGCGCATGTGGTCGCGCGGCAGGGTCGTCGCGAAGGTACGGGAGGGCAAGGAGGAGGCGGGGGCCAAGTTCGCCGACTACTTCGACTTCTCGGAGCCGTTCACCGCACTGCCCTCGCACCGGGTCCTCGCGATGCTCCGGGGCGAGAAGGAGGACGTTCTCGACCTCGTCCTGGAGCCGGAGGAACCGTCCCAGGAGCCCGGCCCCTCGTCCTACGAGAACATGATCGCCCGCCGCTTCGGCGTCGCGGACCGCGGACGTCCGGGCGACAAGTGGCTCGGTGACACCGTCCGCTGGGCGTGGCGGACCCGGATCCTCGTACACCTGGGGATCGACCTGCGGCTGCGGCTGCGCACCGCGGCCGAGGACGAGGCGGTCCGCGTCTTCGCGTCGAACCTGCGCGACCTGCTGCTCGCCGCCCCGGCGGGCACCCGGGCGACGCTGGGCCTGGACCCCGGCTTCCGCACGGGCGTGAAGGTGGCCGTGGTGGACGGCACCGGCAAGGTCGTCGCCACGGACGTGATCCACCCCCATGTGCCCGCGAACAAGTGGGACCAGGCACTCGCCACGCTGGAACGCCTGGTCAAGGCACATCAGGTCGATCTGATCGCCATCGGGAACGGCACCGCCTCCCGCGAGACCGACAAGCTCGCCGGCGAGCTGTGCGAGCGGCACCCCGAGCTGAAGCTCACCAAGGTGATGGTGTCGGAGGCGGGCGCCTCGGTGTACTCCGCTTCGGCCTTCGCCTCGCAGGAACTCCCGGACATGGACGTGTCGCTGCGCGGCGCGGTCTCCATCGCCCGCCGGCTCCAGGACCCGCTGGCCGAACTGGTGAAGATCGACCCGAAGTCGATCGGGGTGGGCCAGTACCAGCACGACCTCTCCGAGGTGAAGCTGTCGCGCTCCCTGGACGCGGTGGTCGAGGACTGCGTGAACGGCGTCGGGGTCGACGTGAACACCGCCTCGGCGCCCCTGCTCTCGCGGGTGTCGGGCATCGGCTCCGGGCTGGCGGAGAACATCGTGGCCCACCGGGACACGAACGGCCCGTTCCGTTCCCGCCGCGCGCTCAAGGACGTCGCACGGCTCGGCCCCAAGGCGTACGAGCAGTGCGCGGGCTTCCTCCGGATCCGTGACGGCGACGACCCGCTGGACGCCTCCAGCGTGCACCCGGAGGCCTATCCCGTGGTGCGGACGATGGTGAAGCGCACCGGCGGCGACGTCGCCACGCTGATCGGCAACACGGAGACCCTGCGCTCGCTGCGCCCTGACGACTTCGTGGACGAGAAGTTCGGCCTGCCCACGGTCACGGACATCCTCAGGGAACTGGAGAAGCCCGGCCGCGACCCGCGGCCCGCCTTCAGGACCGCCACCTTCAAGGAGGGCGTCGAGAAGCTCGGCGATCTGGTCCCCGGGATGGTCCTGGAGGGGGTCGTCACCAATGTGGCCGCCTTCGGCGCCTTCGTGGACGTCGGCGTCCACCAGGACGGGCTCGTGCATGTGTCGGCCATGTCGAGGACGTTCGTCAAGGACCCACGCGACGTCGTGAAGCCGGGCGACATCGTGAAGGTGAAGGTCATGGACGTCGACGTCCCGCGCAAGCGGGTCTCGCTGTCCCTCCGGCTCGACGACGACGCCGCCTCCGGTCAGGGCGGCGGGCAGCAGCGACGGGAACGCGATGCGCGCGGCGGCGGGGAGCGACCGCCCCGTCAACGCCAGGGTCAAGCTCAAGGGCAGGGTCAGGGTCAGGGTCAGGAAGGCCGGCAGAACGGCGGCAGGCGTGGGGACAGGCGCGGAGGTGGAGGCGGTGGCGGACCCCAGCGCTCCGCCGCCGCACCCGCCAACAGCGCGATGGCCGACGCGCTGCGGCGCGCGGGCCTGACCGGCGGCTCCGAAACGGGTGGCGGCAGGCGCTGAGGTCCAGCGGGAGGGGCGGCCGGGGCAGAGCCCTGTCCGCCCCTCCCGGCGTCCGGCCCTCCGCCGACCGCACTTCCCGGCCCTCCTCCGTCCGCCCCTCCCCGTCCGCCCCTTCCCGTCCGCCCCTTCCCGGCGTGCCCGCTTCCCGCCCCCTCCCGGCGTGCCCGGCCCTCCGCCCTCCGCCCCTTGCCGCGTCCTCTCGCGCGCGTCGGGTCCGCGCGGCCGGCCGGCGACGACGCCGCCCTGTGCGAGCAGTACCGCCCAAAGCATTGACATGAGCAGGACGTGCCTCCACTCTGAGTGCCAGCCGGGATGCAACCGGTTGCAAGGCACCTGTTCGCATCCCGGCAGCAAGGATCCCCGCTCGGAGATCCCCGTCACCGCACCCGCGTCGACCACTTGGCGGAAGGACCTGCCGATGGCCGGTACCACCCGAATACGCGCACGCGTCCCACCCGCACCGGGCGGCAGGGTGTGCCGAGCCCGCCGTGCCCGCCTCCTCCCCCGTCATGGGTCCTCGACGCGCTCTCGGACTGCAACCGGTTGCACCTAGCGGCCGGCCGAAGGTCCCACGGGTACGCAAGGCAGACCGCTGGGGGTACGTTCTGGGGCAGGCGGCGGCGAAGCCGCAGGGGCGGGCAAGGGGATCGACCGTGGCGATGACCATCCGTGATGTCGCGCAGGCCGCGGGGGTTCACGTCTCCACGGTTTCCCGGGCCTTCTCCGCCTCTCATCTCGTCAAGCAGGAGACCCGGGACCGGGTCCTGGCCGTCGCGGCGGAGCTGGGGTACCAGCCCAACGAGACGGCACGGGCGCTGACCACGGGCCGCACGCGGAACCTGGGGCTGATCGTCTCGGACATCGCCAACCCCTTCTTCCCGCCACTGATCAAGGCGGCACAGGCCTATGCCCGCGTTCGCGGGTACCAGGTCTTCGTCGCGGACACGGACGAGGACGCCCGGAGGGAGGAGGAGGCGATCCACACCCTGGCGCGCCAGGTCGACGGCGTGGTGCTGGTCAGCCCCCGGCTGGCCAACGACGTCATCGCAGCACTGGACGGGCACCCGCCGTTCGTGCTGGTCAACCGTCAGGTCACGGGACTGTCCGCGGTCCTCATGGACGTGGGGCACGGCGCCGGCCTCGCGGTCGACCATCTCGCGGCCCTGGGGCACGGACATCTCGCACTGGTCGGCGGCCCCCGCGGGTCGTGGACGAATGCGGAGATGCGCCGGGCCGCGGGCAGAGCGGCCGCGGACCACGGGATCCGGCTGGACGTACTGAGCCCGAACGCGCCGACCGAGCAGGGCGGGATCACGGCGACGGACGCCGTGCTGAGGACGGGCGCAACCGCCGTGATCGCGTACAACGACCTGGTCGCCATCGGCCTGGTCGAGGGTCTGGACGACCGTGGTGTACGGGTGCCGGGCGACATCAGCGTGGTCGGGGTGGACGACACCGTGGCCGGACGGCTGAACCGTCCCCGGCTGACCACGGTCGCCATGCCCACCGGTCCGGCCGGACGTACCGCGGTCGACCTGCTGCTCCAGATGGTCGAGACGGAGACGGACAGGCCGGCCACGGCCCAGACCACCCTTGCCACATCACTGATCGTCAGGGACTCCACCGCGACCCCCGGCCCGCACGCCGACTGATCGTCCGCACCGCCTTATTGACCGCGGGAACCCGGTGTCGTACGGTCACCGCTGTTCGCATACACGAACACGGTTCAGCATAAGGAATCTTGCTCTCGGGCAGGAATCCAGCCTTCACCACCGCACCAACCACTGACAGGTGCCTGCGGAGGACGCCGCAGGCGGTGAAAGGACTAGCTAGTGCGCACCGAGAATCAGCACGTCAGAAGACGTGGCGGCCGTGCGGCCGCCACCTTCGTCGCCGTGGTCTCGCTCCTGGCGGCGGGCCTCACCGCTCTCTTCGCGACCGGTTCGGCCTCGGCAGCCCCGGCTGCCGGCTCGTACAGCCTGAAGAACGCCGCCAGCGGACTGTGTCTGGGCGTACCGGGTTCGAGCACCTCCGCCGGGACCCAGCTCGCACAGAGTGCCTGCAACGGAGCCGCCAACCAGACCTGGAAGCTGGCCTCGTCGGGCAGCGGCTACACACTGGCCGCGGCGCACAGTGCCAAGTGCGCGGGCGTCAAGGACTCCTCCACCAGCGCCGGGAAGGCCGTCGAGCAGCAGAACTGCGGCGGTGGCGCCACCCAGGTGTGGACCCTGACCTCCGTCAGCGGCAGCACCTACCGCGTCGTCAACAGCAACGGCGGCAAGTGCCTCAACGTGAAGGACAGCTCGACCGCCTCGGGCGCCCTGGTCCAGCAGAACTCGTGCGACTCGGTCTCCAGCAAGAGCTGGACCTTCACCGCCTCGGGCACCACTCCGACGGACCCGCCGACCGACCCGACGGATCCCCCGACCGACCCCACCGACCCGCCCTCCGACCGTCCGGCGTGGCCGACGGCCAAGGGCAGCCAGGCCGTCTCCTCGACCATCAAGGTCTCGGGGACGTACGACGGTGGCATGAAGCGGCTGTACGGCAGCGGTGACCTCGGCAGCGACGGTCAGGACGAGGATCAGCCCGCGCTGATCGAACTGGCGGACGGTGCCACGCTGCAGAACGTGATCCTCGGTGCCCCCGCGGCCGACGGTGTGCACTGCTCGGGTGCCTGCACGATCAAGAACGTCTGGTGGGAGGACGTGGGCGAGGACGCCGCCACCTTCCGCGGCAGTTCCTCCTCGACGGTCCGGACGGTCGACGGTGGCGGCGCCCGCAAGGCGGAGGACAAGGTCCTCCAGCACAACGGCGCCGGCACGCTGATCGTCAAGAACTTCCAGGTCGACGACTTCGGCAAGCTGGTCCGCTCCTGCGGCAACTGCTCCACGCAGTACGGCCGGCACATCCAGCTCCAGAACATCTGGGCCACCACCCCCGGTGACTCGCTGGTCGGCATCAACACCAACTACGGCGACACCGCGCGATTCTCGGACATCACGATCTACGACGACTCCGGCCGCGATCTCGACGTCTGCGTCAAGTACAAGGGAACGACGAGCGGCGAGCCCAGCAAGATCGGCTCGGGCGCCGACGGCAAGAACTGCATCTACTCCTCGTCCGACATCACCTACGTCGACTGAGGGGCTCCCACCGCACGAAGCCTGCCCGTCCCGGTCTCCGGGGCGGGCAGGTCCGCGTTCCGGAGCGGTTCCTCGTCCGCGGGAGGTCCGGCCGGCACCGTCAGAAGGGCCACCGTCGCGTCAGCCGGACCCGACTCCCTCGCCGCCGGACACCTCGACGTCAGCCGGACTCGGTGACCTTGCCGTCGGACACCTCGATCCTGCGGGTGGTGCGGACCGCTTCCAGCATCCGCCGGTCGTGCGTGACCAGGAGGAGGGTGCCGGTGTACGCCTCCAGGGCGGATTCGAGCTGCTCGATCGCCGGCAGGTCCAGATGGTTCGTCGGCTCGTCCAGGACGAGCAGGTTGACGCCCCTGCCCTGGAGGAGAGCGAGCCCCGCCCGGGTGCGCTCGCCCGGCGAGAGCGTGGTGGCGGGGCGCAGCACGTGCGCCGCGCGCAGGCCGAACTTGGCGAGCAGCGTACGCACCTCCGCGGGCTCGGTGTCGGGGACGGCTGCGCAGAAGGCGTCCAGCAGGCTCTCCGTGCCGTGGAAGAGCTTGCGCGCCTGATCGACCTCTCCCACCACGACGCCCGAACCGAGTGAGGCGTGGCCGGAGTCCAGGGGCAGTCTGCCGAGGAGAGCGGCCAGCAGGGTCGACTTGCCGGCGCCGTTGGCTCCGGTGATGGCGACCCGGTCCGCCCAGTCGATCTGCAGGCTGGCCGGCCCGAAGGAGAAACCGCCCCGGACGACCTCGGCGTCCCGGAGCGTGGCGACGACGGAGCCGGAGCGGGGCGCCGAGGCGATCTCCATCCGCAGCTCCCACTCCTTGCGGGGCTCCTCGACGACATCGAGCCGTTCGATCATGCGCTGGGTCTGCCTGGCCTTGGCCGCCTGCTTCTCACTCGACTCGCTGCGGAACTTGCGTCCGATCTTGTCGCTGTCGGTGGCCTTCCTGCGGGCGTTCTTGACGCCCTTGTCCATCCAGCTCCGCTGGGTCTGGGCGCGGCTCTCGAGCGCGGAGCGCTTGTCGGCGTACTCCTCGAACTCCTCGCGGGCGTGCGCCCTGGCACGCTCGCGCTCCTCGAGGTAGGAGGCGTAGCCGCCGCCGTAGAGATTGATCTGCTGCTGGGCGAGGTCGAGTTCGAGGACCTTGGTGACCGTGCGCATCAGGAACTCGCGGTCGTGGCTGACGACGACGGTCCCGGCCCGCAGTCCGGAGACGAAGCGCTCAAGGCGTTCGAGGCCGTCGAGGTCGAGGTCGTTGGTGGGCTCGTCGAGCAGGAACACGTCGTAGCGGGAGAGCAGCAGGGAGGCCAGGCCGGCGCGTGCCGCCTGTCCGCCGGAGAGCGCGGTCATCGGCAGGTCGAGGCCGACGGTCAGTCCGAGGTCCGCCGCGACCTCCTCGGCCCGTTCGTCGAGGTCGGCGCCGCCGAGGGAGAGCCAGCGCTCCAGGGCCTCGGAGTACGCGTCGTCCGCGCCGGGGGCCCCGTCGACGAGCGCCTGGGTCGCGGCGTCCATCGCGCTCTGGGCGTCGGCGACGCCGGTGCGGCGGGCGAGGAACTCCCGTACCGATTCGCCGGGCCTGCGCTCGGGCTCCTGAGGGAGGTGCCCGACGGTGGCGGTGGGCGGCGAGAGACGCAGCTCGCCCTCCTCGGGCCGGTCGATCCCGGCGAGCAGGCGGAGCAGCGAGGACTTTCCGGCGCCGTTGGCTCCGACGAGACCGATCACGTCGCCGGGCGCGACCACGAGGTCGAGGCCCGCGAAGAGCGTGCGGTCGCCGTGTCCGGCGGCGAGGTCCTTGGCGACGAGAGTGGCAGTCATCAGGGTGACGATCCTAGTCCCGCGCCGGAGCCGGGCGGTCCCCGGTCGCCGCGCCCTCCGTCACCCCGGGTGCGATCATGGCCCGTCCGGGAGGGAACCGTTCGGAAGCGAGGGTGCGCGGTGGCCGATGTGATCGTGGTGGGTGGCGGGGTCAGCGGGCTGACCACGGCTCTGCTGCTGGCCGAGCGGGGGCTCCGGGTGCGGGTCTGGTCCCGTGATCCGGCGGGATCGACGACCTCGGCGGTGGCCGGTGCCCTGTGGTGGCCCTACCGGATCGAGCCGGAGCCGCTGGTCGGCGAGTGGGCGCTGGAGACGCTCGGGGTGTACGAGGAGCTGTCCGCCGACCCGGACTCGACGGGTGTCCGCATGGTCACCGGTCTGCACGGCGGTGAGCGCCTGGCGGCGCTCGGTGCGTGGGCCGGCGGGCTGAGGGGGGCGCGTGAGGAGGCCGGCGGCCTGAGGGTGACTCTTCCGCTGATCGACATGCCGGCCCATCTGAGGTGGCTGGAGGACCGGCTCGCCGCGGCGGGGGGTGAGGTGGAGCGGCGCGTGGTGGGCGGTTTCGCCGAGGCGGCGCGGGAGGCACCGGTGGTGGTCAACTGCGCCGGGCTGGGTGCCCGCGAGCTGGTCCCGGATCCCGGGGTGCGGCCGGTCCGGGGCCAGCTCGTGGTGGTGGAGAACCCGGGCGTCGAGGAGTGGTTCACCCGGGCCGATCCCGCGTCGAGCGCGACCACCTACTTCTTCCCCCAGCCGTACGGTCTGGTGCTGGGCGGTACGGCGGAGGCTGACGACTCGCGCACCGGGCCGGATCCGCGTACGGCGCGGGAGATCGTGGCGCGCTGCGCCGAGGTGCGGCCCGAGATCGCCGGCGCCCGGGTCATCGGCCACCGGGTGGGGCTGCGTCCCTCGCGGGACGCGGGTGTGCGCATCGAGGCCGAGGAGATGGCGGGTGGCGCGCTCCTGGTGCACAACTACGGTCACGGCGGTGCCGGGGTCACGGTGGCGCACGGCTGTGCGCGGGCCGCGGCCCGGCTGGTGGGCTGAGCCGCGGCTTCCGTCACGCCCGGTCGTCCTTGTGGCGTTCGTCGGTGGTGACCTCGGCCGTGCCGGGACCGATCCGGATCTCGAAGTCCCCGTCGTACTTGGCGTGTCCCTCGATGACCGCGGACTCGACGGCCTCCACTCCGAACTCCCTGCGCACGATCATCGGGTCGTGGCGCAGGTCCCTCATCAGGGCGACGCACATGCCGATCATGACGATGGTGAAGGGGGCGGCGACAAGGATCGTCAGGTTCTGCAGGCCTGCGAGCGCGTCGCCCTGGCCGTTGCCGATGAGCAGCATGATCGCCGCCACGGCACCGGTGACGACGCCCCAGAAGATCACGACCCACTTGGCCGGTTCGAGTACGCCCTTCTGCGAGAGGGTGCCCATGACGATGGACGCGGCGTCGGCACCCGAGACGAAGAAGATGCCGACCAGGATCATGACGAGGATGCTCATCACCGTGGCGATCGGGAACTGCTGCAGCACGCCGAAGAGCTGTGCCTCCGGGGTGTCACCGACGTTCTTGAGGGCTCCCGCCTCTTCCAGCCGGATGGCCGACCCGCCGAAGACGGCGAACCAGATCAGGCTGACGGTGCTGGGCACCAGGATCACACCGCCGACGAACTGACGGATCGTCCGGCCCCGGCTGATCCGGGCGATGAACATGCCGACGAACGGCGTCCACGAGATCCACCAGGCCCAGTAGAAGAC
Organism: Streptomyces sp. NPDC059166; assembly: GCF_042755185.1. Classification (NCBI taxonomy): domain Bacteria; kingdom Bacillati; phylum Actinomycetota; class Actinomycetes; order Kitasatosporales; family Streptomycetaceae; genus Streptomyces; species Streptomyces sp. NPDC059166. Next base: position 79,371 of record NZ_JBHZCI010000028.1, on the reverse strand, counting down.
CGTCCAGCTCGCGAGCCAGTCGGCCACCGCGCCCTCACCTGTGGCCTCCGTGCGGCCGGCCATCTGGGCGAGGTCGCCGAAGTAGGCGGCGATGGACGTGGGCAGCAGGTCGAGCACGATGATGGTCGGGCCCGCGATGAAGACGAAGACCACCAGGATCAGGGCGAGGACCATGTTGATGTTGGACAGCCACTGGATGCCCTTCTCGACCCCGGACACGGCCGAGGCGACGAAGCAGACCGTCAGCACCGCGATGATCGCGACGAGCAGGCCCGTGCCCGTCTTCTCCATCCAGTCGAGTTCCTGGAAGCCGCTGCCGATCTGGAGCGCGCCGAGACCGAGCGAGGCGGCCGAACCGAACAGGGTCGCGAAGATGGCGAGGATGTCGATGATCCGGCCCGGTGTTCCGTGCGCGTGCTTCTCACCGATGAGCGGCACGAAGACGGAGCTGATGGTCTGCCGGCGGTGTCGCCGGTAGGCGCTGTACGCGATGGCAAGGCCGACGACCGCGTAGATCGCCCAGGGGTGCAGCGTCCAGTGGAAGAGCGTGGTGGCCATCGCGGTCTGCATCGCCTCGGCGGCGTCCGCGGGGCGGGTCCCGGGCGGCGGGTCGACGAAGTGCGCCAGCGGCTCGCTGACGCCGTAGAACATCAGGCCGATGCCCATGCCGGCGCTGAACATCATCGCGACCCAGGAGACGGTGCGGAACTCCGGCTTCTCCCCCTCCTGTCCCAGGGAGATGTTGCCGTACCGGCTGATCGCGAGCCAGAGGGCGAAGACCACGAAGCCGGAAGCCGCCAGCATGAAGGCCCAGCCGCCGTTGTGGATGAGGCCGTTGAGCAGCGTGGTGGAGGCGCTCTCCAGCGAGTCGGTGGCCGTCGCCCCCCAGACCACGAAGGCGACGGTGAGCACCGCCGTGACGCCGAAGACCACCCGGTCGGTCGTGGGCCGCCGGCCGTGCTGCGGCTGGGCGGGTAGATCGGCCGTGACGGGGAGGAAGTCTCCCCGTCCGCCGGTTCCCTGCTCGTCGTGTGACACAGATGGCACCTTTCACGCTGTGCGAGATTTCGCTCTCCGTAGGCAGTACCACACGGAGTGTGCGTGCAGCGGGACCACCAAGCCTATCCCTTATGTCCACATATGGGACTGCATGACGTCGCTGCGGGCGAGTGCCTGCCCGGAGCCGGGGAACCGGCGGTTAGGCTGACGGCGTTCGCGCCGGACCCGCTGGTCCGCACGCGCCGAACCAGCCAGTTCCAGCCGTTCCCCGACGGGGCGCGCGTGCACGAGGAGCGACCCTTGCCCGACCCGAACACCGACCCCGCGCCTGACGCCCGGCCCACCCTGGAGGCCGTGGCGGCCAGGGCCGGGGTGTCGAGGGCTACGGCCTCCCGAGTCGTCAACGGGGGCGCGGGCGTGCGGCAGCCCCTGGTGGACCAGGTGCGCAAGGCGGTCGAGGAACTCGGCTACATCCCGAACCACGCCGCCCGGACCCTGGTCACGCGGCGGAACGGGGCGGTCGCGGTGATCATCGACGAGCCGGAGTTCCGGATCTTCTCGGACCCGTTCTTCTCGCGCCAGATCCGGGGAATCAGCCGCGAGCTCAACGCCCACGACGCCCAACTGGTACTGCTCCTCGTGGAGGGCAGCGGGGACTTCGACCGGGTCACCCGCTATCTGGCCGGCGGGCACGTGGACGGGGTGCTGGCCTTCTCACTGCACACCGACGACCAACTGCCCGCGATCATCCAGCGGTTCAAGGTCCCGACGGTCTACGGCGGCCGCCCCGAAAGCCCCTCCGAGGGCGGCCCGGGCGTCCCGTTCGTCGACTGCGACAACCGGGGCGGGGCCCGTACGGCCGTGGAACACCTGGTCTCCCTGGGCCGCGGGCGCATCGCGCACATCGCCGGCCCCCGTGACCAGACGTCGGCACTCGACCGGATCGACGGATACCACGACGTCCTGCCGGACGCCGCTCCCGAGCTGATCGCCGAGGGGGACTTCACCGTCGAGGGCGGAGCACGCGCCATGTCCGCCCTGCTGGACACCTGCCCCGGACTGGACGCCGTCTTCGTGGCCAACGACATGATGGCGTCGGGTGCGCTGCGGGTGCTGCGCGAGCGGGGCGTGCGGGTGCCCGAGGACGTGGCGGTCGTCGGCTTCGACGACATGGCCTCGGTGGCGGAGTCGACCGAACCGGCGCTGACGACCGTGCGTCAGGACGTCGAGGGCATGGGCCGGCTGATGGTGCGCCTGCTCATGGAGAGGCTCGACAGCGACACCGGGGCCTGGCCCGAGTCCGTGGTCACACCGACGGAGCTGATCCGCCGGGCCTCGGCCTGAACCCTCGCCCGGACCGCCACTCGGCCCGGGCCGCCCGGGCGAGGGGCAGGTAGCGCAGCCGCTCGGGCAGCAGCGGCACGGTCCGCCGCACCACCGCCCCGAAGCGCCGCAGCCGCCGCTCCTGCCGGGGTGTCCAGGCGAGCCCGATGGCCTCACGGGCCTCGGCGGGCATCAGCCCGATCGTGAGGAAGCGGCGGAACCGGGCCAGCGGCGGGAGCACCACAGGCCACAGGGCCCTCAGGAGGAGCCGCACGAGGAAGGGCCCCCGGTCCGGCGGCGGCACCCGGGCATCCACGGCCACCAGTTCCCGTACGACGGCGGTGGCTTCCACCTCCTCGGCGAGCATCCTGCGGTAGTAGGGCCGGAACGCCTCGATCGTCGGGGGCATGTCCCTGTCGTGGATCCCCAGGATCCGGCCCACCTGGAGCCATTCCCGGTACAGCGCGCGCTCCTGCGCCGCTGTCAGCGGGCGGACGAGGTAGCGGGAGGCGTGCTGGTACACGGGGAAGCCGGTGGCGTGCACCCAGGCGTAGTGCGCGGGTGTGAGCGCGTGGTAGGGGCGGCCCCGGGTGTCGGTGCCCCGGATGGTGCGGTGCAGCCTCCTGAGCCTGCGCCCCTCCTCCGCGGCGGCCTCGCCCCCGTACACCCAGAGCTGGAGCGAGCGCAGGGAGCGCTCGCCTCGCCCCCACGGGTCCGTACGGAAGACCGAGTGGTCGTCGACCCCGGCACCGACGGCCGGGTGGGCGACCTGGAGGGTGAGGGCGGCCGGCAGCATCAGCAGCCCTCGGATGTCGCCTGCGAGGCTCCAGAGCACGCCGCCGGCGGGGGGCGGGGTGGGCTCTGCTGCGCTGGTCATGCGGTGCCCCCTGGGGATGCCGGACCGCGATCACGGCCCTGTACGCCCTCCAGTATGCGAGCACCCGAGCCGTCCGTTCGCGAAGGGGCCGTCCCACGCACGCGGTGCGGATGCGACTCGGGTGACGGGCGCCCTCGTGCCCCGGCGGCGCCGGGCACTTTCACAACAGTGGTGAGACAGCAATACTGTTCCACCTGATCGACGCCGGGACCCACCGCCGGACGAGCACGGTACGGGTACGGCACGGACAGGCGGCGCCGGAGGGCACGGCGGCCGCCGCTGCAACGAGGAGTGGACATGGCGACCGGGACGGACGAACCGACGCTGACGGTCGACGAACTGGCGGCGCGTGCGGGCGTCACCGTGCGCACCGTGCGCTTCTACAGCACCCGCGGGCTGCTGCCGCCCCCGGTCATCGGTCCCCGGCGGGTCGGACACTACGGACCCGACCATCTGTCCCGGCTCGCCCTCATCGAGGAGCTCCAGCACCAGGGCATGACGCTGGCCGCCATCGAGCGCTACCTCCAGCAGCTGCCGCCCGACCTGAGCGCGCAGGATCTGGCGATCCACCGTGCTCTGGTGGCCTCGTGGGCGCCGGACTCGGCGGAGGAGATGGAACGGGCGGAGCTGGAGCGCCGGGCGGGCAGGCCACTCAGTGAGCAGGACGTGGACCGGCTGGCGGCGATGGGTGTGCTGGAGCGTCCCGGAGCGCCCGGGGGCCCCCTCCAGGTGGACCCCGGTCTGCTCCGGCTCGGGGTCGAGCTGCTGGAGGTGCCGATCGCGCACGAGACGATCCTGGCGGCGCGCACCGTCCTGCTGGAGCACACCCGATCGGCCGCCCACGAGCTGACCCGGCTGTTCCGGGACGAGGTCTGGGGGCCTTACCGGGAGAGGGAGTCGGACCCGGAGCACGTGAAGGCGATGAAGTCGCTCTCGGTCCACATGCAGCCGATGGTGCTCCAGGCTCTGCTGACCGCGTTCCAGCGGTCCCTGAAGGAGGAGCTGCGGGCCGCGTTCACCCGGCACGAGGAGGGGTGAACGCGGCCCGCGGCGTCGCCGTCAGTCGTGGAAGGTCTCGCCCTTGGCCGCCTTCTCCAGCAGGAGGGCGGACGGCTGGAAGCGATCGCCGTACCGCTCGGCGAGCTGCTGGGCGCGTGCCACGAACCCGGGCAGTCCGCCCTCGTAGCCGTTGATGTACTGGAGGACTCCCCCGGTCCACGCCGGGAAGCCGATGCCCATGATGGAGCCGATGTTGGCGTCGGCGACGGTCATGAGGACGTTCTCCTCCAGGCAGCGGACGCTGTCCAGCGCCTCGGAGAAGAGCATCCGCTCCTTCATGTCCTCGAACGGGATCTCGGTCCCCGGCTCGGTGAAGTGCTCGCGCAGGCCCGGCCAGAGCGGGCCCCGGGCCCCGTCCTCGCCGTACTCGTAGAATCCCGCTCCGCCGCTGCGGCCGGGCCGCCCGAAGTCGTCGACCATCCGGTCGACCACCGCGTCGGCCGGGTGCGTGTTCCAGGTGCCGCCGGCCTCCTCGACCGCGCGCCTGGTCTCGTTGCGGATCTTGCGGGGCAGGGTGAGGGTCAGCTCGTCCATGAGGGAGAGCACCTTGGCGGGGTAGCCGGCCTGCGCCGCCGCCTGCTCGACGGAGGCCGGCTCCACGCCTTCGCCGACCATCGCGACACCCTCGTTGATGAAGTGGCCGATGACGCGCGAGGTGAAGAAGCCCCGGGAGTCGTTGACGACGATCGGGGTCTTCTTGATCCTGCGGACCAGGTCGAACGCGCGGGCCAGTGCCTCGTCGCCCGTCTTCTCGCCCTTGATGATCTCGACGAGCGGCATCTTGTCCACGGGGGAGAAGAAGTGCAGCCCGATGAAGTCGACCGGCCGCTCCACGCCCTCGGCCAGCACGGTGATCGGGAGCGTCGAGGTGTTGGAGCACAGCAGGGCGTCCGGTTCGACGATGCCCTGGATCTCCTGGAACACCTTGTGCTTGAGCGCGGTGTCCTCGAAGACCGCCTCGATCACGGCGTCGCAGCCGGCGAGGTCGGCCGGGTCACCGGTCGGGGTGATACGGGCCAGCAGCTCGTCCCGCTTCGCCTCCGTGGTGCGCCCCCGGGAGAGGGCCTTCGCGAGGAGCTTCTCGCTGTAGGCCTTGCCCTTGGCGGCGGCCTCGGCGGAGACGTCCTTCAGGACGACGTCGATGCCCGCGCGGGCGCAGGAGTAGGCGATGCCCGCTCCCATCATCCCGGCGCCGAGGACCGCCACCTTGCGGACCTGGCGTTCCTCGACGCCCGCCGGGCGGCTGGCGCCGGAGTTGACGGCCTGGAGGTCGAAGAAGAACGCCTGGATCATGTTCTTCGCGACTTGGCCGGTGACCAGCTCGGTGAAGTACCTCGCCTCGATGGTCTGCGCGGTCTCGAAGTCGACCTGGGAACCCTCGACCGCCGCGGCCATGATGTTGCGGGGCGCGGGCATGGGCGCACCCGCGAGCTGCTTCTTGAGGTTGGCCGGGAAGGCCGGGAGGTTGGCGGCGAACTTCGGGTGGGACGGGGTGCCGCCGGGGATCCGGTAGCCCTTGACGTCCCAGGGCTGCTGTGACTCGGGGTGCGCGTCGATGAAGGCGCGGGCCTTGTCGAGCATCTCCTCGCGGGAGGTGGCGACCTCGTGGACCAGTCCGTTCTCCTGCGCCCTGCGCGCGGTGTACTGGGTCCCCTGGAGGAGGACCTTCAGCAGGGCGTCGGCGATGCCCATCAGCCGTACGGTACGGGTGACTCCGCCTCCGGCGGGGAGCAGTCCGAGGGTCACCTCGGGCAGCCCGATCCGAGTGGCAGGGGTGTCCAGGGCGATGCGGTGGTGGGCGGCGAGCGCGATCTCGTAGCCGCCGCCGAGCGCGGCGCCGTTGATGGCCGCGACGACCGGCTTGCCGAGGGTCTCGATGCGGCGCAGCGACCGCTTGATCGAGGTGCCCGCGTCGAACGCGTCCTGGGCGTTGTCCGGGCCGATCCGGATCATGTCCTTGAGGTCGCCGCCGGCGAAGAAGGTCTTCTTGGCGGAGGTGTAGACGATCCCGCGGATGGAGTCCTTCTCGGCCTCCGCGCGGTCGGCGACGGCCGCGATGGAGTCGCGGAAGGCCTGGTTCATCGTGTTGGCGGACTGGTTGGGGTCGTCGAGTACGAGGGTGACGACGCCGGTCTCGTCCTGTTCCCAGCGGATGGTCGTGCTCTCGGTCATTCGTGTATCTCCGTGTGAGAGGGGGAACGGTCAGAGACGCTCGATGACGGTGGCGACGCCCATGCCGCCTCCGACGCAGAGGGTGGCGAGGCCGTAGCGCTTGTCCTGGCGCTCCAGTTCGTCGACGAGGGTGCCGAGGATCATCGCGCCGGTCGCGCCGAGCGGGTGGCCGAGCGCGATGGCGCCGCCGTTGACGTTGACCTTGTCGAGGGAGATGCCCATGTCCTTGACGAAGCGCAGGACGACGCCGGCGAAGGCCTCGTTGATCTCGACGAGGTCGATGTCGTCGATGGTGAGCCCGGCCTTGGCCAGTGCCTTGCGGGTGGCGGGGGCCGGCCCGGTGAGCATGATGGTCGGCTCGGAGCCGGAGACGGCTGCCGAGACGATGCGGGCGCGCGGCGTGAGCCCGTAACGCTCGCCGGTGGCCTCGGAGCCGATCGCGACCAGGGCGGCGCCGTCCACGATGCCGGAGGAGTTGCCCGCGTGGTGGACGTGGTCGATCTTCTCGACCCAGTGGTACTTCTGGAGGGCCACGGCGTCGAAGCCGCCCATCTCGCCGATCGCGGCGAACGAGGGCTTGAGGGCGGCCAGGGAGTCGGCGGTGGTGCCGGGGCGCATGTGCTCGTCGTGGTCGAGGACGAGCAGGCCGTTGCGGTCCCTGACGGGGACGACGGACCGTGAGAAGCGCTCCTCCTTCCAGGCGACGGCGGCCCGCTCCTGGGAGAGGGCGGCGTACTCGTCGACATCGCGCCGTGAGAAGCCCTCGATGGTGGCGATGAGGTCGGCGCCGATGCCCTGGGGCGCGAAGCCGGTCTCGAAGCTGGTCATCGGGTCCATGGCCCAGGCGCCGCCGTCGGAGCCCATCGGCACCCGGGACATCGACTCGACGCCACCGGCGAGGACGAGGTCCTCCCAGCCCGAACGTACCTTCGCGGCGGCGAGGTTGACCGCTTCGAGGCCGGAGGCGCAGAAGCGGTTCTCCTGAACCCCGGCCACGGTGTCGGGAAGCCCGGCGGCGATCGCGGCGATACGGGCGATGTCGGAGCCCTGGTCGCCGAGCGGGCTGACCACACCGAGCACGATGTCGTCGATGGCCGCGGGGTCGAGGCCGGGGAAGCGGTCGCGGATCTCGTGGATGAGGCCGACGACGAGGTCGATCGGCTTGGTGCCGTGCAGGGCGCCGTTGGCCTTGCCGCGGCCGCGCGGGGTGCGGATCGCGTCGTAGACGAATGCTTCGGTACTCAAGGCAGCTGCCTTTCGGGGTCGGTGCTGGGCGGGGAGGTCAGGCGAGCAGCGAGCGGCCGATGATCTCCTTCATGATCTCGGTCGTTCCGCCGTAGATGGTCTGGATGCGGCCGTCGGTGAAGGCCTTCGCGACCCTGTACTCGGTCATGTACCCGTAGCCTCCGTGCAGTTGGAGACACCGGTCGGCGACGCGCTTCTGCAGTTCGGTGGCCCACCACTTGGCCATGGAGGCGTGGACGGCGTCGAGGGTGCCCTCGGAGTGGTCGACGATGCAGCGGTCGAGGAAGGTCCGGGTGACGGCGCACTCCGTGGCCATCTCCGCGATCTCGAAGCGGATGTGCTGGAGCTTGGAGAGCGGGCGGCCGAACGCCTCACGCTCCTTGACGTACCGGGTGGTGATCTCCAGGAGGTGTTCGGCGGCGGCGATCCCGGCGACCGCTATGCCCATCCGCTCCTGCGCCAGGTTGGTCATCAGGTGGATGAACGCGCCGTCGAGTTCCCCGAGGAGGTTCTCCTTGGGGACCTTCACGTCGTCGAAGAACAGCTCCGCGGTGTCCTGGGACTTCTGGCCGATCTTGTCGAGGTTGCGCCCCCGCTCGAACCCTTCCGCGCCGCGCTCGACGACGAGGAGCGAGAGTCCTTTCGCGCCGCCTTCGGGCGAGGTCTTCGCCACGACGATCACCAGGTCGGCGAGGATGCCGTTGGAGATGAAGGTCTTCGAGCCGTTCAGGAGCCAGTGGTCGCCCTTGTCCTCCGCGGAGGTGCGGATGCCCTGGAGATCGGAACCCGCACCTGGTTCCGTCATGGCGATGGCGGTGATGATCTCGCCGCTGCAGAAACCGGGCAGCCAGCGGCGCTTCTGCTCGTCGGTGCCCAGGCCGGTGAGGTAGGGACCGATGATGTCGTTGTGCAGGCCGAGCGCCAGACCGGACACTCCGGCCCGGGTGAACTCCTCGGCGAGCACGGCGCTGTAGCGGAAGTCGGGGTTGCCGCCGCCGCCGTACTCCTCGGGGACGGCGAGGCCGAGCAGCCCCTGCCGGCCGGCCGCGCGCCATGCCTCGCGCGAGACGATGCCGTCCTGCTCCCACTGCTCGTAGTGCGGGAGGACCTCCTTCGACAGGAAGGTGCGGACGGTCTCACGGAACGCGTCGTGCTCCTCGGTGAAGATCTGCCGCTGCACTTCAGGCCCCCTGGATCCAGGTCTTGACGGTGGACACGAGCCGCACGGGATCGCCGCCGACGGGCGTGACGTTGAGCATGGTGACGCCGGCCTCCCGGAAGGCCTCGATGCGTTCGCGTACGTAGCCCTCGGGGCCGCAGAGCGTCATCAGCTCGCAGAACTCGGCCGGTACCGCCGCCTCCGCCTCCCTCTTCCTCCCGGAGAGGTAGAGCTCCTGGATGAGGGCGGCCTCCTTCTCGTATCCGTAGGCGACCGCGAGGTCGTTGTAGAAGTTCTTGCCGGGTGCGCCCATACCGCCGACGTAGAGCGCGATCTGCGGGCGGGCGAGGTCCCGCAGGGCGGCGGCGTCGTCACCGATGGCCAGCAGGCCGCCGGCCACGGTCTGCAGCGGGCCGAGTGCCGGGTCGCGCTTCGCGGCTCCCTCGGCGAGGGCCGCGCCCCAGACCTGGGAGGCCTTCTCCGGGATGTAGAGGGTCGGCAGCCAGCCGTCGGCGATCTCCGCGGTCATCCGCACGTTGGCCGGGCCGAGTGAGGCCACGTACAGCGGGACGGTGTCGCGTACCGGCCGGGTGAGGATCTTCAACGGCTTGCCGAGCTTGCCGCCCTTCTCCTTCGGCAGCGGCATGTCCGTGATCCCGTGGTGGTCGATGACCTCGCGGCGCCAGATGCGCCGGCAGAGTTCCACGGTCTCGCGGGTACGGCCGAGGGGCCTGTCGTAGGGCTTGCCGTGCCACCCCTCCACCACCTGCGGGCCCGAGGCGCCGAGGCCGAGGAGCGCGCGGCCGCCGGAGACGGCGTCGAGCCCGGCACCGGTCTGGGCGATGAGGGCGGGGGTGCGGGAGTAGACGTTGAGGATCGCCGCGCCGATCTTCAACCGCTCGGTACGGGCGGCCAGGTATCCCATGAGGGTGGGTGAGTCGAAGCCGTACGCCTCGGCGACCCAGACGGCGTCGAGCCCGGCGGACTCGAGTGCGGCGACCTCGTCGCAGGCGGCGCGCGGGTCGCCCGCGTAGTTCAGCGGCAGGGAGAGTTCCATCAGTGTGCCGTTTCCTTCCCGGTGGCGCGCAGGCCCGGCAGGTCCCAGTCGGCGGCCACGGACTCGCTGTCGGCTCCGGGCAGCGCCGGCCCGGTCCGGACGGAGACCGGCGTCGCCGAGAAGCGGGGCGCGGGTGCGGGCTGGGTGAGGCCGCTGTGTTCCACATAGGTGGAACGTGCGGCAAGATGGGGGTGCCGGGGGGCCTCACGGAGCGAGAGGACGGGCGACACGCAGGCGTCCGCCCCCTCGAAGACCTCGGTCCACTCGGCACGTGTGCGGGTGCTGAACCGGTCGGCCACGAGGGCGCGCAGCTCCTCCCAGCGGGCCGGGTCGTTGCGGTCGGGAGCCTCGTCCCCCAGCCCGAGGAGCCCGGCGAACTCCTCGTAGAAGCGGGGCTCCAGTGCTCCGACGGCCATGTACTGCCCGTCGGACGTCTCGTAGCTGCCGTAGAAGGGGCAGCCTCCGTCGAGGAGGTTGACGCCCCGCCGGTCCTGCCAGCTGCCGGCGGCCAGCATGCCGTGGATCATCGTGGCGAGATGGGCGGCGCCGTCCACGATCGCGGCGTCGACGACCTGCCCGGCGCCTCCCGGTGTACGGGCGTGCTGGAGTGCCGCGAGCACCCCGACGACCAGGTAGAGGGAGCCACCCGCGAAGTCGCCCAGCAGGTTCGCGGGGAGGGCGGGCGCCTCCCCGGATCTACCGATCATGGAGAGGGTGCCGCTGAGGGCGATGTAGCCGATGTCGTGTCCCGCCCGGTCGGCGAGCGGCCCGTCCTGGCCCCAGCCGGTCATCCGTCCGTAGACGAGCCGGGGATTGCGTTCCAGACACGCTTCGGGGCCCACGCCCAGCCGTTCGGCGACGCCCGGCCGGTACCCCTCGATCAGGACGTCGGCCCGCTCCACGAGGTCGAGCACCTTCCCGGCCCCGTCCTCGGCCTTGAGGTCGACCAGGACCGATCTCTTGTTGCGGTTGGTGAGGTCGAAGGCCGGTTCGATCCCGATCACCGATCCTCCGGGGCGGTCGACGCGGACGACGTCGGCCCCCAGGTCCGCGAGGAGCATCGCGGCGAACGGCCCGGGGCCGATGCCCGCCAGTTCGACGACGCGCATCCCGGCCAGCGGGCCCTGCGGCCCCTGTCCTGTCGTTGCCATCAAGCCCCCAGCGGTGTGACACAACTGATGTAACATCGATGATGCTAAGAACGGACCGCGCTCCACACAACCCTTTTGGCCGAGCAAGCGCTTAGTTCTTCGCGATCGATACTCTCGCACCGCGGGACGCCCGGCCGTACGGCGCCACGAGCGCCTCGGCTACCCTCTGCCTGCCACATCGACGCCGGCCCCCGCGGAGGCACGCATGAACAGGCAGAACGGGGCGGAACGCCCCTACGACGTCATACTTTTCGGAGCAACCGGCTTCGTGGGGGCGCTCACCGCCGCCTACCTGGCCGAGCACGCGCCCGAGGGCTGCCGCTGGGCCCTCGCCGGCCGGAACCTCCGCAAGCTCGAACAGTTGCGTGCCCGCCTCGCCGCGGAACACCCGCACTGCGCGGACGTCCCCCTGGTCACGGCGGACGCCGACGACGCGGGCGGCCTGCGTGAACTCGCGGAGTCCGCACATGTGGTGGCCTCGACCGTGGGGCCGTACGTCTGGTACGGCGAGAAGCTGGTAGCCGCCTGCGCGGAGGCGGGAACCGACTACACCGACCTCACCGGGGAGGCCGAGTTCGTCGACCGGATGTACCTGGAGCACGACGCCCGGGCCCGGGAGACGGGCGCCCGGCTCGTCCACGCCTGCGGCTTCGACTCCGTCCCGCACGACCTCGGCGCCTACTTCACCGTGCGGCAGCTCCCCGAGGGTGTCCCGCTGACCGTCGACGGTTACGTCCGCACCAACGCGGTCTTCTCCGGGGGGACGTTCGCGTCCGCCCTCACCGCGATGGGGCGCGGCCCCCAGATGCTGCGGGCCGCGCGGGAACGGCACCTGCACGAACCCCGCACGGTCGGGCGACGGGCTCGGGCCCCGCAGGGGACACCGCACTTCAGCGCCGGGACCGGGACCTGGGCGCTTCCGCTGCCGACCCTGGACCCCCGCGTCGTGGAGCGGTCGGCCAGGCGCCTGGAACGCTACGGGCCCGACTTCCGCTACCGGCACTTCGCCTCGGTCAAGCACCTGCCGATGGCCCTGGGCGGGATCGCGGCCGTGGGGCTGCTGGCGGGCGCCGCCCAGATCCCCGCCGCACGGGACTGGCTCTCGTCCCGGGTCGAGCCCGGGACCGGCCCCGGCGAACAGCGCAGGGGACGAAGCTGGTTCACGGTCCGCTTCATCGGCGAGGGCGGCGGACGACGCGTCCTCACCGAGGTGTCGGGCGGCGACCCGGGCTACGACGAGACGGCGAAGATGCTGGCCGAGGCAGCGCTCGCTCTCGCCTTCGACGACCTTCCGGCGACATCGGGACAGGTCACGACGGCGGTCGCGATGGGCGACGCGCTGCTGGAGCGGCTGCAGGCGGCCGGAATCCGCTTCCGGGTGGCGGCGGTGCGCTGACCCGGCCGACGTCGAACTGCCGGGTCAGAACATCCAGGACGCCAGCGTGACGACCATGGACACGGTCCAGGCGCTTCCCGCCAGGACGCCCAGGGTCATGCCGACGGCGACGCCGCGCTGGGAGAGACGTACGGTTCCGGTGCTCATCCGAGGAGTGCTGTGGTCGATCATGCGTACCAGCCTGCCCCTGATGTTCGACGAGCAACATCCGTACATGTACTCAGTTCGCAACAGATCCCCGGGTCCGCGTCAGGCGGTCGCCGCCCGCAGCGCGGACCGGCACAGGGCGTCCGCCCTCCGGGTGGTCTCCGGCTGACGGAAGTGGCGGGCCAGGGCGAGCGTGTGGGCGCAGGCGTTGCCGAGATCCGTGCGGTGGCCGACGGAGACGAACACGGGCTTGGTCCCCTTCCGGGTGCGCAGCGCCCGGCCCACCTCCTCGTCCCCGTCCATCAGCGGGGACGAGTCGCCGCGTTCGGGTCCGGGCTCGTCGTAGCGGAAGGTGAACGGGTTCTTGGCCACACCGATGACCGGCAGCCCGGTGAGCACACCCAGATGGCTGGCGAGCCCGAACCTCCGCGGATGGGCCTGTCCGTAGCCGTCGCAGACCACGAGCCCGGGATCGACCGGAAGCCGCTCCAGCGCGGCAAGCACGGCCGGCAGTTCGCGGAAGGCCAGCAGGCCGGGGACGTACGGGAAGGTCACGCGGCCCCGCGCGGTGGACTCGGCCACCACCTCCAGGGTCGCCGCGTCCAGCACGACGGCCGCGGCGGCGACCAGGTCCCGCTCGTCGTCGTAGGCGACGTCGACGCCGGTGACCCGCCCCGTCCCGGGCGTGGGACCCGGCTCGTCGAGCACCACCCGCCCGCGCAACTCGTCCTGGACGGCGCGGGCTTCGGCCTCGTCGGCGGGCATCCGGAAGATCGTCATGACCGGTCAGTGTAAGGACCCGCCCACAGACCCCGGTGGGGGTGCCGCGTCAGCCGGGGCGGGCCCGCGCACGGCGGTACTCTGGCGATCATGTTCGTACTCGAGTTGACCTACACCGCGCCGGTCGAGCACGTCGACGCCCTCATGGCGGAGCACGTCGCCTGGCTGGACGGGCAGTACGCGGCAGGGGTGTTCATCGCCTCCGGGCGCAAGAACCCGCGTGACGGCGGAGTGATCCTCGCCGTGGGCGACGACCGTGCCGAGATCGAGAGGATCGCCGCCTCCGATCCGTTCGCGGCGCACGAGGTGTGCGCCTACCGCATCACCGAGTTCGTCGCGACGAAGACCTCGGAGCCGCTCGCGCCGTACCGTCAGCAGCCGCCCGCCTGAGGGCTCCGCGGCTCATTGCCGGGGCGGACCGGCTGCCGTACGCGTGGTGAGGTCGTCGTCCGTGATGGCACGGACCACCCGGCACGGCGCCCCCACCGCGACGGTCATCGGCGGGACGCTGCGGCTGACGACGCTGCCGGCGCCGATGACCGACCCGTACCCGATGCGGACGCCCGGCAGGATCACCGCGTTGCTGCCGATCCACACCTTGTCCTCGATCACGATCGGCTCGGAGAACCGGCCGAAGTCCACGCGGCGCGAGGGGTGCACGGGGTGCCCCGTCGTGGTCAGGGTGACGCCGGGAGCGATCATGACGCCATGGCCTACGCGGATCTCGACGTCGTCGACGAACGTGAGGTTGACGTTCCCGAAGAAGTCGTCACCGATGTGGACGTTGCTGCCGAACGCGGCGTGGAACGGCGCCAGCAGCACCGGACGCGCCCCGACGGAGCCGAGGATCCGGGCCAGGAGCTCCCTGCGTCTCTCCTCCTGGCTCGGTGGCGTCCGGTTGTACTCGAAGATCTGGTCCGTCCGCCGCTGCGGGGACAGGAAGCCCGCCTCCGACTCCGTGTAGACGAGCCCTTCCGCGATCCGGGCGAGAACTTCCTTCTCATGAGCATCCGTCACGGGGGAACGATCCCTTCGTCCATGGTGCCGGAACCGCCCGCACAGGGCGCTCGCCCCGGTCCGCACCGACCCGTCCGGGGGGTGCGCGCGGCCGGTCCGGCGGTCGGCGCCGCGACGGGGCGAAGGCCTCACGCCCGGCGCCCCGTTCCCCCGTCCGGTCTCCATCGCGCTGGAAGCTAGCCCACCGGGCGCCTCCGGGTCCAGGGTGCGCCGCGCGAAACGGGGCAGTCGATCAGGTGGAGGGTGCGGGCGGTGACGCAGCTCACTCCTTCCGCCAGTGCACGGATGGGCGCGTTCCGTCGTCTACTCCAATGCCGGGAACCGTTCGTCCGAGGCGAGAGGGAGCAGTTCTTGTCCAGCGTTATCGAGCACTCCGTGCAGGCCCGCATGGTCGCGTCCGCACCGCGTATGGAGACCCTGCCCGCCACCCTGCACTACGACCGCAGCGACCCCTTCGCCGTCCGCATGGCGTTCCCGGGCCCGGCGACCCTCGAAGGAACCGAGGTTTCCTGGGAGTTCTCCCGCGAGCTGCTCCTCACGGGCATGGACACGCCCTCCGGGATCGGAGACGTCCGGGTCCGCCCGTTCGGCTACGACCGTACGGTGCTGGAGTTCCACGCGGCGGAGGGCATCGCCATGGTGCACGTCAGGACGTCCGAGCTGCGCCGTTTCCTCACGCGGGCGCAGGAGTTGGTCCCGGTGGGCGAGGAGGCACTCTTCCTGGACCTGGACGACGATCTGACCGACCTGCTCGGCGGGTCCGCCTGAGAGAGCACGCCCCGCGTCCGGCGGCTCCCTCAGGCGGAGCCGGGGCTACTCGGCGGGAAGGGCCTCGCGCATGGCCTTGGCGGTGGCGGCCGGGTCGTAGCCCTCGGGGACGCCTTCGACCAGGATGATGTCACCCTCGATGTGCCGCGAGCGCAGTGGTGCGATCTCCTGGTACGCGGGCGAGTCCCACCAGGCCCGCGCCTCGATGATTCCGGGGAAGCCGATCACCACGACGTGTCCGGGCCAGCTGCCCTCCTTCACCTCGTGCTGTGCGGCGTGTACGAGGAAGCGGCCGCCGTGCGGTTCGAAGGTGGCGGTGATGCGTTCGACGTACTCCGCGATCTCGGCTGCCGGGGCTGCCTCTTGCAGGTGGGCTATGGCATAGGCGGGCATGGGGTCCTTCCGGCCGGTCGGGCTCCGTACGCCGACGACTATGACACGCCGGAACCGAGGACGGCCCTTGTTTCGTCTCGGGCTCGCGACCGGCGCCCACGGGGTCCGGCCGGCGTCGCGCGTGCGCTTACGGGTCCCTGCGCACGGCCTCGGGGCCCGCTCCCGCCCGGTCCGGTCCGGACCCCCGACGGGATTCGCCGACGAGGCGGCATACGGGGCATGTAAGTACAAAACCGGCATCCGAACCGTAGGTGTGGCGAAACGGTCGACCCCGCACTCGCCCTGTTCTCGAGAAATCACCACCGACCTGCGCAGATGACCGTGAGTGAACGGAACCGACGAGGACGGGGCTTGGCTGGGGCCTTACCGTCGCCTTAACCTACGGTCACGTAACCTACGAAGCCGTAGGTAAATCTCCCGTCCCCAGGAGCACCCGTGACGATCACCTCTCCCCACCTCGGCAGTTCGAAGGCGTGGACGGACGCCCAGCTGCTGTACGCGCTGGAAGAGGTGGTGGAGAAGGAACTCAACCGCCATCTCAAGGTCGCCAAGGACTGGATGCCCCACGAGTACGTACCGTTCTCCGACGGCCGGAACTTCCCCGGCCTGTTCGAGGACGGGGAGGCGTGGGAGACCGGCCAGTCCAAGGTCACCGACATCGGTCGCATCGCCCTCGTCGTGAACCTGCTGACCGAGGACAACCTGCCCAGCTACCACCACGAGATCGCCTCCCTCTTCGGCCGCGACGGCGCCTGGGGGACCTGGGTGCACCGCTGGACCGCCGAGGAGGGCCGGCACGGCATCGTGATGCGCGACTACCTGCTCACCTCGCGCGCCGTGGACCCTGACAAGCTGGAACAGTTCCGCATGGCGCACATGGCCGAGGGCTTCGAGTCCGACAACCGCCACTCCATGCTGCACTCCGTGGCGTACGTCGCGTTCCAGGAGCTCGCGACCCGCGTCTCCCACCGCAACACCGGCCACCAGTCGGGGGACCCCGTCTGCGACCGGATGCTGGCCCGGATCGCGACCGACGAGAACCTGCACATGGTCTTCTACCGCAACCTGCTGGGCGCGGCCTTCGATCTCGCCCCCGACCTCACGATGCAGTCCGTACGCGACGTGGTGGTCAACTTCCGTATGCCCGGGCACGGTATGCCCGGATTCGAGCGGGCCGCCGCCCAGATGGCCATCGGCGAGATCTACAACATGCGCATCCACCACGACGACGTCATCCAGCCCGTGCTGCGCTACCTGAAGGTCCTGGACATCGACGGCCTCGGCCCGGAGGGGCTCAAGGCGCAGGAGGAACTCGGGCTGTACATGAACGGCCTGGACAGCGAGGCGTCCAAGTTCGACGAGAAGCTGGCGGCGCGCAAGGCCCGCATGGCCGCCCGGGCGGCCCAGGGCTGAACAGGGGCCGCAGGCCGGGCCGGGCTCGGGATCCGCTCCCCGATCCGCCGGGCGGCCGCCCGTCCAGCACCTGACCGGCGCCGGTACGAGTGCCGGCAGGGCCCCGGAAGCGGGGGGGGGGGGGGGCCCGCGGGCCGGAGTCACGAACCCCCCCCCGCCCCCGCGGGGGGCCCCCCCGCCCCCCACCTCCCCGCCCCGGGGAGGCGGCCCGGCCGGCCCCCGGACGCGGGGCCCGCGCCCCGCGACCCCCGCTTCTTCGCTCCCGGGCTGCCCCCATGGATTCACGGAACGTACTCTGTGCCCCGTGAAACCTGTGACTCGTCTTGTCCTTCTCGGTGCGCCGGTCGCCATCATCGCTTCGATCGTGTTCGGCGGCGGCGACTCGGAGCGGCCGACGATCACCCAGCAGGGGCCCGGTCCTTCGAAGACCGGATCGGCCGCGCCGGAGGCGGCCGAGGAGGCCGACGAGCACGCCGACGAGATCGACGCGCTGCCGCCCGGTCTCGCCGCCCCGGCCATGAAGGAGATCGCCTCCCGGCTGGTGTCCAGCGCCGAGGCGTCAACCCTGGACTGGCGCAGCCAGTACGGGGCGATCGAGGACATCGGCGACGGCGCCGGCTACACGGCGGGCACCATCGGGTTCTGTTCCGGCACGAACGACATGCTTCAGCTGGTCGAGCGCTACACGGAGGACCACCCGGACAATCCTCTCGCCCCGTTCCTGCCCGCTCTGCGCGCGGTGGACGGCACGGACTCGCACGAGGGGCTGGACCCCGGCTTCACCGACGCCTGGCGCAGGGCCGCGCGGGACCCCGCGTTCCGCGAGGCCCAGGACGCGACGCGCGACCGGCTGTACTTCGAGCCCGCCGTCCGGCTGGCGAAGATGGACGGCCTCGGCACGCTGGGCCAGTTCGTGTACTACGACGCGATGGTGCTGCACGGGCCCGGCGTCGAGGCGGACGGTTTCTACGGAATCCGCGACGCGGCCATGGCTGCGGCCGACACCGCCGCGGAGGGCGGCGACGAGACGGCCTATCTGAACGCCTTCCTCGACGCGAGCCGCACGGCGATCAAGGCCCGCAAGGTGCAGCGCGACACCACACGGATCGACACGGCGCAGCGGGTGTTCCTGCGCGAGGGCAATCTCGGTCTGGAGAAGCCCCTGGTGTGGCAGGTCTACGGTGAGACGTTCCGGATCACCTGACGGGGCGTGGGCGAGCGCCGCGCCCGGGCGGCCGTACCGCTCCATCCGCAGGTGACGCCCCCGCTGACGTCACCTGCGCTCGGTCCGTGCCCTCTCTGCGCAGCCGCTCGCGTTCCTTCTCGGAGAGCCCTCCCCAGACGCCGAACCGCTCGTCGTGCGCGAGCGCGTACTCCAGGCAGGCCAGCCGCCCTTCGCAGGCGTTGCACAACTGCTTGGCCTCACGGGTGGAACTGCCCGGAGCCGGGAAGAAGAACTCGGGGCCGGCCTGCGCACACAGCGCGGTCTCCTGCCAGGCGAGCTCATCGGTCATGGTGTTGGTCGGCATGCGTCACACCGTGCCCGGTCCCGATAAACATGTGATCAACGAGCGTTCAACGCCTGGGCCGGAGAGGCCGGTCACCACGCCGGGAGGGGCGGGCGAGGCACGTGGTCATCCCATCGGAGCCGGCTTGATCACCGCGAACACCGCGCCCGCGGGGTCGGCGAAGGTGGCGATCCTGCCGACCTCCGGTACGTCGGTGGCGTCCATGGTGACCTCTCCTCCCAGCCGTGTCACGGAGGCGGCCGCGGTGTCGGCGTCGTCCACGGCGAAGTAGGGAAGCCAGTGCGGGCCCACAGCCGCCTGGACCGGCACCTGGTCGATCCGCACGAGCGCGCCGAAGGCGGAGCCCTCGCGCTCGCCACCGGCTGGGCGGACCGTCGTGTACGGGCCGCTCGGATAGGTCATCTCCTGCGTCTGCCATCCGAAGACCGTGTGGAAGAACGCCGCCGTGGCGGGCACGTCCGGGGTGTACAGCTCGGACCAGATCAGCGATCCCGACTCCATGACCACCCCGAGTCCCGGGTTGGTGCCCGGCTGCCAGACGCCGAAGTAGGCGCCCGTGCTGTCGGTGAAGCCGCCCATGCGCCCGTAGTCCAGGACGTCCATCGGCGCGAAGGCGGCGGTGCCGCCGGCCCGCTCGACCGTGCGCGCGGTGGCGTCGGCGTCCGGGGTCTGGAAGTAGACCGTCCAGGCCGGCTTCCCCTGTTCCCGCGGCACGGTCATGACGCCGGCGACCGTCCTGCCCCCCAGCTGGTAGGTGCCGTACCCACCGGTCTCGGGCCCGCCGGGTACGAGTTCCCAGCCGAACAGGCCCCCGTAGAACTCGGTGGCGGCGTCCAGGTCGGGCGTGCCGAGGTCGATCCAGTTGGGGGCGCCGGTGTCGAACGAGGGGTCGGGCATGGCGGTGTACTCCTTCGGCGAGTCCCGTGGCCTGGGGGCCGTACCGCGATTCCGGGCGGGGCCCCTCAGTCGGTCGTGTCGGACCGGAGATGACGCATTTCTCCGAGTCTCGCACCCGGCACCGGCGACCGCGGTCCCGCCATGCCGTGCGGTCCTGCGGGAGGCTCGTGGGACGATGGCCCCGTCGCGGCGGGAACAGAAGGACGTACATGACTCAGGCCGGACCCACGGGCGGGGCACCCTCGGGAAAAGCGGCCCGCGCGCTGCTCGGCGAAGCGGGGGAGCTCGCCTCGGCTGCCCGCGCGGTGCTCGACGACCGTCACGGAGCTGTCGAGGCCGCACGCGCCGCACTCACCCCCCTGCTCGATGCCCTGGTGGACGACGAACTGGCGTCCATCCCCGTGTCCCGGCTCGCGGAGGTGACCGAGGGCCGGCTCCGGCTCGGCGCACTGGAGCAGGCCGGCTACGCGACGGTCGGCCGGGTGCACGGAGCCGGACGCTACGAGCTCCGCCAGATCCCCGGAGTCGGCGCGCAGACCGCGGACCAGGCTCTGGCCGCGGCCCACCAGATCGCGCACGCGGTACGGGACACCGTCGCGCTGCGCATAGACATGGCCGACGCCCCGGACGCCGCCACCACCGCCCTTCTGGTCGCCGCCCACCGGCTGGTGGAGGGCGGGCCGGAGGTACGCCGGGCCGCCGAGGACGCGCGGCGCCTCACGGATGAACTCGAACCGCTGCTCACCGCTGCCGCCCCGGCCGCGAGCCGGCTGCGGATGCTGTTCGCGGGACGGGAGGCCGCCGCCCGGGCCAGGACGGCCCTCGCCTCCGTACGGGCGGTGACGCGGAACGCCGCGGAGCGGGAGCTGCGGACCCGCTTCGCCCAGGCCTCCGTCGACCTGCTCCGGGGCTCCGCGTCCGGGCCCGAGGCCTGGGTGGACTTCGAGCTGCGCCCGGCCGAGTACTACAGCCTGCTCGCCGAGTTGTCGGGCAGCGGCCCGGACCGGGACGCGGCGGAGGGCTTCCTGCCCTCCGCCATCGCGGACCGGGTGCGCGGTCTGCGGCTGGACGACTCGTGCCTGCGGGTGTCGCTGCGCGGGTACCAGTCCTTCGGCGCACGGTTCGCACTGGCCCAGAAGCGGGTGATCCTCGGCGACGAGATGGGACTCGGCAAGACCGTTCAGGCCATCGCGGCGCTGGCGCATCTCGCGGGCGGGGGCGAGACCCACTTCCTGGTGGTGTGCCCGGCGAGCGTGCTCATCAACTGGCGGCGTGAGGTGGCCGGGCGCTCGACCCTGCGCGCCGTCGCGGTGCACGGTCCGGAGCGGAGCGGCGCTTTCGCCGAATGGTGCGAACGGGGCGGGGTCGCCCTGACCACGTTCGACGCGCTGGCGGCCCTGCCCGACTCCCCCGGTGCCGGCGTCAGGCCCGGCATGGTGGTGGTGGACGAGGCACACTTCGTGAAGAACCCCGCCACCCGGCGCTCGCAGGCCGTGGCGGGGTGGACGGGGCACACGGAACGGGTGCTGTTCCTCACCGGTACTCCGATGGAGAACCGGGTGGAGGAGTTCCGGAGCCTGGTCCGCCAGTTGCGGCCCGAACTCGCGCCGCTCGTCACCTCCACCCATGGCGTCGCCGGCTCGCACGCCTTCCGCAAGGCCGTCGCGCCCGCCTACCTCCGCCGGAACCAGGCCGACGTCCTGGCCGAACTCCCGGTGCTGGTACAGGCGGACGAGTGGGAGGAGTTCTCACCCGCGGATCTGGAGGAGTACCGGCAGGCCGTCGGCTCGGGGCACTTCATGCGGATGCGCCGCGCGGCCTACGCCCGGCCCGAGACGTCGGCGAAGCTGAACCGGCTGCGCGAGATCGTCGCGGAGGCCGAGGGGAACGGGCTGAAGGTCGTGGTGTTCTCCTACTTCCGTGAAGTGCTGGGTGCGGTGCGGGAGGCCCTGGGGGACGGGGTGTTCGGGCCCGTCTCGGGCAGGATCCCGGCCGCACGCCGTCAGGAGATGGTCGACACCTTCGGCGCGGTGGACGGGCACGCCGTGCTGCTGAGCCAGATACAGGCGGGTGGAGTCGGCCTCAACATCCAGGCCGCCTCCGTGGTCATCCTGTGCGAGCCCCAGATCAAGCCGACCATGGAGCACCAGGCGGTGGCCAGGGCCCACCGTATGGGGCAGATACGGAGTGTGCGGGTCCACCGGCTCCTGGCCGCGGACAGCGTGGACCAGCGGATGCTGGACCTCCTGGCACGCAAGGACCGGCTCTTCGACGACTACGCCCGGCGAAGCGACGTGGCGGAGGCGACGCCCGACGCGGTCGACGTGTCGGACGGGGCCCTCGCCCGGCGCATCGTCGAGGAGGAGCAGGCCAGGCTGCGGCAGCGGGTCTGACGGCGGGCCTCCGGTCAGTGCTGGTGCTCCTCCGCGGCGCCCGCCGCGTGGTGCGGCGGGTCGTAGCCGGGGACCGTACCGTCCGCCTTGGCGACGAGCAGCAGGCCCGCCATCCCCATGTCGGAATGGCTCTGGACATGGCAGTGGTACATCCAGGCGCCGGCACCCACGTGTTCGCCCGCGATGATCTGGAAGCCGAAGGAGTCCGCGGGGCCGCAAATCTTCGTGTCGATGACGCGGCTCGGGTCGTCGGGTCCGGTGAGCAGGCCCGTCCGGTTGTCGGCCCAGCGGTGCCCGTGGATGTGGAACGTGTGGTAGTACTCGCCGTGCGTGATCATGACGACCTCGACCCGGTCGCCCACGGTGGCCTCGAAGTCGGGGCTCTCGTGGGCGGCCTTGTTGTTGATCGTCATGTCGTTGAAGACGATGGTGATCGTCCTGTCCGGCAGGACGTCACCCTTGCGTCGTACGACGAGCGGCCCGTACAGGCCCTTGCGGATGCCGCCCGTGCCGTGGTCGGTGCCGACGACGTGGTCGTGGTAGTGCCAGTAGCCCGCGCTGCCCGCCTGCCAGGTGCCGTCCTTCCGGCGCCCCGGGGCGTGGGTGCGCCAGGTGTAGGTCCGGGTGCCGCCCGGTTCGACGTGGCTGCGGTTCATCCGGGTGCCGTCGCTCGCGACGTCGTAGTCCACGCCGTGCACGTGGAGGCTCGCGTCGACGTCCGTGGTGTTCTCGAATTCGATGTGCAGGGTGTCGCCCTCGACGATCTCGATGAGCGGTCCGGGCACGGTCGCCTTGCCCTTCTCCAGGCCGTAGCCCATCGAGCCGTCCGCCAACGTCTCGGCGTACAGCTTGAGATGGCGGACGGCTCCTCCCGCGGGTGCCGTCTTCACCGGGCTCTCCGCGGACGTGGCCTGCACCGCCCCGAGTGACATCGATGTCATCCCGGTGGCCGCCGCCACTCCCCCGCCCACCAGCAGCCTGCGGTTGAAGGTCCTTCGGTCCATGTCGAACTCCCCACTGAGAGAAGGAAACTGACGCGCTGCTCCTCGGACGGCCCACACCGTAGCCGGGGGTTCCGTGTTTATCCACACTCAGGACAAAGTTCGTTCGATTGCTGCCATACCTATTGGCGGGTCGCGAAAAGAGGTCTAGCTTCATGCGCTGTCGCAGTGACCACAGAGGTGCGATGACACGAGAAGTGACCGGAGAAGTGACGGAAGTGACCCAGAGGGGTGGGTGACCACATGCAGCGCACACCACATCACAGGTCCAGATCGCGCCGCGGGATCGCGGCGGCCATGGCGGTCGGGAGTCTGACCGCCTCCCTGCTCGCGGGCAAGGCTGCCACGGCGAGCCCTCATCCGGATCCCGGGCTGAAGGAGCGGGTGGCGACAACGTTGTCCCTGCCCTCACCTCCCGGTGGGGCCGACGTCAAGGTGCTGGTGTTCCACGCTTCGGCGGGCGAGGAGCCGCCGACCGTGGACGCGGGCATCGCCGCCATCGAGAAGATCGGGCTGAGCGGCCCCGCCGCCGGCCGGTTCAAGACGGTGGCCACCGACGACGCGAGTGTCTTCACCAAGGGCAGGCAGCTCGGCAAGTACAACGCGGTGGTCTTCCTGACCGGCGGCGGCGATGTCCTCGACCCGGAGCAGGAGGCGGGCCTGGAGGCCTACATGGAGGCCGGGGGCGGCTTTCTCGGCATCCACGACGCGGCGCGCACCGAACCGTACTCGGACTGGTTCACCGGCCTGGTAGGCGCCCGGCCGGCCTCGGGAAGCCCCACCTCGGTGCAGCGCGCCACGGTGGAGGTCGGCGACCGCCTCCACCCCGCGACGAAGAACCTCCCGCTGGAGTGGAAGCGGCCGGACAAGTGGCTGAACTGGAAGGACAACCCGTCCGGCGACGTGCACACCGTCGCCAGGGTCCGCGAGATCACCTACTCCCCCGGCGAGAGCGCCAACGGCTGGGACCACCCGGTCTCCTGGTGCCGTGACTACGACGGCGGACGCTCCTTCTACACCGCGATGGGCGGGACGGCCGAGAGCTTCGCGGAGACGGACTTCCGGGACCACCTGCGCGGAGCGCTGGCCTGGACGAGCCGGATCTCGCAGGCGGACTGCAAGGCCACGATCGACTCCAACTACACGGCCGAACGCCTCACCCAGCCCAACCAGCCCGGGCAGAACGACCAGATCGGCGAACCCCACGGGCTGGTCACCGCGAAGGACGGACGGGTCTTCTACATCGGCCGCGGCGGCGCGGACAGCAGTGTCCCGGTGGTGACCGACTGGAAGGACCCGGACGTCGGCAAGGGCGAGGGCGAGATCCACGTCTACGACCCGGCCACCAAGAAGGTCACCCTGGCCGGGGAGCTCAGCGTCTTCGGCAACAAGGGCGGCGGCGACGAGCTGGTCAAGGTGGAGGAGGGCCTCCTCGGCATCGAGCTGGACCCGGACTTCGCCACCAACGGCTGGGTGTACCTGCACTACACACCGCACGCGAAGATCGACCGCGACAAGCAGATGGCGGTGCGGCAGGTCTCCCGCTTCACGTTCGACCGGTCCACGAACAAGCTGGACATGGCGTCCGAGAAGGTCCTGCTGAGCTGGCCGGTCCAGATCCACAGCTGCTGCCACGCGGGCGGCGGCATGGCGTGGGACTCGAAGGAGAACCTGTACATCGCGACGGGTGACAACAACTCCTCCGGATTCAGCGACGGTTACTCGGGCAACAACCCGGAGCCGAACTACAAGGGCGTCTCCTTCGCCGATGCCCGGCGTACCGCGGGCAACACCAACAACCTCAACGGCAAGATCCTCAGGATCCACCCGGAGGACGACGGCACGTACACCCTGCCGGAGGGCAACCTCTTCACCGGCAAGGAGCCGGACGAGGGCGGCGGGAAGACCCGCGGCGAGATCTATGTGATGGGGGTGCGCAACCCCGCGCGCATCTCGGTCGACAAGTCGACGGACACCCTCTACGCGGGCTGGGTCGGCCCCGACGCCGGTGAGCCCAGCACGACCTGGGGTCCCGCGAAGTACGACACCTTCGCGGCGATCACCAAGGCCGGAAACCACGGCTGGCCCTACTGCATGGGCAACAAGCAGCCCTACCGGGACCGCAACCTGCCCGACCCGTCGAAGCCTCTCGGCTGGTACGACTGCGACGCCCCCCGCAACGAGTCGCCCAACAACGACGGTCTGGTGAAGCTTCCGCCGGTCACGTCGAACACCATCTGGTACTCCCCCCAGGGCGGCGGCGTCGACTACCCGCGTGACGCCGACGGCATCCCGAGCTACGAGGTGAAGGACCAGAAGGAGCTCCTGCCCTGGCTGAAGGGCGGCGGCCAGGCCACGATGAACGGCCCGGTCTACCGCTACGACGCGGCGAGCACGAGCGAGGCCAAGTGGCCGGCGTACTGGGACGGGAAGTGGTTCGTCGGGGACTTCTACGACGACACCCAGCCCCGTCACGCAGTGCTGACGGATCCGAGGACGGTCGGCAAGGGCGGCCTGCCCACCCACGCCGAGTCGCTGAAGAAGATCATCCCGGTCGGCGCCGACGGCATCCGCAACCTCATGGACTGGAAGTTCGCCCCGGACGGTTCGCTCTACGTCCTGGACTACGGACGCGGCTTCTTCACCTCCGACTCCAAGTCCGCGCTGTGGCGCGTGACCTACAAGGGCGGCGGGCCGACCCCGGCAGCCGCGGACCTGGCCAGGAAGGCGGCAGCGCAGTGAGACGTCCCTCCCCCCTCACCCGAGGACGGCACGGGCCCGCCCGGTGGTGGCTCGCCCTGCTCGGTTCGTTCCTGATGGTCCTCGGACTGACCTCGACCGCGGCGTACGGCCGCGAGGCGGGCCGCACCGCGGCAGCCGCCGACCAGGTCCTCAACTGGACCGCGGGCGATCCCATCGACCACTACCTGACGGCGCCGAAGACGGCTGTGGCCGGCGCGGCGACCATCGTGTTCGAGAACAGCGCCGCCACCGGCAACACCTCGGGCATGCCGCACACCCTGACCTTCAGCGTGTCCGACCCGGAGTTCAACAGCGATGTCGCGGTGAACATCCTGGCCAATCCGAGTGACAGCGAAGGCGGCAAGCACAGCGTCGAGGTCACGCTCACGCCCGGCCGGTACTTCTACCACTGCACGATTCCCGGCCACGGCTCGATGCAGGGCGTCCTGACGGTCACCGAGGACGGAGGCGGCGGCGAGGACACCACCGCTCCGGAGACGTCGGCGACGGTGGACGGCGACAAGAACGCCGACGGCGCGTACGTCGGCCAGGCGACCGTCACCGTGGCGGCCACCGACGAGGGTTCGGGTGTCGGCACCGTCGAGTACGCGCTCGGTGCCGACGGTGAATGGCAGCCCTACACCGCGCCGGTCGTGGTGGACCAGGTGGGAG
This sequence comes from Streptomyces sp. NPDC059166, assembly GCF_042755185.1. Classification (NCBI taxonomy): domain Bacteria; kingdom Bacillati; phylum Actinomycetota; class Actinomycetes; order Kitasatosporales; family Streptomycetaceae; genus Streptomyces; species Streptomyces sp. NPDC059166. The sequence continues at coordinate 53,181 of NZ_JBHZCI010000028.1, read as the reverse complement.
AGCACACCGTCCGCTACCGCGCCACCGACAAGGCGGGCAACGCCGCTGCCGAGAAGTCCGTCGACTTCACGGTGGCCGCGCCGGACACGGACGACACGACGGCGCCCGAGACATCGGCGACCGTGTCGGGCGAGAAGGACGACGCCGGCGCGTACCTGGGCATGGCCACGGTCACCGTGACCGCCTCCGACACCGGATCCGGCGTCAACACCATCGAGTACGCGATCGGGCCGGACGGCGCCTGGCAGGCGTACACCGCCCCGGTGATGGTGCACGAGGTGGGAGAGCACACCGTCCGCTACCGCGCCACCGACAAGGCGGGCAACGCCGCCGCCGAGAAGTCCGTCGGCTTCACGGTGGCCGAGCCCCAGGCGCAGGACACCACACCGCCGGAGACGTCGGTCGTGGTCACCGGGGACAAGAACTCCGACGGTGCCTTCATCACCAGCGCGAAGGCCGAGGTGACCGCGACGGACGCGGACTCGGGCGTGGAGAAGGCCGAGTACTCCCTCGACGGCGGCCCGTACCTCGCGTACACCACCCCGGTCATCGTCGACCGCGTCGGCCGTCACACCTTCGCCCACCGGGCGACGGACAAGGCGGGCAACACCTCGGAGGCGAAGCAGTCCTCGTTCACCGTCGCCGAGAGCGGCGGCGTCCCGGCGCCGAACTGCCCGGAGTACGACGAGCGGCGCACCGTCATCGTGGGCACGGTCGACACGGGTGTTCCCAACCGCCTCACCGGCAACCGCTGCACCATCAACGAACTGATCGAGGACGAGAAGGACTGGTCCTCGCACGCCCTGTTCCTCAAGCACGTCGACAAGGTCCTGGACAAGCTGCTCTCCGACGGGGTCATCGACACCCGGGAGCACAGGAAGATCTACCGGGCCGCCAAGCAGTCGGGCATCGGGACGCCCGGTCAGGACGAGGGCTACCGCAAGCTCTTCGACGGAACCGCCGCGTCGCTGGCCAGGTGGGAACAGGTCGGCGGGGGCGCGTTCGGGCTGAACGCGGAGGAGGGGTCGATCACCAGCTCCACCACCGTGGACGGCATGGGAATGCTGTGGTTCCCGGCCCGGCAGTACGGGGACTTCTCGCTCAAGCTCCAGTGGCGGGACGACGCCCCGGGGACGGGCAACGCCAACGGCGGGGTCTTCGTCCGCTTCCCCGGCGTCCACGACCACCCGGAGGAGTCCAGCCCGGAGTGGGTCGCCATCAAGTACGGCCATGAGATCCAGGTCAACGACCGGCCCGACGGCGACATGTACAAGACCGGTTCCGTGTACGGCTTCGACCGGGTCGGCCTGGGCGGCGCCGGGGTCACCCCGAAGGGCACCTGGAACGACTACGAGATCCGGGTGGTGGACCAGCACTACGAGATCTACCGCAACGGTGTCCTGCTCAACGAGTTCGACAACACCGGTGGCCAGCTGTTCGAGCCCCCGCGGGACGACGACCCCGGTACGGACGGCCGGCGGTACGCCTCCGGGTACATCGGACTCCAGGTCCACAGCACCACGGACGTGATCTCCTACCGGGACATCCGCATCAAGGAGCTGTAGGGTCCGGCTCCGCCCGGGGGCCTTCGTCCGGATCATGCCGGCCCCCGTGAGCCCGGCAGGGTCCGGACGAACAACCCTATGAGGCCGTGGCCGCGTGCTCGGGCACGCGGTCGCGGCCTCCGGGGTGCCGGTGGCGCCACACCCAGAAGACCGTGCAGGACACCAGCGCCCAGGCCGCCAGCACGAGGTACGGGAACACGTACTGATGGCCCTGGTAGTAGACCGCGGTGTGCTGGGCGTTGACCGAGGCACCGGGAGGCAGCCAGCGCCCGATGTGTCCGAGGAGCGAGGGCAGCAGCGGCCAGGACACCGCGCCGCCCGAGGACGGGTTGCCGAGCAGCACCATGACGCCCCAGGTGGGGATCATCGCCCAGCGGCCCATCAGGGTGTTGAACATCGTGAAGACCATGCCCGAGGTGAACATGGTGAACGCGAGGATCATCCACGACTGCGCGAAGGGCAGGTCCAGCGCCCCGAGCCCCCAGTCCACGACGGCCGCGATGGCGAAGCCGCCGAGCAGGGCGTACGCGACGGTGAAGAGGATCCGTTCCAGCGGGAGCAGGGCGCGGGCGTGCACGCTGAGCTGGATCGCCCCGAGGAAGCCCATGATGACGGCGGCGAGCGAGATGTAGAAGAGCGCGAGGCCTCGCGGGTCCCCCTTCCCGAGGGGTTTGACGTCCTTGACGGCGAGGGGGATGTCCAGGGCACGCGCCACCTTCACCCCTGTCTCGGCGAGAAGTTGGGCGACGGAGGCTCCGGAGGCTCCGGCGACCTGCATGGCCACGCCCTCCCCCGCGCTCCGCAGGATCACGAAGACCCGCTGTTCCTCCAGGGCTTCCCGGGCGGCCGCGCCGTCCGGGTACCGGTGGAGTTCGAGCGACGCGCCGAGCGCCCCTTCCATGCCTTTGACGAAGGGGGCGGCCTGGGAGGTCCTGGGTCCTTCGACCACCGCGGCCGGGATCCTGTGCGGGGTCGGGTCGGCCATGGCGTAGGTGTACGAGCCGGCGAAGAGGCCGGCCGCCGCGGAGACGATCAGGACCAGGACGACCGCGGGAAGGTACGGCGACTTCTTGAAGGCCTCCCACGACTCCCTCCGGGTCGGCGGCCTTCCGTGTGCCCCGTGCTCGCCGCCGGCCCCCGGAGTCACGCCGGATCGCCGTCGTCGTGCCGGGCACGGCTGGGCTGGACGCGCTTGGGCTCGCCCGGCATCTTGGGGTACTCCGGCGGGTAGGGCAGGTCGCCCAGCTTGTGCTCGTGCTCGTCCCTGCGCGCGAGTTCGAGCAGTTGGTCGAGCCGGAAGGCATGGTCGTCCATGTCGGCGTGCAGGTCGCCCACCTCGGCGTACCGCACGGGCATCGTCCGCAGGTCGAAGTCGCGGGGCTCGGCGTCGTCGATCTCCTCCCAGCGCAGCGGGGCGGAGACCGGGGCGTGCGGGAACGGACGTACCGAGTAGGCGGAGGCGATGGTGCGGTCGCGGGCGGTCTGGTTGTAGTCGACGAAGATCCTCTCGCCGCGCTCCTCCTTCCACCAGGCGGTGGTGACCCGGTCCGGCATCCGGCGCTCCAGCTCCCGTCCCACCGCGATGGCGCACCGTCTGACCTGGGTGAACGTCCACTCCGGAGCGATCGGCACGAAGACGTGGATTCCGCGGCCGCCCGAGGTCTTGGGCCAGCCCCGCAGTCCGTTGTCGTCCAGCACCGCGCGCAGCTCGTGGGCTGCGCGGACCGCGTCGGCGTAGTCGGTGCCCGGCTGCGGGTCGAGGTCGATGCGCAGTTCGTCGGGGTGGTCGGTGTCCGCTCTGCGTACCGGCCAGGGGTGGAAGGTCAGGGTGCCCAGGTTGGCGGCCCACAGGACGGCGCCGATCTCGGTGGGGCACATCTCGTCGGCGTGGCGGCCGCTGGGGAACTCGATCCGCGCGGTGGGAGTCCAGTCGGGAAGGTTCTTGGGGGCCCGCTTCTGGTAGAAGAAGTCGCCCTCGACGCCGTCCACGAAGCGCTGAAGGGTGGTGGGCCGCTCGCGCAGTGCCCGCAGGATCCCGGGCCCGACGGCCTGGAAGTAGTCGGCCACGTCCTTCTTGGTGTAGCCCTTCTCCGGGAAGTACACCTTGCCCGGGTTGGACAGACGTACGGCCCGTCCGTCCGCGTCCAGCTCCACCGCTGTTCCTGCTGCCATGTCCGACACCGTAGGCTGGGCCCACATATGCCGCATATCGGAAGCGGCGGTCCGTGCGGTGGGTGAGAATCGGGCCATGGACCTGCCGGTGATGCCTCCCGTGAAGCCGATGCTCACCAAGTCCGTGAAGCGGATTCCGCCGGGCATGCAGTACGAGGCGAAGTGGGACGGCTTCCGGGCGATCGTGCACCGGGACGGTGACGAGGTGGTGATCGGCAGCCGGACCGGCAAGCCGCTCACCAGGTACTTCCCCGAGGTGGTCACCGCCGTCCTGGAGAATCTGCCGTCCCGGTGCGTGATCGACGGTGAGATCGTCCTCCCGCACGAGGGCCGGCTCGACTTCGACCGGCTGAGCCAGCGCATCCATCCGGCGGACTCCCGGGTGCGGATGCTCGCCGAGCGGACCCCGGCGAGTCTCGTCGCCTTCGACGTACTCGCGCTGGACGGCACCTCCCTGCTCGACGCCGCGCAGACCGAGCGGCGCCGGATCCTGGAGGGTGCCCTGGCCGCTGCCTCGGCGCCCGTGCACCTGGCCCCCGCGACCACCGACGCGGCCCTCGCGCGGGACTGGTTCGAGCGGTACGAGGGCGCGGGGCTCGACGGGGTGGTCGCCAAGCCGCTCGATCTGCCCTACCGGCCGGACACGCGGGCCATGTACAAGATCAAGCACGAGCGGACCGCGGACTGCGTGGTGGCCGGCTACCGCTTCCACAAGAGCGGCCCGGTCGTCGGTTCGCTGCTCCTCGGGCTGTACGACGGCGAGGGCTCGCTGCAGCACGTAGGGGTCTGCGCGGCCTTCCCCATGAAGCGTCGCGCCGAACTGGTGGAGGAGCTGGATCCGCTGCGTACCGACCCCGCCGGTCACCCCTGGGCCGCCTGGGCGGACGCGACGGCACACGAGGGTGCCCGGCTGCCCGGAGCGCCGAGCCGCTGGTCCGGCAAGAAGGACCTGTCGTGGGTGGCGCTCGCTCCCGAGCGGGTGTGCGAGGTGGCGTACGACCACATGGAGGGTGACCGTTTCCGCCACACGACCCAGTTCCGCAGGTGGCGGCCGGACCGCACCCCTGACGGCTGCACCTACGCGCAGCTGGAGGAAGTGGTGCGGTACGACCTGTCCGAGGTGCTGGGCACCGGCTGATCCGTCACGCGGAGGGGGTCGGGAGGGGACACGGGCCGTCGGAGGCGACTTCGCCCGTGGTGGCGGCCGGGTCGGGCTCCTGCGACGGAGTGGGACAGGCCGGGTCCGAGGTGCTGGGTTCCGGATCGGGAGTGGCGGTCGGGTCGGGCGACTCCGTCGGATCGGGTGTGGTGGGGTCGGAAGTGGCAGTCGGGTCGGGCGTGACGTCGTCGGTGGGTTCGGGGCTCGGCCCCGGGCCGGTGGGGTCGGGGCTCTCCCCGGGATCAGGGGTGGTGGTCGGGGACGGCGTGGCGGGTGAGGTGGAGGGCCGGGGTGTGCCGGTGGGCTGCGGGCCGACGACCAGGCCGCCGCCCTGGCCCGGAACGCCGGGGCTGCCGGGCCCGCCCACCGGGGTCTTCGGCGCGTGCGGGCCTCCCGCGCCCGGGCTCCTGGGGATCACGCCCTTGCCGTCGGCCACCGGATGGACGCCCTTCCGGTAGAACTCAAGCCAGGAGAGGACCGTACGCAGATAGGTGTCCGAGTGGTTGTAGCTGAGGACCGCCCTGTCCAGGTCCGCCTTCACCGACAGGTCGCGGGTGCCCGCGCAGAGGTAGTGGCCGGCGGCGAGGGCGGCGTCCGCGATGTTGTCCGGGTCGCTGCGCCCGTCGCCGTTGCCGTCCCGGCCCCAGCGTGCCCAGGTCGACGGGATGAACTGCATGGGGCCCACGGCACGGTCGTACGTGGTGTCGCCGTCGTACACCCCGCCGTCGGTGTCGGGGATGTTCGCGAAGCCCGCACCGTCGAGGACCGGTCCCAGGATGGGGGAGAGCGTGGTCCCGGATGCGTCGACCCGTCCCCCGCTCGCGTGGCCGGACTCGACCTTCCCGATGGCCGCGAGTAACTGCCAGGGGAGGCGGCAGCCGGGGTCGCTGCGGCCGAGGGAGCCCTCGGCCCTGCGGTAGGCGGCCAGGACGGTGGTGGGGATTCCGGCCTCGGCCCACGACTGCGCCACCGCCGGACCCGGTCCGCTCCCCCGGGCCGCCCTGCGCGGGGGCTGTGGGGACTCCAGGGGCGGCAGCTCGGTGTGATAGCTGTCGTCGTTGGGTACCTCGGTCCACACGACGTCCTCGGAGGCCACGTTCTTCGGGTCGTCCGCGACCACTCCCGGGATCCCGGGGCCCTGGGACGCGGTGAGCGCGGCCATCGCCGCGACCGCGGTGGCCGTCCCGGTGAGCCCGCGGCGCGTTTTCCCGTTGAACCTCATGTGTCCTGCCTCTCCTCGGTCATCGCGCGAACGTATCGATGGCCGCGATCCGCCAGGTGTCGCCGCGGCGAACGGCGTCCACGGCGAACATGGCCGCCGCGTACGTCGTCTCCTCCTTCTTGCCGGTGCGGGTGTTGCTCTGGTCCGCGAAGACCAGCACGCGTGCCCGGTCGCCCTCGATGAGTTCGACACCGCTCTCGGTGACGGTGGTGGTGAGCACGAGCTTCTGTTGCGGCGCCTGTGCCCTGACCTCGGCGAGCATGTCCTGGTGCTGCCGGACGGCCTTGCCGGTCAGATATCTGCCGACAGCCAGGTCCGACTTCCCGGGCGAGGCGTAGGTGTAGGAGAAGACCGCTTCCACCGCCTCGGTGACCTGACCCTTGACCTCGCTGGTCCGGCCGATGTCGGTCAGGGCGGTGTTCTGCCGGGTGGGATCGTCACGCAGTTCGGTGGCGGAGGCGAACGACCACGCGGCGAAGGCGCCGAGGAGGACGGTGGCCGCGCAGAGCACGGCGGGGAGAGGGATCCGCAGGTGCGGCAGCCGGCCTCGGAGTCCTCCGCCCCGGACCGGGCCTTCCTGCTCCGCGGCGTCCCCCTCGCGCGGGGGCCGGGGGGACTCGGCGGCCGCGGGACCGGCCGCGGGATCCGGCGGCAGAGCGTCCTTGGTGGTCCGCTCGTCTGCCACCGGTTCCCGGGCCGTGACCGCCCGCGGGGTGGCCGGGGGCGCGGCGGCGAGCCGGCGCCGGCGGTTGACGAGGTGGCGGGTGGTCGACATGTCGGTGGTCCTTTCGGGCGGGAGTTCGGGGTCAGCCGGCGGTGTTGCCGACGGGCGCCTGTCCGAGGGCGCTGAGCTTCCATCCCTCGGAGGTCCGGGTGAGCTGCCCCAGCATCCGGCTCTCCTTCGCCGTGGGCTTGCCCTCGGGCGCCGTCACGGTGACCCTGAGCGCCACCATCACCCCCGCCCTGCCCGCCCTGTCGTCGAGCTCCGTCACGGCGCCGGAGAGGATCTTCGCCGTGCTGACGGTCCTGGCGGATTCGATCTGCTTCACGAACGCGGCCCGGCCGTCGACGAGTTGCCTGTGCAGGTCTCCGGTGGTGGAGTCCTCCCAGCTGTCGAGTCCCTCCTCGACCCGCGCGTGGTCGAGGGTGTTCATGTTCTGTACGGCCTGCTCTCCCGCGGCCAGCGCCTCGTCGCGGGCCTGCGCGAAGGCAGCCGCGTCGTCGTGGGCCGCGTCGTACCACGACCACCCGCTCCATCCCGCCGCACCCGCCGCCACGACCGTCAGCGCGATCGCCGCCGCCACCAGCGGATTCCCCGTCGTCCGTACCCGTGCCATCGGTGCCTCTCCCCTTACCTGGAGGTGATGTCGACGATGATCCAGCGGCCGCCGCGCAGCTCCGCCGTCACCGAGAGCTGCGCCCCCGCGGTGGTGGGGACCTTTCCCTCGCGCTCGTACACCTGGTCGAGGAAGACGAGGAGATGGGCGCCGCGGTCGTCGAGCCGGGTGACCCCGGCGCGTACCGCCTGCGAGGTGAGCGTGAGCTTCTGGTCGGCCGACTGCTTCTCGACCTGGCCGTAGAGGGCGGCGTACTGCCGGAGCGCTTCGCCCCCGAGCAGCCGCTTCGCCGATTCCTTGGTGGCGGCGGTGGACCGTGGACCGTAGGAGAAGACCTTGCTCAGGGCGCTGCTCACGTCGCCGGCGACACGAGCGGTCTCCGCGGTGTCGGTGAGCGCGCGGTTCGAGGTGGCGGGGGTGTCACGCAACTGCCGTGCCTGGACGAGGAGTACGGCGCCGGTGGCGAGCATGGCCACGGCCAGTAACGCCGCCGCGCCGCGCCGCCGCGCCGCACCGCGGCCGGTGCCGGGCCCAGCTCCCGAACCCCCTTCCGCCTCCTCGGTCCCCGCGTCCGGGGGCACGTCCTCGATCGTGGTGCCTCCGGTCCGCCTCATCCGCCGCTCCCGACCGGTATCGCGTCCAGTGCCTTGACCTTCCAGCCGTCCCCGGTCCGGGCGAGCGTCGCCTCGAAGCGCTTGCGCTCGGTTCCGCCCTTGCCGGTGCGCGGGGTGACCGCGACGTCCACGGTGGCGATCAGCGCCGCCGTGCCCGCCCGATCGTCGAGTGCCGTGAGGGCGGCGTCGGTGACCTTGCCGCGCGCGGTCGCACCGGATCCGGTGAGTTCCGCCGCGTCCTTCTCGCGCGTCCGCTCCAGCCGGTCGTGCAGCGGGCCGGTGGACACGGACAGCCATGCGTCGAGGCCCTTTCCGACGGTGGTGGCGCTCCGGCCGTCCATGCTGTTCAACCGGGCGAGGTGGCTCCTCCCGTCGGCGATCGCGGCGTCGCGCGCACCGGCGTACGACAGTCCTTCGTCGGTACGGGCCTGCGCGTAGGACAGGATGCCGAACGCGCAGACCAGCGCCGCCGCGAGGAGGGCGGTCCAGCCGCCGAACCTCCTGGTGCGGGCGTTCACTCGCCGCCTCCCAGGCCCAGCAGACCGGCCATGCCGTCGGGGGTACGGCGGGCGTCCGCCCCGCTCGCGCCCGGTACGGCGGCCTTGCCTCCGGTGAGCAGCGCCCCGGGCTCGGCCGGTTCCGGCACACCGCCGCCCCCGGGGGCGTTGGCGCTGCCGCGGACGTTGATCCCGCTGCCGGGCGGGGAGGCGCAGCGCGCCCCGGTGTTGACGGCCGGGGCGGCCGAGAGATCCTTGCCGGGCCGGTAGGTGGTCGCGCCGTATCCCTCGGTGCAGGGCAGCGGCTCGAAGAAGGTGACGGCCATTCCGAAGCGGGCCCTGCCGTCCTCGTCGATGATGCTCGCTCCGGCGGCCGCGACCGCGGGTACCTTCACCAGGAGCTCCTCCAGGCCGCGTTGGCGGGTGACGGCGATCTCGGAGGTGGTGAGGAGGTTGGCGACGACGACTCCGAAGCCCGGTTCGACGTCCCGCAGGAGCCCGCTGATCTGGGCGGTCGCCGCGGGAGCGGCAGCGATCAGCCGCCGCAGGTCGGTGTCGGATCCCTTGAGTTCGGCGGCCAGCCGCTCGGCCCCGGACGCGAACCCCTTGAGCGCCCGGCCCTGTTCGGCCTGGGTGCGCAGGACCGTCTCGCCGTCCGCCATCAGCCTGGTCGTGGTGGGCAGGGCCTCGTCGGCGGCCTCCACGAACTCGGCTCCGGTGTCGAGCAGGACCTGGAGGTCGTCGCCACGCCCCTCGAACGCCGCGCCGAACTCCTCGACGACGGTGCGCAGGGCCTCGGTGTCGACGGAGGCGGTGAGGTCGTTGACGCTGGTGAGGACGTCGGTGACGGGTGCGGGGATGGTCGTGTCTGCCTGGTCGATGACGGAGCCGTTCCCGAGGAACGGGCCGTCGTCGCGGGTGGGCCGCAGGTCGACGTACTGCTCACCGACGGCGGAGAGGCCGGCGACGACGGCGTGCAGGCTGTCGGGGATGGGGGGTGCGTCGTTCTCGATGCGCAGTTCGGCCTCGACGCCGTCGTCGGTGAGCTCGATCGGACCGACGCGACCGACGGAGACACCGCGGTAGGTGACGTCGGAATGGGTGAACAGACCGCCGGTCTGCGGTAGTTGCACCTTGACGGTGTAGTAGCCGCGCAGTCCGACGTAGTGGCCGAGGTCGGCGTACCGGATGCCCAGGTAGCCGAGCACGAGCACCGCGACGACCAGGAAGGCGATGTTCTTGAGCCGGGTGGCGGGGGTGATCATCAGCGGGTGCCCTCCGTGCCGGACGCGGTGACCGGGGGAAGCGGCAGGGGCAGCGCCGAGCCGGACCTCCGGGTGCCGGCCGCCCCGGAGGTCTCCGGGGTGAGTGCGGGGATGATCTGCGTACCGGGCACGGCGGTCACGTCCAGGTAGACGTTGAGGTAGTCGCCCTTCACCCCGCGGAGCACCTCGTCGGTGAACGGATAGGTGAGCAGCACCTGCAGGGAGTCGGGCAGGTCCTTCCCGGAGTCGGCGAGTGCGGTGAGGGTGGGGGCGAGCGCCTTGAGGTCGGCGATCATGTCGGCCTTGCTCCTGTTGACCGTGTCGACGGCGACGGTGGAGAGCGTGTCGAGCGAGCGCAGCATGGTGAGCAGTGATCCGCGCTGCTTCTCCAGGACCTTCAGGCCGGGGCTGAGTCCGGTGAGCACGGTTCCCACGTCCTGCTTCCGGGTGGCGAGGGTGGCGGCGAGGCGGTTGACGCCGTCGAGCGCGTCGGTGATGTCCTCCTTGTGGGTGTCCAGGTCGGTGACCAGCGTGTCGACCCGGCTCAGCATCGAGCGGATCTGGGGTTCCCGTCCCGCCAGTGCCTTGTCGAGCTCGGTGGTGATGGTCTTCAGCTGGGCGACGCCGCCGCCGTTGAGGAGCATGGACAGCGCGCCGAAGACCTCCTCGACCTCGGGGTTGCGGTTGGTGCGGACGAGCGGGATGCGGTCGCCGTCGGAGAGCGAGCCCTGCGCGGTGCCGTCGGCGGGCGGTGAGAGCTGGACGTACTTCTCGCCGAGGAGGCTGGACTGTTCGAGGTGGGCGTAGGCGTTGGCCGGCATCCTGACCTTCCCGTTGACCCGCATCGTCACCCTGGCGGTCCAGCTGCCGGGGGTGAGGGAGATCTTGGTGACCCGGCCCACGGCGACGTCGTTGACCTTGACGGACGACTGGGGCGCGAGGCTGAGGACGTCCGCGAACTCGGCGGTGATCTCGTACGGGTGGTCACCGAGGTCGGCGCCGCCGGGCAGCGGGATCCGGTCGATGTCGGGCATCGACGGCAGGCCGGTGGCCGTGGCGACGACCGCGAGGCAGAAGCCGGCGGCGGCCAGGGCGCCGAGGCTCGTGACCACGCGGGTGCCGGTGGTGCTCAGGGCGGGGCTCATCGGTCCGCCTCCTTCTCACGGCCGGTCTTCCCCGGGGCGTCCGCGGGGGTGCCGTAGACGGTGCCGACGGCGGGCAGCGGCAGGACGGGCAGCGTCTTCCGCCGGGTGGCGTCCACCGGGGCCAACCCGCCCAGGCCGGCGGGCGCCCCGGGGTCGAGGACGGGTCCGCCCATGGACAGTTCGTTGAGGTTCGTACGCCCGTCGAGGGTCCGGTTCGCCGGGTCGTAGGCGTTGAGCACGTTGCCCGCCGCGAGCGGGAGCGTGTCGAGCGACTCGGCGAGCGAGGCCCGCTGGTCGACCAGGGTCTGGGTGAGCGGCACCAGGAGGTCCACGTTCTTCTTGAGCGAACCGCGGTTCTTCCGGATGAAGGTCTTGACCTGACCGAGCGCGGTGCCCAGTTCCCTCAGGGCGGCGCTGAGGTTCTCCTTGTCGTCGGCGAGGAAGCCGGTGACGGAGTTCAGCTGCTGCTCCGCGGCCCGTACGTCACCGTCCTTCTCCTTCAGCATGGTGGTGAAGGTCTGCAGGTAGGACAGCGTGCCGAAGAGGTTCTCGCTGCTCTTGTCGAGCGTCTTCGTCGCCTTGCCGAACTGTTCGACGGACTCCCCGATCGCCTTTCCGTTGCCCTTGAGGTTCCTGGACCCGGTCTCCAGGAGTTCGGAGAGGGCACCGTCGGCGTTGGCCCCGTCGGGACCCAGTGCGGTGGAGAGTTCCGTGATGGACTCGTAGAGCTGGTCCACCTCGACGGGGGTGGCGTTGTCCGCCGCGGGCAGTACGGCGCCGTCCTCCAGCCGGACTCCCCCGGTGTAGGCGGGGGCGAGCTGCACGTACCGGTCGGCGACGAGGCTGGGAGCGACGACGGCGGCGTGCGCGTCGGCGGGGACGTCGACGCCCTCGTCGAGGCGCAGGGTGACACGGACCTGCTCGCCCTTCGGTTCCACCGACTCGACGGTGCCCACCCGCACCCCGAGCACCCGCAGGTCCGATCCGGGGTACACACCGGTCACCCGGTCGAAGTAGGCGGTGATCGTGGTGGTGCCCTCCTGGTCCATGGCCGCCACTCCGGAGCCGACGGCCACGGCCACGACGGCGAGCCCGGCTCCGATGCCGATGATGCGGGTCCGTCTCATGTCAGCGGCCCCCTTGCTTGGGCGGCATGCAGTCGTTCGCCGGGGGCGTGCCCTTCGGCAGGTAGTCCTTGGGGACGACCCCGCAGACGTAGTTGTCGAACCAGCGTCCGTTGCCGAGGGTGTTGCCGACGAGCCGGTTGTAGGTGCCGGCCGTCGAGAGCACCTTGTCGAGGCTCTTGCGGTTCTTCACCAGGACCGTGGTGACCCGGCCGAGCGAGTCGAGGGTGGGTTTCAGCTGCTTGTCGTTGTCCGTGACGAGGCCGGTGAGCTGGGTTCCGAGGTCACGGGTGCCGGTCAGCAGCAGGTGGATGGAGTCGCGCCGCGCCTGGATCTCCCCGAGGAGCAGGTTGCCGTCCTCCAGGAGGGTCTCGAAGCTGCTCTTCTTCGAGGCGAGCGTCCTGGTCAGCTGTCTGCTGCCCTTGAGGAGGGTGGCGAGTTGCGCGTCGCGCTCGGAGACCGTCTTCGACAGTGCGGAGAGGCCTTCCGCCGCGGTGCGTACATCGGGTGGTGAGTCCTTGAAGGTGGCGGAGATGGTCTCGAAGCTCCGGGCGAGCTGCGCGGTGTCCAGCTCACCGATCGTCTCGCCGAGTCCGTCGAACGCCTGGGTGACGTCGTACGGTGAGGTGGTACGGCCCGACCCGATACGGGAGTCCGGGTCCTGCGGGGCGTCACCGAGCGGGTCCACGGCGAGGTACTTGTCGCCCAGGAGGGTCTTGACGGCGATTCCGACGGTGGAGGAGTTCCCGATCCATGCGTCCTCCACCTCGAAGTCGACCTTCACCTTGGCGCCGTCGAGCGAGACGCCGGTGACCTCTCCGACCTTCACACCGGCTATCCGGACCTCGTCGCCGGCGTCGAGGCCGGCGGACTCGGTGAAGTCGGCGCTGTAGGCGGTGCCGCCGCCGATGAACGGCAGGGCGTCCGCCCGGTAGGCGGCGAGGCCGATGAGTGCCAGGACGACGAGCCCGGCGGCTCCGACGGCGACGGGGTTCCGTTCGCGTGCGGGCTTGATCCTCATCCGGTGCACCTCGATCCGCCGATCGTGATGCCGGTGGGCGGGGCGCTTCCGTCCTCGGTCGTCACGCCGGCCACCTTCGCCTCGCAGAGATAGAGGTTCAGCCAGGACCCGTACGAGGTGAGGCGGGTGATCGCCTCCATCTTGGCGGGCGTCTTCCTCAGGAAGCTCTCGATCGTCGGCGCGTTCCTGTCGAGCTGCCCGCTGAGTCTGCCGAGCTGCGCGATGTCCTTCTTCAGGGGAGCCCTGCCGTCCTCCAGCAGGTCCGCGGTGACGGTGGTGAGCGCCCCCATCGCGGTGACCGCGTCGCCGAGCGGCTTGCGGTCGCCGGAGAAGCCCTTGACGAGCTTCTCCAGGGTGACGACGAGCTCGTCGAATCCCGCCTCGCGGTCGTTGACGGTCTTGAGGACCGTGTTGAGGTTCTTGATCACCTCGCCTATCACCTTGTCCTTGGCCGCGACGGTGCCGGTCAGCGATCCGACGTGGGAGAGGATGCTGTCGACCGTGCCGCCCTCGCCCTGGAGGACCTGCACGATGGAGCCGGCGAGCTGGTTGACGTCCGGCGGGGAGAGTCCTTCGAACAGGGGCTGGAAGCCGTTGAAGAGCTGGGTGAGGTCGAGCGCGGGGGTGGTGCGCGAGAGCGGGATCGTGGCCCCCGGCCGGAACTCCGTCCCCACCGGCCCGGCACCCTGGTCCAGGTCGATGTAGCGCTGGCCCACCATGTTGAGGTACTTGATCGAGGCGGTCACCGATGCGGGCAGCTCACGGCCCTTGCGCACGGCGAAGCCGACCTCCGCCTCCCGCCTGTCGGCGACCCCGATGGACTCGACCTGCCCGACCTCGACCCCGGCGATGCGGACGCTGTCGCCGACGACCAGTCCGGTGACGTCGGTGAACCGCGCCTTGTACGAGGTGGTGTCACCGACACCCGTGTCGGCGATCGACAGGGCGAGGACGGTGGTGGCCAGGGACGTCACCACGACGAAGACGAGGGACTTGACCACGGGTCCCGCGAGGGAGCGGCGCTTCACCTGAGCTTCACCTCCGCTCCGCGGAACGCCGGACCGATGAGCACGCTGCTCCAGTCGGGCAGGGACTGGGGCCGGACGTCGAGCGACGGGGCGACGAGTTCGTTGACGAGCAGGCTCTCCTGCGGAGAGTTGGGCATGCCGAGTGCGGCGTCGGGTGCCGGCCCTGCGGCCTCGCCCCCCGCACCGGAGTCCGGTGCGGCGGCGGGGGCCTTGCGCGCGTCCGCGGTCGGGACGGTCCCGCCGGTGTAGGGAACCGAGTAGCAGCGGGGGCCACCGGTGGCGCCGTAGACCGGGGTGTCCCGGCCCGCCACGTACTTGCCCTTGGACTCCACCGCCTTGACGGTGACGTGGAGCCCAGGTTCGTCGGTGCCCTTGCCCAGCGCCTTGTCCATGGCGGGCACGAACGCGGCCATGGTGCGCAGGGTGCAGGGGAAGGCGTCGCTGTACTCGGCGAGGAGTTCGAGGGTCGGCCGGCCGGCGGCGGAGAGACGGATCAGGTTGTCCTTGTTCCTCCGGAGGAAGGCGGTGACGTCGTTCGCGGAGGCGGTGGTGGATCCGTACAGTCCGGCGAGTTCCGCCTCCTGCCCGGCGATCGTGCCGCTGGTGGTGGTGAAGTCGGTGAGTGCGTCCAGGACATCGGGCGCGGCATCGGCGTACAGGTGGCTCACCTTGACGAGCTCCTTGATGTCCTCGTTGAGTGTGGGCAGTTGGGGGTTGAACTCCTTCAGATGCGCGTCGAGGGTGACCAGGGTGTCGCCGAGCTTGTCACCGCGTCCTTCGAGCGCCTGGGAGACGGCGCCCAGGGTGGCGGCGAGTTTCTCCGGCTTGACGGCGGTCAGCATCGGCAGGACGTTGTCGAGGACCTCCTCCAGCTCGACGGCGTTGCTGGAGCGGTCCTGCGGGATCACCGCCCCGGCCTTCAGGGGCTCCGCCGAGGGCACTTCCGGCGGTACGAGGGCGACGAACCGCTCCCCGAAGAGGGTGGTGGGCAGCATCTGCGCGGTGACGTCGGCCGGGATCCGCTCCAGACGGTCCGGCTCGATGGCGAGGGTGAGCCGGGCCCCGTCGCCGTCGGCCTCGATGTGGCGCACCTCGCCGATGACGACTCCGCGCAGCTTGACCTCGGCGTTGTCGTGCATCTCGTTGCCGACGCTTCCGGTGCGCACGGTCACGACGGCGTCGTCGGTGAAGTCCTTCTCGTACACCGAGACCGACACCCATACGAGTACGACGGGCACGAGCACGAAGGCCGCACCGGCGAGTCTGCGGCGTACCGTCCGCGCGGTGGAGTCGGTCATCAGCCGGCCACCTTCACCGTGGTCGTGGCGCCCCAGATGGCGAGGGAGAGGAAGAAGTCGGTGACGCTGATCAGCACGATGGCGTTGCGTACCGACCGCCCCACCGCGACCCCCACGCCGGCCGGGCCGCCGGTGGCGTGGAAGCCGTGGTAGCAGTGGGCGAGGATCACCAGCACGCTGAAGATCAGCACCTTGAACACCGACAGCAGGACGTCGTCCGGGGAGAGGAAGAGATTGAAGTAGTGGTCGTAGGTGCCGGCCGACTGCCCGTTGAACAGGACCGTGACGTAACGGGAGGCGAGGTAGGAGGAGAGCAGCCCGATCGCGTAGAGCGGGATGATGGCGACGACCCCGGCGATGATCCGCGTGGTCACGAGGTAGGGCATGGAGCGCACGCCCATCGCCTCGAGGGCGTCCACCTCCTCGTTGATCCGCATGGCGCCGAGCTGGGCGGTGAAGCCGGCGCCGACGGTCGCCGAGAGGGCGAGTCCGGCGACGAGCGGGGCGATCTCCCGGGTGTTGAAGTAGGCGGAGATGAATCCGGTGAGCGCGGAGGTGCCGATCTGGTCGAGGGCGGCGTACCCCTGGAGACCGACCACCGTGCCCGTGGCGAGGGTCATGGCGATCATCACGCCGATGGTTCCGCCGATGACACCGAGGCCGCCGCTGCCGAAGGCGACCTCGGCCAGGAGCCGTTGGACCTCCTTGAGGTAGCGGTGCAGGGTCCTCGGGATCCAGATCAGAGCGCGTACGTAGAAGGTGAGCTGTTCGCCGGAGCGGTCCAGCCAGCCGAGCATCGACATCGCTCAGCCCCCCTTCGGGGGGACGATCTGGAGGTAGATCGCCGTGAGGATCATGTTCACCGCGAAGAGGAGCAGGAAGGTGATGACGACGGACTGGTTGACCGCGTCACCCACCCCCTTCGGGCCGCCCCGGGGGTTCAGCCCTCGGTAGGCGGCGACGATTCCGGCGATGAAACCGAAGATCAGTGCCTTGAGTTCGCCGACGTAGAGGTCGGGCAGCTGGGCGAGGGCGGAGAAGCTCGCGAGGTAGGCGCCGGGTGTGCCGCCCTGCATGATCACGTTGAAGAAGTAGCCGCCGAGGGTGCCCACGACGGACACCAGGCCGTTGAGCAGGACGGCGACGGACATGGTGGCCAGCACGCGCGGGACGACGAGGCGCTGGACGGGCGAGACGCCCATGACCTCCATCGCGTCGAGCTCCTCGCGGATCTTGCGGGAGCCGAGGTCCGCGCAGATCGCGGAGCCCGCGGCTCCCGCGATCAGCAGCGCCACGATGAGCGGGCTGGCCTGCTGGATGACGGCGAGGACGCTGGCGCCGCCGGTGAAGGACTGGGCGCCGAGCTGCTGGGTGAGCGAGCCGACCTGGAGGGCGATGACGGCGCCGAAGGGGACCGAGACGAGGGCGGCGGGCAGGATGGTGACACTGGCGACGAACCAGAACTGCTCGATGAACTCCCGCACCTGGAAGGGCCTGCGGAAGACGGCCCGGGAGACTTCGAGGGCGAGCGCGAACAGCTGACCGGTCCGGCGCAGTGGGGCGGAGAGCCGTGCGGGCGGTCTCGGACCCGCCGTCTCCTGGGGAGTCTCCTCCTGGGCGGGCTCCCCCGGCGGGCGTACGGGCAGCGGTGCCGTCATCGGCGCCCACCGTCCAAGGCCGGCGTGTAGCTGTCCAGGATGGCCGTGCGGGCGGCCTCGGGCAGCCGGTCCATCATCGACATGACCCGCTCGCGACGGCGAATCGCCGCCTGCCGTACGGGCATCCCGGGCGACGGCTCCAGCTGCGGGACGACGGTGCGGGGCCCGGTGGCGTATCCGTGGCCGTTCGTCCGCTCGGCCGCGAGGGTGGCCGCGTCCTTCTCCTCGGACATCCCGATGGGGCCCTCACGGCGCCCGGCGAGGAACTGCGAGACGACGGGCATGTCGCTGGTGAGGAGGACCTCACGGGGGCCGAAGGTGACGAGGTTGCGGCAGAACAGCATGCCCATGTTGTCCGGGACCGTGGCCGCGATGTCGAGATTGTGGGTGACGATGAGCATCGTCGCGTCGATCTGCGCGTTGAGATCGATGAGGAGCTGAGAGAGGTAGGCGGTGCGCACCGGGTCGAGCCCTGAGTCGGGCTCGTCGCAGAGGATGATCTGCGGGTCCAGGACGAGGGCGCGGGCGAGGCCGGCCCGCTTGCGCATACCGCCGGATATCTCGCCCGGCAGCTTTCCCTCGGCGCCGAGCAGACCGACGACGTCGATGCGCTCCATGACGATCCGCCGGATCTCCGACTCGTTCTTGCGGGTGTGTTCGCGCAGCGGGAAGGCGATGTTGTCGAAGAGCGACATCGAGCCGAAGAGCGCCCCGTCCTGGAACATGAGACCGAACAGCTTCCGGGTCTCCATGATTTCCCTCTCGGGGCTGTTCACCATGTCGACGCCGTTGATCAGGACACGGCCCTTCTCCGGCTTCAGCAGCCCGATGACGGATTTCAGGAACACGGTCTTACCCGTACCGGAAGGGCCGAGCATGACGCTCACCTCACCGGCCGGAAGCGTGAGACTGACGTCCTGCCAGATGTTCTGCTTGCCGAAGGATTTCGTCAGGCCTTCGACGACTACTTCGATTCCCATCGGCCCTCCCTCGAAGTGGTGGTGAACGACGTCATCTGTCTGCGCTCCGGCTCCGGTACGTGCAACGGCGGCTTGTCACACATGCGCCGGCGGGCGCACGTTATGTCCGTCGAAACCGCCAGGACAAGCCGTTGAGCAGCGGAAATCGTCGGATGTCGATCTCGGCGTGGATCACTTGTCACCGATTGACAAAGTCGCTCGGCGGTTTTGTCGGAAACTGCGCAAGCTCTCCGGGAGTACCGGAATCCGATGGTCCGCAAGGGTTGCACCCCTGGGCCCCGGCCTTCTCCGACGGAAGGCCCACGGGTGGAGGGAATCCCTCCGGGAATCTCCGCCCAAGGATGATCGGCAATGACTCCCCGAGGGTCGGACAAGCAGGTACGGACGTTTTTCCGAGCGGCTCAAGCGGGACGCTACGGGCCGGTAACCTGAGTCCGCAATAGCACTTCGCGAACTTTCTCCGAGGTAATCGCACAACCCCGTTTTCTTGTACTCCGATGAGCAATCGGCTCGCGAAACCTGTTCAGAAGTGAGGGCTTCCGGGTGGCAACGGACGGCTCGGGAACGCCGCCCGGGAACACCGAAGCCCGCCCCGACCAGGGCGCACTCGGTCGGGACGGGCTCTTTGCGGGATCGAGGCCGGGGTGCGTCAGGTGACAAGGACGGGAGGTGCCGCCGGCTCCTCCTCAGCGGCTACTTCACCGCGGAGTGCCAGCTCTCGGCGAGCTCCTTGCCGGCGTCGGGCACGGACAGACCGGGGGCCGTGAGACCGGCGGTGTAGGTCCTGGCGTCGTTCAGGACGAGGTTGTTCGAGCCAGCGGCCGCGGGCAGGCCGACCTTGAGGTCGATGGCCCAGCTCAGGATCCCGCCGAGACCGCAGCCGCCGGCCTTCGGTGCGGAGAACTGGCTGTCCCCCTGGGCGGCGCCGGACAGGGCGATCTGGATCATCGATCCCTCGTCCGGGTTCTCCGTGCCGTCACCGTTGAACCTGAAGGCGTTGAAGCTCGGAGCGCTGAGGTTGCCGGGGCGCAGCAGCACGGGGTTGGCGCTGCTCCCGATGTAGCAGTTGGAGCCGAGCAGGGGGTTCTCCAGCCGGATCCGGACGGGGAGCTTGACGATCGGTCCGGAGGATATGCCCGCGACCAGGTTGAACTCGGTCGGGGTACCGGCCGACTCCACCGTGGCGGTCACCTTGTTCAGGGTGGCGTTGGTGATCTGTCCGCAGACGGCGGAGACCACGGGCACGTTGCTGGGGCACATGATGCCGAGGAGGCCACCGGGAATGGTGGTCTTGCCGCTGATGATGGACCCGGCCGCCGGCGGCACGACCGTGTACGTGCCCTCCGCCGGATGCTGGACGACTCCGAACTGCAGGTTCGTCGCACCGGTCGTCGCCGAGACGTTGCCCAGCTTGATCGTCCCGTTGGGCGAGGTGGACGTCACACACAGCGGCACGTCGACGTCTCCGTCGGTCGCGAGCATGGCGGGGGCGTCCACCGGACAGCGGTCGAAGGGGGCCCAGGAGCCGTTCAGCTGGGCGGCGGCCGTGGCCGCGCCCGCCGGGCTGGCGGTCAGGGGCATGACCAGCGCGGCGGAGGCGGTGACGGCGCCGGCGGCCTTGATCCAGGTCTTCGGGGCAGGTCTCATCGTTCCCTCAATTCGTCAGCGGCTCGGAGCGGGGCTTGGTTCGGTCCGTCGGGGTCTCTCGGGGGCCCGGCGGATCAGCGGATCGCCACGGGCACGTCGATCGGCTCGTACGCGTCCGTGCAGACGGAGTTCTCGGTGCCCGGCACGTGCTGCGCGGCTGCGCAGGGGGCTCCCTGCACCTGTTTGACGTATCCCGGCACACCCGATAGCGACGCGGTGAAGAGGCTGTCGAGGTCCTCGCCGGCACCGCACCCGCTGAAGGAGGGAAGCGTCACCGAGCCCTCGAGGACCCCGCCCGTCACCAGGGTGTAGCCCGTCGTCACACCGTCCTTCGCGGTCATCCTGCCCACCAGGGTCAGCGGGAAGGGCTTGCTGGTACGGCAGTTGTCACCGACGTCCAGGGGAACGCCGTTCACCTCGACGTCGCGGAGACGCAGCATGAGTTCGAGGTTGATGGTGGTCGTGCCCGTGTTCGAGAAGTCGGTCCAGTCGACCACCAGGTGCGACGACACGTTGTAGTCCGGAGTGCCGTCGGCGTCCACCCCGGCAGGGATCTGCGTCATCTCCAGGGTCGCGGTGGTCGGCATGAAACCGAAGGTCAGGAAGGTACTCGACACGGGCGGCAGCTGAGGCTTCCCCTCGTAGTCGAGCAGGGCGGTCGAATCCTGGTAGATGTGCGTGAACCCCGGCTCGGAGAGGTCGACACGGGTCGGCCCCTGCTCGATCTGCGTACAGGCGAGGGGAATCCTGGACGCCCCCTTCAGCTTCGTGACGTTGGCGTAGCCGGTCACATAGGCGTTCAGGTTGAGGTCGTTGCCCACGTCGCCGACGCACGGAGGGGCGTCGGGGCGGTCGGTCCGCTCGGCCCTGGTGCCGACCTCGGGCACGGACCCGTCGCGGGCCGGCCTCTTCCCGGACGACGGGGACGCGGGCGGTGCGGACGCGCCTTCCCCGTCGCCGTCGCCGTCGCCGATCTCCAGCTTCGCCAGCCCGGTCTCCTGATCCGGGTCGAGGGTGCAGCCCAGGGAGAGGCCCGGCGGTTCGGCCGGCATGCCGTCGGCGGTCTTCAGGGCGAGTTCCACCGAGAGGGCGCCGGCGTCGAAGGCCAGGTCCCCGGATGCCCCGGGCTTCACATAGGGCACCGTGCCCGTGGTGGTCAGCGGCAGACCGCCCTCGGCGGGAACGGGCACGGACCCGGAGGTCGTACCCACCCACTCGGCCCGGGCTCTCCTGCCCTCCTGGGACACGTCGATGCCGAGCCTCGTCTCCGCGCTCACGCTCGCCACCGGGGAACCGGTGGATGCGGGGATCGCGCCCTCGGGCAGCGTCGCCTCCAGAACCACGTCCTCGGGCTGTATCGCCTGCCCCGGTCGAGCCGACGCGGGCAGCTTCGCGGTGACACCGACCTTCACCGGCAGACCGCCCTCCGGCGGACCGCCCTCCGGCAGGTCGCCTTTCGGCGGGCCGCCTTCCGGCAGGTCGCACGTGTAGGCGAGCTCCAGGTCGACCTCCTGCAGACCGGACGAGGCCTGCGCACCGGGGATCATCCCTCCGAGCAGCACGGCGGTGGCCACTGCGGCACCGCGCGCCGTGCGCCTGCGTGCTCCTGACATACGGCTGCCTCCCACTGACGACGTCCCCTTCGGACGGGCCGGGACGGGCCCGGCACGGGGACACGGGCCCGTGACCCGCGTCTGCTGCTCGCGGTGCGAGGGATCGCGCGGCGGGCGGCCCCACCGCGCGATCCCGGTTCACCCCGGCCGGCGTGTGGCCGGATCAGGGGGTGTAGACGATGGTCGGCTTGGTGGTGCCGCCGATCGGCGTGACGGCGTTGTAGTTGGCGGTGTAGGTCGGGTTGTTGCCCACGGCCGCGATACCCGCGCATCCCGAGGTGACGGTGGCGACGGTCAGCTTGTAGGTGGCGTTGTTGCTGACCGCCAGCACCCCGGTGGAGTTGGTGTACTTGGCGGCGACGTTGCCGGTCACGGTGAAGGTGCAGGTGAGGACCTTCAGCGTGGCCTTCACCCCGGAGATGTACCCGTTGGTGACGCCGGCGCTGTAGGTGTTGGCGTTCAGCTTCCACGCGGTGGAGGTGTCGGCCGTCGGGGTCACCGGGCCGAAGGGGCTGGTGCAACCGCTCCAGGTCAGCGGCGCGATGGTGCCGACCTGCACGTTCGTCGTGCCGGAGGCGCTGGCCAGGTTGCCGGACGCCGCGGAGGACGTACACGTCATCGGGACGCCGTTGAGGACGAGGGTGACGGTGCCGGCGGTGGCCGAGAAGGTCTCGGGCGAGCTGGGACCGACCGTCCATGTCGGCGCTGCCACGCCCGCGGTGGCGGTGGTGGCTCCGAGGGTGACGGCGGCCGCGGCGGCACCGGCCGTGAGTGCGATCTTTCTGAGGGTGTTGCGCACAGTGAGTTCCTCCGATTCGGCAGTGCGGGCGCACTGTTGCGGGGACAGCACCCGAATTCCTGCAAAGACGCAGGGAGTGCCGCGGTGAATCGTGTTCCGTGGGGGTCCGTGCTGCGCATTCAGCCACGTTCGTTCTGTGACAGGGCGTGACGTTACTTGCGGGAAACTTGGAGCACAATCCTGTACGCCAGGATTGGTCCGGCAAGTTTTTTTCCTCGTCCGCGCGTCACTAATTCGGCTCGTTCACTTGTCACTTGGTGCGCAATTACCCGCGGGAATTCCGAGCGGCGCGGGGCCCACCCGCGACCGGGGGACGGCCCGATGGCACGCGGAGCACCGGGCGGCCTCACCCGGCGGCGGACACCGGCGGTCCGGGAGGCGAACGACGGGTACGGCCTTCCCACCAGCGGGACTCCAGGCCGAAAACATTGTCCGGAAGTGAGCACTTACCGCCTCACCTGCACAGGAACGCCACAACGGAGCCATGTTGTGGACCTCCCGCGGTTCGATCTTGTCCAGACGGTGTGAACCCCGCCCGGCTTGGTCTATCTTCGGCGCCGTTGTTGGTATACACCTGCCGGCCCGTGGGAGCGCTTTCCCGTCACCCGCTCCACCGGTGCGGGGCCCAGGAAAGCAAGGGGACGGTCATGCCGAGACTCATCCAGCCGCTGGACACCGGAGACCCGCTGGGGCCCCTGCCTCAGGAGTTCGCCGCGATCATGCGCCCCGAACTGCCGAGTCTGATCAAAGAGATCGGCATGGAAGTGACCCGCGCCTATCCGGAATACGCGCGACTGCTGAACGGGCCCAACGGCACCTCCATCCGCATGGGTGTCGAGCAGAGCCTCTCCTCCTTCGTCGACCTGGTCGCCGAACCCTCGTCACCCACCGTCCTGCGCGACGACATGTGCCGGAGATTCGGCCGCTTCGAGGCCTACGAGGGCCGCTCGATGGACGCACTGCAGGGCGCCTACCGGCTCGGGGCGCGGGTCGCGTTACGGCGCGCGAAGAAGGTCGGCCGTAGCTACAACTTCTCCCCCGCGCTCATGCTCAGCTTCGCGGACGCGCTCTTCGCCTACGTGGACGAACTGGAGGCGCTGTCCCGTGAGGGCTACCTGGAGGTGCAGGCCCAGTCCGACCAGCGGAGCGAGGCGGTACGCCGGCGGCTGCTGCACCTGATCCTCGCGGGCAGGCCCGTACCACGCAGCGCCATCGCCGAGTTGTGCGAGCAGACCGGATGGGTACTGCCCGAGCAGGTCACCCTGGTGGCCGTGCGGGCGTCGGCCGGGCTGGACCGGATCAGCGCCGACACCGACGTGCTGATCGACCCCTCCGACCCCCAGCCGCACCTGCTGATCCCGGGCCCTGTCGACGACGCGCGTAGACAGATGCTCGGGCGGGTCCTTCCCTCCGGTGGGGCCGCGATCGGACTGACCGTGCCCACGGCTCTCGCCGCCGACTCGATCCGCTGGGCCCGGCGGGTCCTCGAACTGGCCGACACGGGTGTCGTCGACGACGCCCCCCTGCTGCTGTGCGAGGACCACCTCACCACGCTGTGGCTGCTGTCCGACCCGCCCCTGCTCGATCAGCTCGCCACCCGTGAGCTCGCACCGGTGTCCGGCATCAGCTCGACCCGGCGGGCGCGGCTGATCGAGACGCTGCGGATCTGGCTCGACACCCGGGGCACGGCGGCCCAGATGGGCGAGTTGCTGGATGTGCACCCCCAGACGGTCCGCTACCGGATGCGCAGCCTGGAGTCGATCTTCGGGGACCAGCTGACCGAACCCGAGAGCCGCTTCGCCACGGAAGCCGTCCTCCGGGCGCTGAAGTTACGCGGCCGCAGTCCGCACCCGCTCCCCTGACGCACCATCACACACCCGCGGCCGAGTCAACTTACCCCCGGGTAAGGGGAAATAGACGGTCAGTCCCAAACGGTTGCGACACGGAGACGTTCTCGGGGAGAAAACAGGACCTGCGTCCCGTTACATAAGGAGGCGCGACGGCACACCGCCCGCCCCAGAGCACCACCTCCTGGCCGACCATCCGAGAGGGAACCCCCCATGACCGCCCCGCACGTCCTCGTCCCTGTGCCGATCCCCGACCGGGTCGCGGCGCTGATCGGCGCCTGCACCCCGGAACACATCCTGCAGGCGGAGCTCGACGCCGACTGCGCGGCCCGGGAGGTGCTCAGGTTCCGGGGGCCGAGGCTGGACGCCGAGGACCAGGCCGACCGCGAGCAGGCCCTGTCCGAGCTCGCCCGGGCCAACAAGGTGCTGTCCGCACACCACCCGCACTTCGTGGTGCGCCCGTACGGATCGTGGTGACGCCGCCTGCTTGCTAAGCGGCCGTCGCCGCCTTACCTTACCCAGAAGTAAGTTTACTCTGGAGTAAGGATTTGGCGTGGCCGACAACAGCAGCGGCAACCTCACCGACGAACTGTCCGGGCTCGACTTCGCCGCGGTCTCCCCTGAGGAGTTCGCGCGGATCGTCAAGGGCCTCTCCGCCAAGCAGCTCGGCGAGGTCATGCAGGGTGACCTGCGCACCAGGGTGCTGAGCGAGGTGTTCGGCCGCATGCGGCAGCAGTTCCGCCCCGAGGCGGCCGGGCCGCTGAAGGCGCTGATCCGCTGGAAGATCACCGGTGAGACCGACGAGGTGTACGAGACCGCCATAGCCGACGGCGCCTGCACGGTGAGCGCGGGCCGCTCCGAGGCGGAGCCCCGTACCACTCTGGTGATGGCCGACGCGGAGTTCCTCAAGCTGGTGTCCGGCAACGGCAACCCCGTGACGATGTTCATGATGCGCAAGCTGAAGGTCGCCGGGGACGTCGGCCTTGCCTCGGGGCTGACCCGCTACTTCGACATCCCGAAGGCCTGAGCCCATGAGCTACTTCTCCCTCGCCCTGACCGAGGAGCAGCGGGACCTGCGGGACTGGGTCCACGGCTTCGCCGCCGATGTGGTCCGCCCGGCCGCGGCCGAGTGGGACGCCCGCGAGGAGACTCCGTGGCCCGTCATCCAGGAGGCGGCCAGGATCGGCCTCTACGGTTTCGAATCGCTCGCCGACATGTACGGGGACCCCAGCGGGCTCTCCCTGCAGATCGCCAACGAGGAGCTGTTCTGGGGGGACGCCGGCATCGGGATGGCGCTCTTCGGTACCTCCCTCGCGGTCGCCGGGATCTTCGCCTCCGGCACCCCCGACCAGCTGGCCGAGTGGGTTCCGCAGTGCTACGGCGACGAGGACGACCCCAAGGTCGCGGCCTTCTGCGTGTCCGAGCCGCAGGCCGGCTCCGACGTCTCCGCGATGACCACCCGGGCGCGCTACGACGAGGCCAGGGACGAATGGGTGCTCTCCGGCCAGAAGGCGTGGATCACCAACGGCGGGATCGCCGAGGTACACGTGGTGGTCGCCTCGGTGGAGCCCTCGCTCGGCGCCCGTGGTCAGGCCGCCTTCATCGTGCCCCCGGGCACGAAGGGGCTGGAGGCCGGCCGCACCGTCAAGAAGCTGGGTCTGCGCGCCTCGCACACCGCGGATCTCTTCCTCGACGACGTACGGGTACCTGGGAGCTGCCTGCTCGGCGGCAAGGAGAAGCTGGACGCCCGGCTGGCCCGTGCCCGCGAGGGCGGCACCGCCAAGGGCCAGGCGGCCATGGCGACCTTCGAGGTGAGCCGCCCGACGGTCGGCGCGCAGGCGCTGGGCATCGCACGGGCGGCGTACGAGTACGCCCTGGAGTACGCGGGTCAGCGCGAGGCGTTCGGACGCCCCGTCATCGAGAACCAGTCGATCGCCTTCGCCCTCGCCGACATCCGCACCGAGATCGAAGCCGTCCGGCTGCTGATCTGGCAGGCGGCGTGGATGGCACGCAACGACCGCACCTTCGACGCCGGCCAGGGCTCCATGTCCAAGCTCCGCGCCGGCGAACTCGCCGTGACGGCGACGGAGAAGGCCGTTCAGATCCTCGGCGGCGCCGGGTACAGCAGGGAGCACCCGGTGGAGCGGATGTACCGGGACGCCAAGATCTACACGATCTTCGAGGGCACCAGCGAGATCCAGCGCCTGGTCATCGCCCGCGCCATCTCGGGTCGCCAGATCCGCTGACGCCCCGGAGGGCGGAGGCCGGTGCGGCGGACCGCCGCACCGGCCTCCTGTCAGCCGCCCACCGGTGTGAAGCGCACCGCCACCGAGGCCGGCCCGCGCGTGAAGACGCCTTCCTCGACCGGGGTGAAGCCCTCGGCGAACCGCACGTCCGGCATCGCGTCCAGCAACTGGCCGACCCCCGTCTCGACCTCCGCCCTGGCCAGCAGCGCACCCACGCAGAAGTGCCGCCCCAGCGCGAACGCCAGGTGGTCCGCGGCCGCGGAGAAGGCGGTGGTGCTGGTCAGATCGTCTCGGAAGATGTCGAAGCGGTCCGGGTCCGCGTAGCGGGCCTCGTCCCTGTTGGCCGACCCGATCAGACAGGTGACCGTGGCTCCGGCGGGGACGGTGCCGCCGGAGAGCTTCACCTCGTCCGCGGTCTGGCGCATGATCATGTGGACCGGCGGGGTGTGGCGAAGGGTCTCCGCGAAGGCCCGGTCGATCAGCGACCGGTCCTGCCGCACGGCCTCCAGCTGATCCGGATGGGCCAGCAGATTGGCGAAGACCGAGGCGATGGCCTTGTCCGTGGTCTCCCCTCCGGCGGCGAGCAGCAGACTGCAGAACGCCTTGATGTCCTCGTCGCTCATCCGCACCCCGTCGACCTCCGCGGCGCAGAGCGCGGAGAGCAGGTCGTCGCCCGGCTCCTCCCTGCGGCGGCGGATCACGGGGATCATGTACTCGGCGAACTCCTGGCGGGTGCGCTCACCGGCGGCAGTGACCGCCGGGTCGCCGGCCAGGTTACCGAGGAAGGCGATGACATCCGTGTACCAGCCGTGGAACCGCCGGTGGTCCGCACGGTCCAGGCCGAGCATGTCCGCGATGACCAGGACCGGGAAGCGGGTGGCGAAGGCCTCCACGAGGTCGGCCTCCCCGGTGTGCCGGAAGGCGTCGATGAGCTCGCGGGCGTTGCGCTCGATGACCGGCAGGAACTTCTCCTGGAGGTCGGCACCCCGGAAGGCGGGGGCGACCAGAGCCCTGCGTACGGCATGCTCCCTGCCGCTGAGCTGGAGGATCGTCCTGCCGTGGACGGGCTCCAGCTGCCAGTCGTAGTTCTGCGTGGTGAACTCCTGGGCCCGGTCCTTGAAGACGCGCTCGACGTCCTCGTACCGGGAGACGAGGTAGCTCCCCGTCGCCTCGTGGTGGATGAGCGGGGCGCTCTCGCGCATGATCCGGTAGGCCCCGTAGGGATCGGCGGCGAAGGCGGGCGAGAGAATGTCGGGCGGTGACGACGCCTGGGACACGTTGACTCCTGTGGGGCAGAGATCAGGTGGCTTCACGGCAGTGAACGGACAGTGCCCTCAAGGCTATTGACCGACTGCCGCATACCGAACCCCCTGGGAGTATCCCTTGATCGCCGAGACCGACGCCCGCCGCCCCTCCGTCCTCTTCGTGACGGATCTCGCCTACGAGGCCCGCGGCAGGCGCTACTGCGACGAGGACATCTTCCTGACGTCCCGGCTCCGCGAGGACTTCGACATCGCTCTCTGTCACCCGGGGGACGCGGCGGCGCTGCTGGACGGCTTCGACGCGGTCGTCGTGCGCAACAGCGGGCCGGTCCTGCATCACCAGGAGGCGTACGACGCGTTCCGGGCCCGCGCACGCGCGGCCGGCACCCGGGTCTACAACTCGCTCGACGGCCGTGGGGACATGGCCGGCAAGCAGTATCTGGTCGACCTGAGCAGGGCGGGCTTCCCGGTCATCCCGACCGTGGACCGTGCGGCGGACCTCGGCCTGCTCCCCAGGTCCGCCGGATACGTCGTCAAGCCCAAGCTGGGCGCGGACTCGGTGGGGCTGCGGTACACCGAGGAGCCGGAGCTTCCGGACGGTGCGGACGGCACGCTGCTCGTGCAGCCCAGGATCGACTTCCGCTACGAGGTGTCCTTCTACTTCGTCGGGCACGACTTCCGGTACGCCCTGCACGCACCGCACCCGGACCGGCGCTGGGTGCTGGAACCGTACGCGGCGACCGACGAAGACCTGGCCTTCGCGCGTCGCTTCGTCGAGTGGAACACCCTCTCCCACGGCATCCAGCGGGTGGACGCCTGCCGGACTCCCGAGGGCGGGCTGCTCCTCGTCGAACTGGAGGACCTCAACCCCTACCTGTCGCTCGACCGGGTCCCCGAGGATGTCAGGGACGCGTTCGTGGCCCGGATGGCCGCGTCACTGCGGGACCTGGTGGCCTGACACGTCCGGCCCCTCACCGCATGCAGCGCCGCGGGGCCGGTGTGAGGGTGCAAGGGTGACCACTGCCAGCGAGACATCCCCCGCCCCGCAGAGTGCCACCGCGCCACCGGTCCTCGACCCACGGCGGCGCAACATCGTCTTCGCGACGATCGTGCTGGGGATCCTGCTGGCCGCTCTCGACCAGACGATCGTGGGAACGGCGCTCCCCACGATCGTCTCGGACCTCGGCGGGGCCGAGCACATGTCGTGGGTGGTGACCGCCTATCTGCTCGCGGAGACCGTGGCGACGGTGCTGGTCGGGAAGTTCGGTGACCTCTTCGGCAGGAAGCTGATCTTCCAGATCTCCGCGATCGTCTTCATCACGGGTTCGTTCCTCTGCGGCCTCGCCTCGAACATGCTGCTTCTCATCATCTGGCGCGGTGTGCAGGGCATCGGCGCGGGCGGCCTGATGGTGACGTCCATGGCACTGATCGCCGATGTAATCCCCCTGCGCGACCGGGGCAAGTACCAGGGGGCGATCGGTGCGGTCTTCGGCGTCGCGACGGTCGTCGGCCCGCTGCTGGGAGGGCTGTTCACCGACCATCTGACCTGGCGCTGGGCCTTCTACGTCAATGTGCCCATCGCGATCGTGGTGGTCATCGCCGCCGCCCGGAACATCCCCTCCGTGCGGGCGGCGGGGCGCCCGGTCATCGACTACCTGGGCATCGCCCTGGTGGCGGCCGGTGCGAGCGCGCTGATCCTCGCCACGAGCTGGGGCGGCAACGAGTACGCATGGGGCTCACCGGTCATCCTCGGGCTGTTCGCCGGAGGGCTCGTCGCACTCGCGCTGTTCTGCGTGGTGGAGACCCGGGCCAGGGAGCCGATGCTGCCGATGCGGCTCTTCCGCAACCCGGTGTTCGCGGTCTGCTCCGTCCTGAGCTTCATCGTCGGCTTCGCCATGCTCGGCGCGATGATCTACCTGCCCACCTATCTCCAGTACGTCGACGGGGACTCGGCCACGCTCTCCGGCGTGCGCACGCTGCCCCTGGTGATCGGCCTGCTGGCCGCGTCCGTCTTCAGCGGCAACGTGGTCAGCAAGACCGGGCAGTACCGCTACTTCCCCGTCGTCGGCTCACTCGTGATGGCGGCCGGTCTCTTCCTGCTGTCCCGGATGGGCCCCGACAGCGGGGTGTGGCTGGAGTCGCTGTACATGCTGGTGCTGGGGATCGGCATCGGCCTGTCGATGCAGGTGCTCACGATCGCCGTGCAGAACACGGTCGACTACGCGGACCTGGGTACCGCGACCTCCGGGGTGACGTTCTTCCGTACGCTCGGCAGTTCCTTCGGGACGGCGGTCTTCGGCACCATCTACGCCAACGCGCTGCGGCCGAATCTGCGCCAGGGGGTCGAGGAGGCCGCGCGGGCGGGCGGCGATCCGGCGACCCTGCCGCAGGTGGTCCAGAGCCCGCAGGCGGTGCACGCCCTCCCGTCGGAGCAGACGGCACCCATCGCGCAGGCGTACGCCGACACCCTGCACACCGTCTTCCTCTGGACCGTGCCGGTGGCGCTGCTGGGCTTCGTCGTGGCCCTGTTCCTGAAGCAGGTGAAGCTGCGCGACAGCGCCCGGGCGAGCTCGACCGACATGGGTGAGGGATTCGCCCAGCCGAAGACCGGGGACGCGGCGGAGGTCCTCGAATCGGCCGTCGCCAGAATCCTGCACCGGACCGGTCCCGACACCGCCCGCCGGATCGTGGCGGAGTCCGACACCCGGCTGGACATGGCGGGGGCCTGGGCCGTGATGCAGGTGGACCTCTTCACCCGGATGGTCGGCCACGCGGGGCTCGGACTGATCGCGGCGCGGCACCGGATCCCGCCGGAGGTCCTGGTTCCGGTCTTCGACCGGATGATCGAGGAGGGCTTCCTCACCGGTGACGGGAGGCTCTTCACCCATACGGCTGCGGGGAGTCGCGAGGCCGCGACCATCTCCGCCGCCTGGGGGCGCTGGCTCAACGAGAGGCTCGCCGAGGACGGCGCCCGGCCCGACGACCGGGAGCTGCGGGCCGCGGTCGACCGGATCGCGAAACGGCTGCTCGCCGAGGACCTCGAACATCAGCTCGCCCCGCCCGAGCGTTCGGCGGCAGCGGTCTGATCCCGCTCCCCTACGCGGTGGACTCGGCCGTCTCGTAGACCCAGGCGCCCTCGTGGCGCACGAAGCGGCTCTTCTCGTACAGCGAACCGGGGCCGTCCCCGTCGGTCCAGTGGGCGCGGAAGGTGACCGTCCCCGTGGTGTGGAAGGCCGTGCCCTCGGTGGTGGCCAGGATCTCCAGCCGGTCCCAGCGCGTCAGCGGGTCGAGGTCGAGGACCGCGGGACGGGTGGCCGGGTGCCAGGTGCGCAGCAGGTAGCCGGCGTCGCGGACCGCGAAGGCCGTGTACCGGGAGCGCATCAGCGCCTCGCACGTCGGGGCGGCGGCTCCCGTGTGATACCTGGCGCAGCACTCTCCGTAAGCGGCCGGCAGACCGCACGGGCACGGTGTCCGCGGGGTGATCCGGGGGTTCGCCGTCCGTGGGGCGGAGGGGCGGCCGGGGCGTGAGGTGCGTCGTGACATGCCCTCATTGTGACCTGCGGCGAGAGCACCCCGCCGCGGGCACTCCCCACGTGCGGGATCCGGTGCGCGTCCGTGCCGCCTGCGGACGACGCCCGTGCGGCCGGGGCCCGGTCTCCGACGGAGGACTGCCTGGAGACGCCGGGTGACCGGGTCAGGTGTCAGGTGTCAGGTGAGCAGGAAGTCCGCCTGGCCGGCCTTGGCGCCCTGGATGAACGCGGCGATCTCACCGTTGGAGTAGATCAGGGCGGGGCCGTCCGGGTCCGCCGACTGGCGGACGGCCACCCTGCCGTCGGCCAGCTTCATGGCCTCGATGCAGTTGCCGCCGTTACCACCGCTCCACGGCTTGTACCAGCCTTCGGTGCCGAGGTCGGCGGCCGGCATGCCGTTGTATATGTGGTTCATGACAGCTCCTTGCGGAAGTCCCGGAGGATCTCCTTCGTGCGTTGTGCAGTCGCGGCCTGGGCCGCCATGCGGTCCATGACCTCGAGGTAGGAAGCGACCTCGGGGCGCGCGTCGAAGTAGACCGCGCCGGTCAGGTACTCGCTGTAGACCATGTCGGGGAGTTCGGGCACCGCGAAACGGAAGAGGACGAACGGTCCGTACGTACCGGGGTGGTGCCCCGTCGCGAACTCGGCGATCTGCAGGGTCACGTTGGGCAGATCGGTGGCTTCGAGCAGGCGGTCGATCTGGGCGCGCATCGTGCCGGGACCGCCGACGGGACGGCGCAGCACCGTCTCGTCCATCACCACCCACAGCTTCGGTGCCTCGTCCTTGATGAGCAGCGCCTGCCGTTCCATCCGCAGCGCCACGTGGCGCTCGATGTCTGCGGGCCTGGTCTGTCCCACGGCACCGGTGAGCATGACGGAGCGGGCGTAGTCCTCGGTCTGCAGCAGGCCGGGGACGAAGTGCGGTTCGTAGGTGCGCAGCAGGCTCGCGGCGCCCTCCAGGCTGACGTACATGCTGAACCAGTCGGGCAGCACGTCGTGGAAACGCTGCCACCAGCCGGGCTTGTTGGCCTCTTCGGCCAGCTGGACGAAGGCCTCGGTCTCGTCGTCGGAGATCCCGTAGGCCTTGAGGAGCACCTGGACGTAGGGGATCTTCAGCGCGACCTCGGCCGTCTCCATCCTGCGTATGGTCCCGGCGGCGACGTGGAGCACCTTCGCCGCCTGGTCGCGACTCAGGCCGACGCGCTCCCGCAGATCCTGCAGACGCTTGCCGAGAACGACCTGACCCACGGTCGGGGCGGACCGCGGTTCGCTCACTTCAGACCTCCCGATGCGCTGTGTTCCAGAAGTGTGCCATGCGCCCGGCTCAAGGGACACAGTCACTCTGGAATTTTCAGAGTGCCCCTTGCCAAGTGTTCTTGTCAGGGGGAGAGTTGGAGACCGAACCAAGTTCGCGCGATCGTGCCCGCACTCCCAGGAGCGGTGCGAGGCGTGACGCAGCCCCCACTGTGAGGAATCGGTCGTGGCACCTGGCAGTGCGCTCATCCCCCGGCTCGCGGATCTCTGTACGGGGACGGAAGCGCTCCGTGACTGCTTCGCGCTTCCCGCGCACCCCGAGTCCGTGGCGGGTGCCAGGCGCCTCACCCGGGCCCGGCTGGCACAGTGGCGGCTGACCGGTGACACCCACGACGCGGCGGTGCTGATCGTCTCCGAACTGGTCACCAACGCGGTGGTGCACACGATGAGCACCCGGGTCGTGTGCGAACTGCGCTGCGATGCCGCCAGATTGCGCATAGCCGTCCAGGACCAGGGGCGCCAGCCCGGCGGCCCGCGGCTCACGTCGGACGCCGACGGGGAGCACGGGCGTGGGCTGCTGCTCGTGGACTCCATGAGCGCGGCATGGGGCTCGTACGACGCGGGGAACCACTCGGGGCGGATCGTCTGGGCGGAACTGGCGTACGGCCCGGAGCGGACATGCTGAGGAACGCGCTGTCCCACCTGCTCGGCGCGCGGCGGTGCCGCGCCGGGGAGGAGGAAGGGCTCCCCGGCCGGGTCCGGCTGGCGCTGCCGCCCGCGCTGTCGGCGAGCCTCGGCTGTGACGCGGTGGGGGTGCCGGCCCAGTACGGCTTCCGGCTGATGTCCCATCTGCCGCGTGCGGGCTGTGTGTTCGCCGACGCGGACCGGTGGTGGTGGATCGTCCCGTCGGGCTCCGACCTCGACCTGGACTGGCCGGAACAGGCTTCGTACGCCACCGACGCCTATGTGCCGGCGCTGCGCCCGCGGCTGATCCACACACCGGACAGCCGTACGCCCTACACACCGCCCATCCCGCTGTTCCTGATGGTGTGCCAGGTGACCGGTGTCGCGCCCTCCTGGGGTCCCCCGGGGCGGCCGAAGCCGGTGGCGGCGCCCTGATCGCGGGCCTCTCGTCCGGATCAGGCCGGGATCGCGCGCCCCGGTGCCGCCCCTCGCGGCGTCGTCGGTCCCCGACGCCCCTTCCCCCGGCTCTCGGCTCCGTCCGAGCGGGAGAGACCCCGTCCGGCTCCCCCCTCCGCCTTGCGATGCACGGCACCGGGCCCCGCTCCGGGTCGGGGCGCCGGGACCTTCACGGCTGGTCGAGATAGGCGAGTGACGGGTGGACCCGGAGGTAGCCGTCCACGAGTCGGCGTGCCACGGAGACGGAGTCCACCAGGGGGTGCAGGGCGAAGGCGCGGACCGCGGCCGCGCGGGAACCTGTCTCCGCCGCCTCGAGCACCGCCCGTTCCACGGCCTTGACGGCCGTGACCAGCCCGACCGCGTGGTAGGGCAGCGGGTCGACGGACACCGGGTGCGCGCCGTTGGCGTCGACCAGGCAGGGCACCTCGATGACGGCGTCCTCGTCGAGGACCGGGAGGGTTCCCCGGTTGCGTACGTCGAGGATCAGTGAGGTGCGTTCGTCGCGGGCCACGGCCCGCATGAGGGCCAGGGCGACCTGCTCGTACCCCCCGGACTCCAGGTCGCTCTCCTCGCGCTCCCCGGCTCCGGCCACGTCCCGGTTCTCGGACATGTACGTCGCCTCGCGTTCGGCGCGCGTCCGGTCCCAGGTGGCCAGGGCAGGAGCGGCGGGGTCCTTCATCCGGGCGTAGAAGCCCTGCTGCTGGTCGCGGAGGAACGCACCCCTGGTCCGCTCGGCCTGCTGGTAGGCGTGGACCGCCTCACGGTTGAAGTAGTAGTAGTGCAGGTACTCGTTGGGGACCGAGCCCAGGGAACGCAGCCACTCGGGGCCGAAGAGCCTGCCCTCCTCGAAGGATGCGAGCAGTTCCGGATCCGCGAGCAGACGGGGAAGGTGGTCCACTCCCCCGTGACGCAGACCCCGGACCCAGCCCAGGTGGTTCAGCCCGACGTAGTCGATCCAGGCCCGGTCGGGATCCACCCCCAGCACCCGGGCCATGCGGCGGCCCAGGCCCACCGGGGAGTCGCAGATCCCGATCACCCGGTCGCCGAGGTGCCGGGCCATGGCCTCGGTGACCAGTCCCGCGGGATTGGTGAAGTTGATGACCCACGCGTCGGGGGCCAGGCGGGCGATCCGCCGGGCGAGGTCCGTCGCCACGGGCACGGTGCGCAGGCCGTAGGCGATCCCGCCGGCTCCGACCGTCTCCTGGCCGAGGACACCTTCGTCGAGGGCGACGCGCTCGTCGGCGGCTCGGCCCTCCAGGCCGCCCACCCTGATCGCGGAGAAGACGAAGTCCGCGCCGCGCAGGGCATCGTCCAGATCGCCGGTGGCGATCACCTGGGGTGCGTCGCCGGTGCCCTCGGCCTGCTCGGCCAGCACCCGCGCCACGGCGGCGAGCCGGTCCGCGTCGGTGTCGTACAGGGTCACACGGGTGACGCGGCCTTCGGCGTGATCACGCAGCAGCGCCCCGTACACGAGCGGTACCCGGAATCCGCCGCCGCCAAGAATTGTCAGCTTCACGCTGCTCGATGGTACGGGTCGGGCGGCCCGGTGCCTCCGACCAGTCGGGCCGGGCCCCCGGCGCGGCGGGCGCCGCGGGCCGCTCGTCCGGATGGTGCCGGTTCGCTGGTTCCGGCCTGATCCGGGCGAGCGGCCCCTGGATCAGCTGCCGCTCCACCAGCGCTTGACGGCGTGCCAGATCCTGGCCGGGGCGCTTCGCTGGGCGGGGATGGCGGTGCTGGGGAGCGGGTGCGGCTCCCCGGGGCGTGCCGGTGCCGGGATGTGTGCCGCGGGCATCGGTCCTGAGGCCCGGTTGGCGGCCGAGGACACCTCCCAGTCGCTCTGCTGTCGGGACCGGGCCACCGCCGGAAGCGGCTCCGCGTCGATCTCCTGCTGCGAGGTGGGGGCGAAGACGGCGGGGAGGTCCACCAGATGCCGCGCCATGAAGTTGCCCTCGCGGGTCAGCTTGCTCTCGTCGACGCCCAGCTCCAGGTCGGGCAGCCGCATCAGCAGGGCGTCCACGCCCACGTCGGCGATGGCGCGGCCGATGTCCTGCCCGGGGCATTCGTGCGGTCCGCTGCTGAAGGCCATGTGGGCGCGGTTGCCCTCCATGTTGACGGTGAGGTCCGGTCGCACCGCGGGGTCGGTGTTGGCCGACGCGATCCCGACGATCAGCGCGTCACCGGCCTTGATCTGCTGCCCGCCGAGTTCCGTGTCCCCGACCGCCCAGCGGCCCAGCACGGAGGTGAAGGGCGGCTCGTCCCAGAGCGTCTGCTCGACCGCCTCGGGCACGGTCATGTGGCCCCCGCTGAGCCGGGCGCGGAACCGGGGGTCGGTGAGCACCATGCGCAGGACGTTGGCGATCAGGTTGGTGGTGGTCTCGTACGCGACGATCAGGACCACCCGGAGGTGCTCGCTGACCTCCTTGTCGGTGAGGCCGGCGGGGTGCTCGGTCAGCCAGCTCGCGAAGTCCTCGGCGGGCGCGACGCGGCGTCGCTGCACGAGGCGGTCCAGCACGCCGATGACGTAGGCGTTGCTCGCGACGGCGGTCTCCGAGCCCCGGGTCATGTCGCGGGCCGCCTGCACCAGCCGGTCGTCGTACTCCTCGGGCATCCCGAGGATCGCGCACATCACCATCATCGGCAGCCGTTCGGCGAACTGGCTGACGAGTTCGACCCGGCCTTCGCGGCAGAAGTCGTTCACGAGCCGGTTGCTGTACCGGTTGATGTGGCGGCGGACACCGCGGGTGTCGATGCGGGCCATGGAGTCGGTGACGGCTCCGCGCAGCCTCTCGTGCTCGGCGCCGTCGGCGAAGGAGCACACGGGCTGCCAGGTGAAGAGCGGCGCGAGCGGGTGGTCGGGGGCCACGGTGCCGTCCTGCAGTCCTCGCCAGCGCCGGGAGTCGCGGGAGAACTGAGAGGGGGTCCGGGTCATGTGGAGGTTCTCGCTGTGCCCCAGGACCAGCCAGGCGGGGACGTCCTCGTGCAGGAGGACGGGGGCGACGGTGCCGTGTTCGGCGCGCAGCTTCTCGTAGAGGCCCGCGGGGTCGGCCTCGGCCTCGGGGCCGTACAGCCTGCGCAGCCCGCCGGGTCCGATACCGGTGCCGTGGGCGGGGCACTGCGGGGGTGGCACCGGGCCGCTGAACGATCCGGGTTCGTGCTGGAAGGGGGTAGTCACTGTGGCTCCAGGAATAGGACGTTCCGAGAGGCGGGCGTGTGGGGAGGTGCCCGCTCGAAGGCAGGGTGGGCCGTCGTCAGGTGAGCGGCACGGCAAGGCTGTGCAGGTAACGCATCAGGGTCATCAGCACATCGCGGCTGGAGGTCCGCAGCCGGGCGTCGCAGTCGATCATCGGGACCTCGTCGGGCAGGTCCAGCGCACTGCGCAGGGCTTCCACGGGGTGGTGGGGCGCGTCGGGGAAGGTGTTGACGGCGACGACGAACGGCACACCGCGCTCCTCCAGCCTCCCGATGACGTCGAAACTGACCTGGAGCCGCCGGGTGTCGATCAGGACGACGGCCCCGAGCGCTCCTTCGAACAGGCCGTTCCACAGGAACCAGAAGCGTTCCTGGCCGGGTGTGCCGAACAGATAGAGGATCAGTTCCTCGCTGAGGCTGATCCTGCCGAAGTCCATGGCGACGGTGGTGGCGGTCTTGGTCTCCACACCCACGTTGTCGTCCACGCCGACACCGGCCTGGGTCATGGTCTCTTCGGTCGTCAGGGGCCGGATCTCGCTGACCGACCCGACCATGGTCGTCTTGCCGACCCCGAACCCGCCGACGACGACGACCTTCACCGCGGCCGTGGCCGTGCTGGGAAGGACGTCCTCGCGGCGAGGACCCGTGATCGTGTCAGAGCTTCTGAAGTCCATGCATCACCGCTTCGAGGAGGGACCGGTCCGGGAGCGCGGCGCGGACGACGGGCGCGCGCGATTCGATCAGTTCGGTCGACAGGAGTTCCGTGAGGAGCGAGGTGACCACGCTGAAGGGAAGGCTCAGGTACGCCGAGATCTCGGCGACCGACAGGGGCGACTTGCAGAGCCGCAGGATCGCGGCCTGTTCGGGCTGGACCATGGGCGACGGTTCGGCCTGCGCCACCACCATGGTGACGAGGTCGAGTGCCGCTCGTTCGCCGTCGGGAGCGCCGGTGATCACGTACAGCCGCTCCGGGTCGCTCAACGCCGGTTCGGTTGTGCGGCGTTCACGTCGGGGAGGGCTCATACGGTCTGCCCGTCGTGGCGGGGAGGACTCGTCAGGTGCGCGCCGATGCGCGCGACCATGTCGCGCATCCGCGCTCCCACGAGTCCGGCGTCGACGGTCTCGCCCGCGAGGACCGCCAGATAGGCGCCGGCGCCCGCGGCCATCAGGTAGAAGAACCCGCCCGTGACCTCGATGACGACGAGCTTCATCAGGCCGTCGCTGTAGGGGATCTCGGTGGCGACGGCGGCGGCCAGGCTCTGCAGGCCGGCGCACGCCGCGGCGAGACGGTCGGCGGCGTCGGGGTCACCGCCGTGACGGGCGATACGCAGTCCGTCGGCGGACAGGACCACGATCTGGTGGATGCTCGGAACGTCGTCGGCCAGTTCCTTGAGCATCCAGTCCATGTTGCCCCGTTGCTGGATCACTTCTCGTCTCCCTTGTCCCACGCGTCGTCAGAGTCCGTACCGTCG
Source organism: Streptomyces sp. NPDC059166 (assembly GCF_042755185.1). Taxonomy (NCBI): domain Bacteria; kingdom Bacillati; phylum Actinomycetota; class Actinomycetes; order Kitasatosporales; family Streptomycetaceae; genus Streptomyces; species Streptomyces sp. NPDC059166. Next base: position 15,097 of record NZ_JBHZCI010000028.1, on the reverse strand, counting down.
TGCTGCTCCTTGGGCACACCGTTGACGGCCTGGGTGAAGGCCTCCAGCCACAGGCCGGGCGGAGGCGTGGTGCCGCCGCCGTTCCCGTTGTGGCCGCCCCGCCCGGCGGGTTCCGCGGCCGGTGCCGACTGCTGCGGGAGATTGTGCGATCCGAGGGGTGCGCGCCCCCGGCTGCGCCGCTGTGGCAGTCCGCCCTCCGTCCACTCGGTGACGACGACCTCGTCGTCGCCCATGGAGGCCGCTGCCGCCGCCGGCCGTGCGGCGGCCGACGCGGCCGGTGCGGGCGCGGGTGCCGGGGAGGACGCGAGCGAGGGCACGGGGCCGGTCGCGGCGGGGCGCGACTTGTGTTTGCCGCGGGCCGGCACGACGTGCCGCATCTGCGACATGTCGAGGGAGCTCTGCGGCCGCGAGGTGGCGCCGATGCCGTGGGCGATGCCGGGCGCGGGACCCGTGGTGATCATGTCGCGAGGCACGATGAGGACGGCGCGGACCCCTCCGTACGCCGACTGCCGCAGCGACACCTGGAGCTGGTACATCCGGGCCAGCCGGCCGACCACGGCCATGCCGAGGCGCGGCGACTCCCCGAGGTCGTTCATGTTGATGCCGGCCTGGGCCTGGGCGAGCATGTTCTCGGCCCTCACCCGGGCCTCCTCGCTGAGGCTCACGCCCCCGTCCTCGATCTCGATGGCGATGCCGGTCTGCACCTCGACCGCGGTGACGTGGACCCGGGTCTGGGGCGGGGAGTAGCGCGTCGCGTTGTCGAGCAGTTCGGCGCAGGCGTGGATGAGCGGTTCGACCGCGGTGCCGACGATGGCGACCTTGGCGATCGAGTGCAGGTCGACGCGCTGGTACTCGAGGATCCGGGACATGGCGCCGCGCAGCACGCTGAACAGGGGTACGGCCTTGGGCCACTGGCGGCTGGGCCGGGCGCCGCCGAGCACGGCGATGGAGTCGGCGAGCCGGCCGATGAGCGCGGTGCCGTGGTCGATGCGGAGCAGGTCGTCGAAGACGTCGGGGTTGCGGCCGTGGTGGTCCTCCATCTCCCGGAGCTCACTGGCCTGACGGTGGACGATGGCCTGGACACGGCGGGCGACACTGACGAAGGCGCGCTGCGCGGAGTCGCGCATCGCCTCCTCGTTGTCGATGATGTCGAGGACCTGGAGGACCAGCGCGCGCTGCGCGGGGGGGAGGTTGCGGTACGACTCGTCCGCGTCGACGACGTCGCGCATCACCTCCTGCGGGGAGTTGCTGGCGCGCAGCCGGCGGATCGCGGCGGGCAGCAGCTCCTTGCTGAGCCGCTCGGTCTCCTGGTCGTACGAGGCGATGTGGTGTTCCAGCCGCGCGATGCGCTGCTCGTACGCGGCGCGCTGGACGCGCATCGCGCGGCGTCGGCGGTTCAGGACCACGGCGAGCGTGGCGACCACGACGGTGGCGATCGCTCCGCACCACACGACTGCCGCCCTCGTCGCCCCGGTCACCGGTACGGCGCCCGCGGTGGTGGCGCCGGCCATCAGCGCGACGGGCAGGAGAGCGGCGCGCGCGACGGGGACATCTCTGTTGGTCGGCGGTGATTCAACACGGACCATCTAAACCCTCTGGCGGTTGATTCGGGAGGTATACGCACATGCACGGTCAGGTGTGCACAAGTGCGCTGATTCATCTCAACTCGACTTCACTGCGCGTGAGCCTAACCAGATCAGAACAGTGCCTCGGCATATTCGCCCAACCGCCTGCGGGAGCCGGCCGGCGGTAATAAACTCGCCAGTTTTCGCACTCACCGCCCTCGCGCGTGCGCGGGGAGTGACGGGATACGTGAAACCGGGAAACCCTAGGCTTGTGTCCCGCAGAGCGGGACGAGGCGCGCGTCCGATCTCAGGCCAGCAGGTCCGCGTGCTGGCAAAACCCCGATCTGTGGGCACATTTGACCGAACCCGGTCCGCGAGTACGAAGATTCACGTTCCGCAGGGAGGGACAGGGGCACATGTGATCGAATCGGATCGAAAGGAGCAGAATCCTGAGCGACGGACGGGCGTGCGAGGCTTCAGCCCTGTCGCGCGGGGGCGCCGGACCGGCGCCCCGGCCGGTCCGGGACCCCGTCGCACCCTCTTCGCGACACCATCACGCTCCGTAAAACCCGGGACCAGAGGTGGGCCGGATACACCGATCCGGCACCGCACCCCGGACGGCGGGGGCGCGGCCTCTCAGAGGCGCCCGCCGAGCCTGCCCTCCAGTTGCACCAGCAGCTCCCCGAGCCGGCCGCTGAGCTCGCCGCGGGCCTCCCCGTCCAGACCGGAGAGCACCGACCGCTCGTAGGCGAGCTGTTCGGGCAGCAGGCGGTCGACGAGTTCGCGCCCCTCGTCGGTCAGGCCGACGTGGGCTACCCTGCGGTCCCTGGCGTCGCTGCGCCGGGCGATGAGGCCCGACTCCTGCAGCGCGCGCAGCCGCTTGGTGACGGCCGCACCGGACGAGAAGGTCTCGCGGGCCAGGTCCCCGGGGGTGAGCTCGCGCCCGGTGCGCCGCATCGCGCCGAGCAGATCGAATTCCGCGCGGGTCAGCCCGGCGGCCCGCAGGGGCGCGTCCTCGGCCTGCTGGAGGAGGGCCGCACAGCGGTTGATCCGGCCGATGAGTTCCATCGGCCCGGTGTCCAGCCCCGGGTGGACGGCCTGCCACTGCCGTACCACCGAGGCGACGATGTCGTCGGTCACGCCGCTCCGTTCACCGCGGGCAGGGTGATCAGCCCCTGCCGTCGTGCTGTCGCCGCGAGCGTACGGTGTCCCGCCTGCTCGGCCTCCACCAGCTCTTCCTCCGGCAGGGCGCGCTGCCACCACTCCCCCGAGGCCACGTCACCGGCGTCGCGCAGTTCCACCAGGGCAGCGGTCAGTTCGCGGCGTGCCGCGGCCAGCGCCGGCGCGCCGGCGGCCGGGTCGGCGATCACCCCGTCGGCCCGGCCCCTGGCCTCCCCGACGGCCGCGAGGGCCCGCTCGACGCGGCCGGAGGCCGGGCGGTTGGTGACCGCGATCACGGCGAGGAAGCCCACCGCGACCCCCACGAGGGTGTCCAGCGCACGGTCCGTGACGAGTTCGCCCGCGGGCTGGGTCCCGCCGAACTCCAGGATCAGGAGTGCCATCGGGGTGACGGCGACCGATCCGAGCCAGTAGTTCCGGGTGATCAGCGCCTCCGCGGCGAAGTTGAGGGTGAGGACGCACAGCACGAGTGCGAGTGACCCGATCCGGGTGAGCGGGAGTACGGCCGCGAAGACCAGGACCCCGAGCAGGTTCCCCACGGTGCGCTGCAATCCCCTGCTCCAGGAGAGGCTGAGGTTCGGCTGGTAGACGGAGGCCGCGGTGACGACGGCCCAGTACGGGTGACCGACGCCGAGCGCCGAGGACGCGTAGCCGGCGAGGGCGCAGCCCACGAGCGTGCGGATTCCGACCGGCAGCACCGGCGATCCGGGGCCGAGCGCGCGCAGCAGTCCGCGCCGCGCCTCCCGGCGTCCCCTGCGTATCCGCCGCCCGGCACGCTCGGCGTCGACACCGAAGAGCTGGTCGACGGTGCCGGGTGCCGGGGGCGGGGCGGGGACTGGCCCCCGGGCGCGGGTCCTCGCCGCCCATCCGCGCAGCACCTGGGGATGCGTCCGCCCGTCCGCGTCGTCGTGGCCGGCGGTGGCCAGGGCCCGCTCGGCGTGGACGACCAGCCTCTCCAGTGCGCGGCGGTCGGGGGTGGAACGGCCGGCTGCCAGCAGTGCCTGCCAGGCGGCCTGGATCGCCGCCGCCGCGGTGTGACGGGTGCGGGGCCCGGGAGCCTCCGCGTACGCGGAGGCCGCGTCGAGCGCGCGTGCGGTCGCGAGGCGCTCGGGCCCCTCCCTGCGCCACAGGGCCGGTCCGGCGGTCACCAGCCACGAGAACGCACCCGCCGCCAGCATCAGCGCCATGTGGCCGGGCACCTGCCCCAGCTCCTGCGGGGCGAAGAGGGCGGCCGAGGTGACGAACGCGAAGATGACATTGCCCGGGGGGCCGATGCGGCTCGCGTCGCAGAAGACCTTCTGCACGGCCGCGAGCAGCGCGCCGACCGCGATGAGGACGGGCGTCGAGTCGGTGAGCGATCCCACGACCAGGGAGACGGCGAGTCCCGCCGCCATCCCGAGGATCACCCGCAGCACGGTGTGCGCCCTGCGGGCGTACGGCAGGTTGTGGCCGTACAGGGCGCAGAGCGATCCCGCCATCGTGTACATCACGAGGTCCAGGCGGCCGAAGGAGTGGAGCAGCAGGTTCGGGACCCCCGAGGCCACGACGACGCTGAGCGCGGGCTTGTACCAGATCTCCGCAGGACTCCTCAGAGCCAGGACACCCCTGACGGTCAGGGCGCGCACGGCGGGCTTGCGGGGGCGTACGGCTGTATCACTCACGCAAATAGATTAACAGGTGTTACACACGTAAAATACTTTCGACGACGGGGCCCCGGACAGCCGCATGCCCGCCGCCTGCCGTACACCGCCCGCGCGCGCCGCACACCGCGCCGGGCCCGGTCGGCCGCGGGCCCGCCACCAGTCATCCCGCGGGGCCTCCCGGGGGCCCGGTCGGGCCTCCACGCCGGGCTTCCGCGCCCCCGGACGGAGGGCCGTCACCCGTCCGCGGGCCGCCCGCCGCCCGCGTCGGTCACGCGAAGCGCCTCGGCCGCGTCCGCGACCCTGCGCATCAGCCCGAAGAGCGCCTGCCGCTCCTCCTCGGACAGCGGGCCGAGGAAGACCTGGTTCATCCGCGCCGTACGAAGGGCGAGGGCCTTGTGGGTGCGGATCCCCTCCTCGGTGAGGCGGAGCAGCGAACGCCGCCCGTCCCGTGGGTCGCGCACCTTGTCCAGCAGTGCGCGCCGCAGCAGCCGGGTGACGACCTCCGCCACGGTCGACCGGTCGAGCCCGACGCGCTCCCCCACCGTCCGCTGGTCGAGGCCGGGTTCGGCGGTCAGCGCGTTGAGGACGGCGAACTGGGGCGAAGTGGTCTCCTCGGACACCATCGCGTTCCAGAGCAGGTGGTGCGCCTGCTGGAGGCGTCTGGCCAGGTGGCCGGGGTGGGTACTCAGATCGACCGCCTGCACGCGGCACCGTCCTCTCGTCGTCGGCCGCCGGCCCCGCACCGTAGGTGGGGATCCTGGAGATACGCAGTGTACTGAGGGTCTTGACCGAGGAAACGAGCCATGGATAGCTTCAGGGCCATCGAGATTTAGTCAGTGTACTGAGCATTTTCATCCATGCCCGGAGCCGTGACATGACCGCACATCGCCCTTCCCCGCATCCGCTGCCCGACGGGATGACCCAGGCGGAGATCGACGCCGAGGTGGCCCGGGTCCAGGCCGCGGCCGAACCCGGCGCGCACCACCCCCCACGTGACTACCCGCCCTACCGCAGCAGCCACTTCCGTCACCCGCACCGCCCGCTCGTCCCGGTGCGCGACCCCGAGGCGGTCGAACTCTCCGGGCCCGCCTTCGGCGTGACGGATGTGACCGCCCTCGACCGCGATCTGACCGCGCAGCACCTCGGCGAGCCGCTCGGTGAGCGCATCACCGTCTCCGGACGGGTGGTGGACAGGGCCGGCCGCCCGGTGCGGGGACAGCTCGTCGAGGTGTGGCAGGCCAACGCGTCGGGGCGCTACGCCCACCAGCTCGACCGGCATCCGGCGCCGCTGGACCCGAACTTCACCGGCTTCGGGCGCTGCCTGACCGACGACGACGGCGGCTACTCGTTCACCACCGTCAAGCCCGGCGCCTATCCCTGGCGCAACCACACCAACGCGTGGCGGCCCGCGCACATCCACTTCTCGCTGTTCGGCACGTCGTTCAGCCAGCGGCTCGTGACCCAGATGTACTTTCCCGGTGATCCGCTCCTGCCCTACGACCCGGTCATCCGCTCCGTCACCGACCAGGCCGCCCGCGACCGGCTGACGGCGGTGTACGACCACGGCCTGTCCGTGCCCGAGTGGTCGCTCGGCTACCGCTGGGACATAGTCCTGGACGGACCGTGCGCCACCTGGACCGAGGAAGAAGGCGACGCCTGATGTCACACGCCCCGACCCCCTCCCAGACCGTCGGCCCCTTCTACGGTTACGCGCTGCCCTTCCCAGGCGGCGGCGACGTGGCTCCGGCCGGGCACCCCGGGACCGTCACGGTCCACGGCTTCGTCCTCGACGGCCGCGGGGAACCGGTGCCCGACGCCATCGTGGAGACCTGGCAGCCGGCACCCGACGGCTCGCGCACCGGCCTGCCTGGGTCGCTGCGCCACGATCCCGCCACGGGGGTGGTGATCGGACGCAACGGCGTGGACTTCACCGGTTTCGGGCGGGCGCCGACGGACGCGGACGGACGGTGGGTGGTGCGAACGCTGCTGCCCGGCGGAGCCCCGTACCTCTCGGTGGCGGTCTTCGCCCGCGGTCTCGTCCACCACCTCTGCACCCGTGTCTACTTCCCCGATCTCCTGGCCGGGCCGGACGGCGGTGCCGCGACGGACGATCCGCTGCTGGGCTCGCTCGACGACGAGCGGCGCGCCACCCTGGTCGCGGCGCGCACGGATCCCCGTACCTACCGCTTCGACATCCGTCTCCAAGGCGAACGCGAGACGGTCTTCCTGGAGTTCGGCTGATGCACGAGAGCGACGCCGGGCTTCTCGCCCCGGGACGGGCGGGTTCGCCGGCCGAGTCCGCCACCGGTGACCACGCCTTCCTGCAGGCGCTCCTGGACGCCGAAGCGGCGCTCACCCGGGCCCGGTGCGCCGTGGGGGCGGCCCCGCCCCGGGCGGGCGAGGCGGTCACCGAGGCCGCGGACGCGGCACGCTTCGACGTACGGGAGATCGCGCTGCGCGCGCGGGCGGGCGGCAATCCGGTGATCCCGCTGGTCGCGGCGCTCGCCTCCGCGGTCGACGGGAGCGCGCGGCCCTTCGTCCACCAGGGCGCGACCAGTCAGGACATCCTCGACACCGCGGCGATGCTGGTGGCCCACCGCACCCTGGGCTTCGTCCTCGGCGACCTGGACCGGACGGCGGACGCGCTCGCCCGGCTCGCCGCCGAACACCGCGACACGTTGATGCCGGGCCGCACCCTCACCCAGCACGCCGTACCGACCCTCTTCGGCCTCAAGGCCGCGGGCTGGCGGTCCCTGGTCCTCGACGCGCGCGACCGGCTGGGCGCGGTGCGCGACTCCCTCCCGGCCCAGCTCGGCGGGGCGGCGGGCACCTTGGCCGCCTTCACGGCGGACTCCGGTGCGCCGGAAGGGCTCGCGCTCGTCGCCGAGTTCGCGCGGGAGACGGGGCTCGCGGAACCCGCGCTGCCCTGGCACACACTGCGCACCCCGGTCGCCGACCTGGCGGGTGCGCTCGCGTTCACCGCGGGGGCGCTCGGCAAGACGGCTGCCGATGTACTCGTCCTGTCCCGTACCGAGATCGCCGAGGTGGCGGAGGGATCCGGCGGCGGGTCATCCGCCATGCCGCACAAGGCCAACCCGGTCCGCGCCACCCTGATCGCGGCCGCGGCCCGCCGCGCGCCCGGGGCGGCGGCCACGCTCTTCGCCTCGCTCACCGCCGAGGACGAGCGGCCCGCCGGGGCCTGGCACGCCGAGTGGGAACCGCTGCGCGATCTGCTGCGACTCGTGGGCGGGGCGGCCCGGGACGCGGTGGAGCTCACGGAGGGCCTCAAGGTCTTCCCCTCGGCCATGGGCCGCCACCTGGGGCTGACCGGCGGGCTGATCGTCTCGGAGCGGCTGGCCGCCGTGGCCTCGGCGCGGGTGGGGCCTGCCCGCGCCGGGGAGATCGTCACGGAGGCGGCCCGCCGGGCCCGCGACACCGGCCGTCCGCTCGCGGATGTCCTCGCGGGAGAGCCCGCCTTCGACGGCCTCGACCTCACCGGACTGACCGACCCCGCCGCCTGGACCGGGTGCGCCGGGCCGCTCACCGACCGCGCTCTGGAGCGCCGATGACCACGACTCCCGGACACCTCCTCCACCACCGCGCCGAAGGACCGGCCACCGCTCCCCCGCTGCTGCTCGGACCGTCCCTCGGTACGTCCACCGCCGTCTGGGACGGTGTGGCCCCCGAACTCTCCGCCTCGCACCGGGTGGTGAGGTGGGACCTTCCAGGACATGGCGGTTCGCCCGCGGGACTCGTCGGCCCGGGGGCCTCGGTCGCCGATCTGGGCGGGCTGGTCCTGGCGCTGGCGGACTCGCTGTCCCTGGAACGGTTCTCGTACGCCGGGGTCTCGCTGGGTGGCGCCGTGGGCCTCTGGCTCGCGATCCACCACCCCGGACGTCTGGACCGCCTGGCGGTCGTCTGCTCCTCGGCCCACTTCGGCGACCCGGGTCCCTGGCGGGAGCGGGCCGCGCTGGTGCGCTCCGAAGGACTGGGCAAGGTCGCGGAGAGCGCGGCGGGCCGCTGGTTCACCCCGAGGTTCACCGAACCCGGGCTGCTCGACGACCTCCTGGGTACCGACCCCGACGCGTACGCCGCGTGCTGCGACGCGCTGGCCGACTGCGATCTGCGGTCCGGGCTCCGCGAGGTACGGGTGCCCACGCTGGTGGTGGCCGGCCGGGAGGATCCGGCGACGCCGCCCGCCCACGCGCGGGAGATCGCCGACGGCATCCCCGGCGCCGCTCTGACCGAGCTGCCGCACGCCTCGCACCTTGCTCCGGCGGAGCGCCCGGAGGCCGTACGCGACGCGCTGCGCGCCCACTTCACGCCTCGGGAACGCGAGAGCGGGACGGCGGTGCGCCGCGAGGTCCTGGGGGATGCGCACGTGGACCGGGCGCAGGCCGCGGCCGACGCGTTCACCGCGCCCTTCCAGGACTTCATCTCCCGCTACGCCTGGGGTGAGGTCTGGACGGACCCGACGCTCTCACGCCGTGAGCGCAGCCTGATCACGCTGACCGCCCTGGTCGCGCACGGGCACCACGGGGAGCTGGCGATGCACGTGCGCGCGGCCGTGCGCAACGGACTCGCCCCGCACGAGATCGGCGCGGCTCTGCTGCAGACCGGGGTCTACTGCGGGGTCCCGGCGGCGAACTCGGCGTTCGCGGTGGCCCAGCGGGTGCTCTCCGAGATGGCCGGGGAAGCGGACGGCCTCCGGCGGGACTGACCGGCCCGGCGACGGTCCGTGTGCAGCGCCCCCGAGCGTGGGGGCGCTGCGCACAGCCGTCGGTCCGCGCGCGCCCGTGCGGCCGGAACCAGCGAACTGATGCGGCGGCGTCGCCATGGGGTCGTCCGCGCCCGTGCGGTAGCGGCACGGCCGGTCCGCACGGTGCCGCCGGCGCTCCGTCAGCCGAGGCCGCGGGCGTCCTGCTTGAGCGCGGTGTCCACGGTCAGAGCGGTCGCCACGACCAGGCTCAGCAGCGGTTCGGGCAGCTGGTAGTGGATCTGGAGCACATAGTTGTCGGCCGTGGTGAACATGGTCTTCGCCAGGCCTTCCCAGGTCTTGGTGATCCGGGCTATCTCGGCGCCGTTGTGGTCGACTATGGCGAAGTTCCAGGCCCGCCAGTTCTCGGCCTTGATCGCCCCGACCTGGTGGCCGTCGGCCATCATCGCGAAGTTGATCTTCCCGATGGCGTTCTGCTGGACGATCTCGCCGACCGGCTGCCCGTCCGGGCGCTGCACGACGACCCGGGACTTGATGAACTTCGCCGGACGGGTCAGGAGCAGCTGCGGCTGGCCGTAGGCGTCCCGGATCTCCAGACGGTGCGTGAGGTACTGGTCGATGCTGGAGACGAACCTGAGCACCTTGCGCGCCGCGCTCTGCCCGACCTGGACCACCGAGCCGATGGTGTTGCCCTGCTGGTCGAAGACGCTGTACTCGTTGGTGAGCTCGATCAGCTTCGCCTTCTGGTTCACGACCAGGACCTGCTGATTGAAGAGCGAACCACCACTCGGAACACCCGGCTGAGGAACGCCCTGCTGGGGAACACCCTGCTGGGGAACGCCCTGCTGGGGCACTGCCTGCTGCTGGGCGAACTGCTGCGGAGCCTGCGCCGGCTGCTGGGGCGCGGCTTGCTGCGGCCCGGCGGCCTGGGGCTGGGCGGCGGCGTGCTGCTGAGCCGCCGCGGGGGCAGCCTGCTGGGCTGGGGCCTGTCCTTGCGCGGGATGCGTGTGCTCGGTCCACCGGGTGCCGTCCCAGTATCGGAGCAGCTGAGGGGCGCCGTGGGGATCCGGATGCCAGCCCGCAGGTACGTTCGATTGCGTCGTCACGCGGGCACACTATCCTGCCCGCCTGTGGGGCTGAACCCATTGAACTTTCACACACCATCTACGATGACGGCGATGACCGGAGCGAGCGGACGGACGGACCGGCGACGGGGTGGTGACGGCCTGCCCGTCGCCCTGGGCTGGGCGCTGCTGCTCACGGCTCTCTTCCTCTGCTGTGCCCCTCATTCGGCGGCGGCACCCGCGGAATCCGCTCCCGAGTCCGTCCGGGCCTTCACGCCGGTGCCCTCCGCGGTCGTGTCCGTGGTCGTCGCCGACGCTCCGGGCGAACGCGGGATCGGCAGTTCCTGCCACGGCACGACGGATCACTCGACGGCTGTCGTGCTGCCCGCGCATCCGGCACCCGCCGCTCCGCCCGGCCCTTGCTCCGCGCTCCGTGCCGCCCCGCTCACCGGCGGCGCGGCCGTCCGGGGGCCCTCCCACGACGGCGCGGCCGCCGTCGACCTCACTCTTCTGCGGGTCCGGCGGACCTGAGGGCTGCCTGGGACCGCCCGCCGCGTCGACCACGCGCGGTGTGGACGTCCCAGCCGTACCCTCTGCCGCCGCGTGACGCCCCCGGCCCACGCGATCCGCTGACCCCGAGGACCTGACCATGGCTTCCGCCAGGAACAAGAACCATGACAAGAACAGCCCCGCGAGCGCCCGTCGCGCCAAGCTCGAGGAGGCCCGCCGCAAGGAGCGGGCCCGTGAGCGCCGCAGCCGTGTCATCACCATCACCGCGGCCGTCGTCGTGCTCGTCGGTCTCGTCGCGGGGGGCGGATACCTGATGTCCGCCGCGGACGAGCAGGACGAGGCCGAGGAGCAGGCCCGGACGTCACCCGTGTCCGGCGAGAAGTCCTGGGACGACCTGACCCAGAACCACGTCGAGAAGCCCGTCGACTACCCGATGAACCCGCCGGTCGGCGGCGACCACAACCCGGTGTGGATGAACTGCGACGCCGACGTCTACACGGAGGCGATACCGAAGGAGAACGCCGTCCACTCCCTGGAGCACGGCGCCGTCTGGGTCACGTACAACGACAAGGCCTCCCAGGACGACATCAAGGCCCTGTCGGAACGCGTCGCGAAGACCCCCTACTCCCTGATGAGCCCGGTGGCCGACCAGAAGGACCCGCTGATGCTCAGCGCGTGGGGCAGGCAGCTCACCGTGAAGAGCGCCACCGACGCACGAGTCGCCCAGTTCTTCACCAAGTACGTCCAGGGCACGCAGACCCCCGAGCCCGGTGCCGCCTGCTCCGGCGGGATCACCAGGTGACCCCGGCCGCTCGCGCCTCCCGCCCGCTGGTGTGGGCGGGGGCCGCGGTGTCCGTCGTGGCTCTGGGGCTCGTCCTGCTGATGGTGGTACACCCCTCGGCCGCTTCCCCGTCCCGTTCCGGAGCCGTCCCGGCCGCGCCGGCCGAGAGCTCGTCGGACGTGGGCTTCGCGCGGGACATGTCCGTCCACCACCAGCAGGCGGTGGAGATGGCGTTCCTGGTCCGTGACCGCACGACCGACGAGGACGTCCGGCGGCTCGCGTACGACATCATCAACACCCAGGCGAACCAGCGGGGCATGATGCTGGGCTGGCTGGAGTCCTGGGACCGGCCGAAGAGTTCCGACCGTCCCAGGATGGAGTGGATGGGGCATCCGGTCACCGCGTCCGGCGGATCCCTGATGCCCGGGATGGCGACCGACGCCGAGTTGGACGAACTGCGGGCGGCGAAGGGCAGGGACGCGGAGGTCCTCTTCCTCCGGCTGATGACCGTGCACCACCGCGCCGGCGCGGAGATGGCGCGGGCGGCAGCCGGTTCGGCGGGCACCGACGAGATCCGGGGGCTCGCCGAGGGGATGGTGCGGGCCCAGGAGTCCGAGATCTCGCTGATGGAGGACATGCTCGAAGAGCGCGGCGCGTCGTCCTGAGCTCCGCGACGGTGCCGCGGGACCGGTGGGACACCGGACCCGCGGCACCGCGAGTTCACCCGGATCCCATGTCCGTCTCATGGGCACGACACCCGCGCACCACGCCGCCACCCGACGCTTCCTGACGAGTCACCGACCCGCTCCTTCCACGACAGGAAGCTCTGTGCGCATACACCGTTCCACACGTCTGGCGGCCGGCGCCGCGCTCGGCACCGCTCTCCTCACCCTCGTCCCGCTCTCCTCCGCCCACGCCCGGCCACTCCCCCTGCCGGGCGTGGGAGCGACGGCGGAGACCGCGCCGCTCCACGACGACGAGGCCGGCGGGAACGCGAACGCCGACGACCCCGCGATCTGGCGCGACGACGCTCACCCGGGGCGCAGCCTGGTCGTGGCCACCGCCAAGGAGGGCGGGCTGCGCGTCTACGGGCTGGACGCCTCCCTGGTCCAGTCGCTGCCCGCCCCTGCCCCGGCGACCGAGGACGACGCCCCGGGCAGGTTCAACAACGTGGACCTGGTGACCGGGCTGCGCACCCCGTCCGGCCGGGCCGACGTGGCGGTGGTCAGCGACCGCGGCAACGACCGTCTCCGGATCTACCGCATCGACCCCTCGCGGCCGGGAGGCCCGCTGAGGGACGTCACGGATCCGGCTGCCGCACCGGTCTTCTCCGAGGACCAGGCCGAGATCAACGAGCAGCGGACCGCCTACGGACTGGCGACCTGGCGGGACCGCGCCACCGGCCGCTCGTACGCCCTGGTCAGCCGCCGCAACACCACCGACCTGGCCCTGCTCGAACTCCGGCCGACGGCGGCGGGGACGGTCGGGTACCGCCTGGTGCGCACGCTCTCGCTCCCCTCCTCCTTCAGGCTGCCGGACGGCACCTCCTGGACCCCCTGCGGGGAGCCGGGAGAGCTCCCGCAGGTCGAGGGGATGGTCGTCGACCCTGCTGACGGCACGCTCTACGCGGGCCAGGAGGACGTGGGCATCTGGCGGCTGCCCGCCACGCTGAAGGGCCGTCCGGTCCTCATGGACAAGGTCAGGGAGTACGGCGTCCCCGGGACGTACGACCCCGGGACCGAGGAGTGCGTGCCCGGCACGGACCCCGGTTTCGGAGGCAGGCGGCTGGCCGCCGACGTCGAGGGGCTGACTCTCTTCGGCAGGCCGGGCAGCGGTCACCTCATGGCGTCCGGGCAGGGCGACGACAGTTTCGCGCTGTACGGGCGCGGGGCTTCCGGAGGCAACGCGTACGAGGGCGGCTTCCGCGTCACCGCGGTCTCGGCCGACCTGGACGGGAGCGAGGAGTGCGACGGCGCCGCGGCGCTCGACGAGCCCTTGGGCGCCCGATACCCGCACGGGCTGCTGGTGGTCCAGGACGGCCACGAGACCTCCGCGTCGGGGAGCGAGGAGGGGCGGGAGACGACGGGCTTCAAGTTCGTCGACCTGCGGGCGGTGACCAGGGCCGCGGGCGTGTGAGCGAGCCGGTCCTCCGGTACCCGGCCGGGTACCGGAGGCCATCGCATAGGCTCGTCGACGACATGAAGAGCTACCTCACGCCTCTGGGGTCCAAGGCCGACAAGGACACCGTGCGCCGCCACAACCTGAGCCTTGTGCTGCGTGCCGTGCGGGACGAGGGCGAGGCCGGTGAGGCGACCCGTGCGGGAGTCTCGGCGCGGGTCGGACTGACCCGCGCCGCGGTGTCCTCCCTGGTCGAGCAGCTGCTGGAGACCGGCTTCGTCACCGAGTCGGGCAAGACCTTCAGCGGGCAGGCGGGGCGGCCCGGAACCGCCCTCAAGGTGGCTCGCACCGGGGCCGCGGGGCTGGGCGTCGAGGTCAACATCGACTACGTGTCGGTATGCGTGGTGGACCTGGCCGGTACCGGCCGGGTCCGGCAGACGGAGCACCTGGACAACCGGGGCGCCCCGCCCGAGGAGGTGCTTGCCCGCGCGGCCGCCATCGCCGCGCGCACGCTGGACTCGGCGCGGGAGCAGGATCTGCACCCGGTCGGTACGGCGCTCGCGCTGCCGGGGCTCGTGTCGGGGGGCTCCGTGCGCCAGGCCCCGAACCTCGGGTGGAACCAGGTGGCCGCCGAGGATCTCTTCGCCGACGCCCTGGCCGGGCTGATCCCCGGCACCGCGGCCCTTCCGGTCCGCTCGGAGAACGAGGCGAACCTGGCGGCGCTCGCCGAGCTGTGGTTCGGCGGGCTCGGCGCCGTCCGCAGCTTCCTCTACCTGACGGGCGAGATCGGCGTGGGCGGCGCCCTGGTGCTCGACGGCGAACTGCTGCGCGGCGCGCACGGGTTCGCCGGGGAGATCGGTCACGTGGTGGTGGACCCCGCGGGCCCGGAGTGCCGCTGCGGTTCGCGGGGCTGTCTGGAACAGTACGCGGGCCAGTCGGCCCTGCTGCGCGCGGCCGGCGTGGACACCGAGGGGGCCGCCGGCGTGATGGAACTGGAGCGGCGGGCCGGTGCGGGTGATCCCGTGGCGCTGGCCGCGGTGGCCGAGGCGGGCCGGATGCTGGGGCAGGTGCTGTCCGGCGCGGTCAATCTGTTCGATCCCGACGCGGTGGTGCTCGGCGGCATCTACCGGGGCCTGATGCCGTGGCTCTCCCCGCCCGCCGACTCGGAGCTGACGGACCGCGTGGTGTCCGGGCTGTGGTCGCGCGGCGGCGGACGGCTGCGCGCGTCATCCGTCGCGGGTGACGCGGCACGCGGCGCCGCCGCGCTGGTGGTCCAGGACGTGCTGGCCGACCCGGTCGCGTACGCCGGGCCGGCGGCGCTCGGCGGCTGAGGACGCACCGGTCCCGATGGGCCGGCCGGTGACCAGGAGTGGGCCGTGGACCCGCTCCTGGCCGCTTCGGGCATCCCGGCGGTTAGCGGTCGCCCCGGGGTGTCCGGTGGTGTTCCGGGCACCCCGGTGGGTGGGTCAGCGGACGTTGAGGAGGTGTTCCATGGCGAGCTGGTCGAGGGCTTCGAAGGC
>NZ_JBHZCI010000027.1:0-109442 GCF_042755185.1 Streptomyces sp. NPDC059166 | reverse complement strand
AACCCGTGTGGTGTGTGTGTGTTGGGGGTTGGTTTTTTTTTTAACCCCCCCGGCCCTCCGGCCGGCTGACGCCGTGGGGGGGGGGGGGTGGGGGCTGGGGTGGCGCCGCCCCCCTTCTCCGTGCCGGGTTCCGGCCCCTGGGCCGGATCGCTCCCCCGCGAGCTCCCGGCCCGCGTGGGCGCCCGTGCGCAGGCGTGCCGTCGTGCGACCGGACCCCGTCCCGCGCGGACGCCCGGAGGGTCTGACGGTAAAATCGGGGCCGCCATGGAATTGAATGCCTCATACAACAGTCTCGTCGCGGTCGGCGACTCGTTCACCGAGGGCATGTCGGACCTGCTGCCCGACGGCTCCTACCGCGGCTGGGCCGATGTGCTCGCCTCCCGCCTCGCGGCCACCACACCCGGATTCCGGTACGCCAATCTCGCCGTACGGGGAAAACTCATCGGGCAGATCGTGGCCGAGCAGGTCCCGGTGGCGGCGGCTCTCCAGCCGGATGTCATCACTCTGGTCGGCGGCCTCAACGACACCTTGCGGCCGAAGTGCGACATGGGCATGGTGCGAGCACGGCTGGAGGAGGCGGTCGAAGTCCTGGCGCCGGCGTGCAGGACCCTGGTCCTGATGCGCAGTCCGGGGCGGAACGGCCCGGTGATGGAACGGTTCCGTCCGCGCATGGAGGAGCTCTTCACGCTGGTCGACGATCTGGCCGCACGCCATGGCGCCCTGGTGACCGATCTGTACGGCGCCCCGGCGCTCGGCGATCCGCGCATGTGGGACGTCGACCGGCTGCATCTGACGGCGGAGGGGCACCGCCGGGTCGCCGAAGCGGTCTGGCAGACCCTGGGCCTGCCCGCGGAGAGCGACTGGCAGACGCCGATGCCCGCCTCGGCACCCGCGCGCTGGGCGCGACGGCGGGTCGAGGACGTCCGTTTCGCCCGACAGCATCTCGTACCGTGGATCGGGCGACGCCTCACCGGCCGGTCGTCCGGCGACGGCAGGGCGGGCTCGCAGTTCGACGCGGCGCTCGGGAAGGCGTTCTGGATCACTCCCGGAGACCTGGAGACGCCCGGCCCGGTGACCGGCTGGCGCCGCCTGGACGGCTGAGCGGCAGGGGCCGCCTGCTCCCGCCCGGCGCGTTCCGGCCGGGACGGAGCCCGTACGAGCCTGCCTGCGCAGCACCACCGGGCCGGTCGAGCGGCGGGCGGTGTGGCCCGGCGCCTCCTCGGAAGCCCGAAGAGGCCGTACCACCCGGCGCGGCCTCCGGCCGCCTCTCCCCCTCCCACCGGAAAGGCGCCATCTGCCGGTCGGGGCCACCGTTCGTAGGAACCCACAGCTCGGCCCGCGGCACGGACCTGCAGAAACCGCCAGTAGAATCAGGACACGTGACTGCTGTGTCTGCGAAGCCTCGCATCCCCAATGTCCTGGCCGGCCGCTATGCCTCCACGGAGCTGGCCGTCCTCTGGTCCCCCGAGCAGAAGGTGAAGCTGGAACGCCAGCTGTGGCTGGCGGTGCTGCGCGCTCAGAAGGACCTCGGGATCGAGGTGCCCGACGCGGCTCTGACCGACTACGAGCGCGTCATCGACCAGGTCGACCTCGCCTCCATCGCCGAGCGCGAGAAGGTCACCCGGCACGACGTGAAGGCCCGGATCGAGGAGTTCAACGCCCTCGCGGGTCATGAGCAGGTCCACAAGGGCATGACGTCGCGGGACCTCACCGAGAACGTCGAACAGCTCCAGATCCGGCTGTCCCTGGAGCTGATGCGCGACCGGACGGTGGCGGTTCTGGCACGGCTGGGCAAGCTCGCCGGGGAGTACGGCGAGCTCGTCATGGCGGGCCGGTCCCACAACGTGGCCGCTCAGGCGACCACGCTCGGCAAGCGCTTCGCGACCGCCGCAGACGAACTGCTGGTCGCCTACGGGCGGCTCGAGGACCTGCTGGGCCGCTATCCGCTGCGCGGCATCAAGGGGCCCGTGGGCACCGCTCAGGACATGCTGGACCTGCTCGGCGGCGATGCCGGGAAGCTCGCCGACCTGGAGCAGCGCATCGCCGGCCACCTGGGCTTCGCCCACGCCTTCACCTCGGTCGGCCAGGTCTACCCCCGGTCGCTCGACTACGACGTGGTGACCGCTCTGGTGCAGCTCGCGGCGGCACCCTCGTCGGTCGCCAAGACCATCCGGCTGATGGCGGGTCACGAACTCGTCACCGAGGGCTTCAAGCCGGGCCAGGTCGGCTCGTCCGCCATGCCGCACAAGATGAACACCCGCTCCTGCGAGCGCGTCAACGGCCTGATGGTGATTCTGCGCGGCTACGCGTCGATGACCGGTGAGCTGTCGGGCGACCAGTGGAACGAGGGCGACGTCTCCTGCTCGGTGGTCCGCCGGGTGGCGCTGCCCGACGCGTTCTTCGCGTTCGACGGCCTGCTGGAGACCTTCCTCACCGTGCTCGACGAGTTCGGTGCGTTCCCCGCCGTGGTGGCACGCGAACTGGACCGCTACCTTCCGTTCCTCGCCACGACCAAGGTGCTGATGGGCGCGGTGCGTGCCGGAGTGGGCCGCGAACTCGCCCACGAGGCCATCAAGGAGAACGCGGTCGCCTCCGCCCTCGCCATGCGGGAGCAGGGAGCGGAGCGCAACGAACTGCTGGACAAGCTGGCCGCCGACGAGCGGATTCCGCTGGACCGCGGGCAGCTGGACGCCCTGATGGCGGACAAGCTCTCGTTCACCGGTGCGGCCGGCGACCAGGTCTCCGCCCTGGTGTCCCGCATCGAGGAGATCGCGAAGCAGCACCCGGAGGCAGCCGCGTACACCCCTGGCTCCATCCTCTGATGTCCGGGACGCCTTCGAGGACCGGCACTCCTGCCGTATGACTCCTGAGGAGCTCCAGGCCGCCCGCGACCGCGTCGTCCCCGACGTGGTCGCGGGCGGCCTGCGTGTCCTGTTCTGCGGGATCAATCCGAGCCTGATGACGGCGGTGACGGGTCACCACTTCGCCCATCCGGGGAATCGCTTCTGGCCGGTGCTGCACCGTTCGGGCTTCACGCCCGAGCAGCTGAAGCCGTCCCAGCAGGGGCGGCTCCCGGGCTTCGGACTCGGCATCACGAACGTGGTCGCCCGGGCGACCGCGCGGGCGGACGAACTGTCGGCGGAGGAATATCGCGAGGGCGGCAGGCTGCTGGCGGCGAAGGTGGAACGGCTGCGCCCGGCGTGGCTGGCGGTGGTCGGCGTCACCGCCTACCGGACCGCCTTCGGCGAGCGGGGCGCCCGGATCGGCTCACAGGAGCGGGTCATCGGGGGCGCCCGGGTCTGGGTTCTCCCCAACCCGAGTGGGCTGAACGCCCACTGGACGGTCGACTCGATGGCGGAGGAGTACGCCTGCCTGCGGAGCGCGGCCCAGGAGGCCGGCTGCGACTGAGGGCTGTGCCGGCGGGGCCTGCCGGAGCACCGGCGCGGGAGGTCCGGGTGCCACCGGCCCGCACGGCGGGGTGGGGCCGCTCGGCAGCCGCCGCTGTTCCGGCGGGTCAGGGCGGATCGATCACGGTGACCAGGACACGCAGTTCACACCCCGGTCCGCCGTCCTCCAGGTGGAGCACGAGGGCGATCCACCGGTCCTCCACCTTCCACAGGGGCAGGTACTCGCATCCGGCGACCGGGTCGGCCCAGGGCTCCGCCACCACCTCCCCGGCGAGCATCCGCTCCTGGGCGCTCCACAGGCTGACGGCCTGGGGTTCGCCCCAGCGCGAGGTGAGCAGCGCCAGCAACGCGTCGTGCTCCGCGAGGCATCGGGCCCGGACTTCGAGCCGATCGGTCTCGTCCGTGGCCCCTCGGGCGTACTCCCCGTGCAGAAGAGCCGTGTGATAGCCGGGTCCGCTGACTCCCGAGCCCGACGGGACGCGTTCCGGGGGGAAGTCCCGGGTGCGCATCCCGTCGATGAGGCGGAGGTGATGTGCGGTGGTCATACCGTCAGTAAACAACTCCGGACCGACACACGGGAATTGCGAGCACCGCCCGGTCCGGGCGCCGTGACGGAGGCGGGTGCCGCGCGGCTTCCGTCCTACCGTGGTGCGACCGCTCCGCCTGAATCCCCGCCAGGTCCCCCGCCGTCGCGGACACGCCCCGCGCATGAGCCGGCCGCGTCCGGTCCGTCAGCCGGGGGAGAGTCCGTCAGCCGGGGGAGAGTCCGCCCGCCGGGCGACGGTCTGCCCACCGGGCGACGATGAGCCTCGCCGTGGTGCAGGGGCGTCGTCGCGGCGGGGCACCGGGCCCCTGCGGGTCTCGGCCCCTCCGGCGCCGTTCCGACGGCCGGACCGCCGGGCGCTTGCCGCCGGGAGCAGGGCAGCGAGTACGATCCGGCAGACGTGCGCACGACCTGGGAGGACAGACGGTGGCCCGACTGAGCGGTGGGGACCCCTCTCTGCTGCGGAGGATCAACTCCGCGGTGGTGCTGCACGCCCTGAGGGGGGCGGACTCGCCCACGCTCACCGATCTGACGAGGATCACCGGCCTGTCCCGGCCCACGGTCGAGGGCGTCGTCGAAGGGCTCTTCGCGGAGGGACTGGTCGTCGAGGCCACGCCCGACGACAGCGGGGCCAAGCGCCAGGGACGTCCGGCCCGGCGGTTCCGGTTCCGGGCCGAGGCGGGATATCTGCTGGGGGTCGAGATCGGCTCGCACCGCGTCTCCGCCCTGGTTTCGGGCCTGGACGGCCGCGTCGTCGGCGCGGGTTCGCGCGAGGTGTCGGAGACGCTCAGCGCGGACGACAGGATCGAACAGGTCCGGCTGGTGATCGCCGATGTGCTCAAGCGCACGGGTGTGGCGCGGAGCAGTCTGCGTGCGGTGGGTGTGGGCAGTCCGGGCATCGTCGAGGCCGACGGCACCGTGCGCCTGGGCACGGCGCTGCCGGACTGGACCGGGCTCGCGCTCGGCGAGAAGCTGCGACGCTCCTTCCGGTGCCCGGTCCTGGTGGAGAACGACGCCAACGCCGCCGCCGTGGCGGAGCACTGGAAGGGCGCGGCGACGGAGTCGGACGACATCGTGTTCGTGCTGGCGGGCCTGAGCCCTGGCGCGGGCTCGCTGATCGGCGGGAGGCTGCACCGCGGCTTCGGGGGTGCGGCCGGAGAGATCGGCGCTCTGCACCTCCTGGGACGAGACGTCACCCCCGAGCATCTGCTCTCGACCACGGACACCCCGCTCGACCCGCTCGACGAGCCCGCCGTCGCCGCGGTCTTCGCGAAGGCCAAGGAGGGTGATGCGGGTGCACAGGCCGCCGTCGAACGCTTCATACAGCGCCTGGTGCACGATGTCGCGGCGTTGGTGCTGGCGCTGGACCCCGAGATCGTGGTGATCGGAGGGTGGGCGGCGGGCCTGGACGGCGTGCTCGAGCCGCTCCGCGGCGAGCTGGCCCGCTACTGTCTGCGGCCGCCGCGGGTGGCTCTTTCCCTCCTGGGAGAGGCCGCCGTCGCCACCGGCGCCCTGCGACTCGCACTGGATCACGTGGAGGAGCAGCTCTTCGCTGTGGAGGCGACGGTCACGGCCCGCCGCTGAGAGGCGACGGGCCGGGCGGTACGCCGAACGGCCGGCGGTTCCCGGACCGCAGGGAGCGGGGCCGGGGAGGCGGAGTCCGCGAACGCCGCCCCTGTGTCACCGGCGGAGGCCGGCGGCTGTACCGGCCGCCGGTCCCCGAAGGGTCAGGACGCCTTGCGCTGCTGCTCGTCGTGGCTGATCTCCAGCGCCCCGGCGTCCCCGAAGGTGAGCCTGCAGGTGTCCGCCCGGTACGTGGCGACGGAGACGGCGGCTGTGCCCACCGCGTTGAAGTAGCGGGTCGTGACGACGAGGACAGGAGCACCGGGCAGCCTGTCGAGCTCCTTGGCGTCGTCCGCGCGAGCCGATCCGAGCTCCACGGAGCGGTCCTGGCCCTCGATGCCGGCGCGGTGCAGTTCCCGTACGACGCTCCTGGCCCGTGCCGGTTCCGACGGGACCTCGATCGCGGAGAGTTCGGGCACGGACGAGGCGGGAACGTAGAGGAGTTCGGCGGCCACGGCCTGCCCCTGGGCGACACGGATCCGGCGTACCGCGTGGACCGGCTCGTCCTCGGCCACGTCGATCAGGGGGGCGACGCCTGCGGGCAGCTGCGCGAGGCTGCATCCGACCGGCTGCCACGCCTCGTCGGTGTCATCGCCGTCGAAACCGTGCCGTGCGGTGGCGACGGCCACTCCCACCCGGGGAGGCGCGACGGTCGTACCGACACCGCGGCGCCGCTGCAGCCTGCCTTCGAGCTCGAGCTGCTCCAGCGCCTGCCGGAGCGTCGCCCTCGCGACGCCGAAACGCGCTGCCAGGTCCCGCTCGTTGGGCAGCACCTCGCCCACCGCGAAGTCCGAGTCGAGTGCCTCACTGAGCACGGTCTTGAGGTGCCAGTACTTCGGCTCCTGCACCGATTCCAGCTGCGTGGTCCCCACCCTGTCCTCCGCATCCGCCGGTGGCTTTTCCGCGACGTTGTTTATTAAAGGTTCCTGCCTATCGTTCAGACCTTAGGGCGGCGAAACACCTTGGTCAAGACCAATCCTCATCCGGTGACACAGCGGAACAGGGTGCTGGCGCAGAGCGTTCACGGGACGTTCGCGCGGCCGTGAACCCCGGCAACACGAAGCCGCACGCCCGACACCTTCCGTGCGCCGCCGGCCGCGGCCCCCGGCTGCGGGGGAAGCCGCACCGGGCGTCCGCCCCGCTCGCCGCCCTTCGCCCGACGGGGCGTCACCAGCGCGCTGTTCACCCGGGGTTGGGCTGCGCGCCGCTACGGACGACTAGGGTCCTCCGCTGGACCAGGCCGGATCAGGGAGCGGGGCCTGGTGCCGTGCATCGCAGGGCGGAGGAGGGAGTCGACGCTCGCGTCGGGGACCGACGACAACACCGCGAGGTGCGGCACCGGGGCACGCGAGCCCGGCCTGATCCGAACGAAAGACCCTGGGCATGTCCCGCAACCGTTCGCAGGTTCTCGCTGTTCCGGCACTCCTCACGCCCATGGAGGCGCACCGATGTCGAACCGTCCGCCCGTCCCTGCCCCCCGCCGCCGCACCGTGCTGCGCGGTTCGCTCCTCGCGTCGGCGGCGGCCGCCGCGCATTCGGCGTTCGCCGTGGCACCCGCGTTCGCGCTCTCGGGCAGGCCGGATGCGGCATGGGGGGTGCAGGTGGGTGATGTGACGGCCTCCTCCGCCCTGGTGTGGGTACGTTCCGACCGGCCCGCCCTCATGAGGGTCGAGACATCCGCGTCCCCCTCCTTCCGCCGCGCCCGCACCTGGCACGGGCCGCTGATCGGCTCCCTGACGGACTTCACCGGGACGACGGCGCTCCACGGGCTGCCACCGGGCGAACAGATCCATTACCGCGTCACCCTGTCCGACCCCCACGACCCCCGCCGCACGGGCCGGCCGGTGTACGGAACCTTCCGCACCGCCCCCGCGGGCCGGCGCGACGGAGTCCGCTTCCTGTGGTCGGGGGACATCGCCGGGCAGGGCTGGGGTATCAACCCGGACATCGGCGGCTACCGTGTCTACGACGAGATGCGCCGCCTCGACCCGGACTTCTTCCTCTGCAGCGGTGACACCGTCTACGCCGACGGCGTCCTGGAAGCCGCCGTGACGCTGCCCGACGGCAGGGTCTGGCGCAATGTCACGACCCCCGAGAAGTCGAAGGTCGCCGAGACCCTGGACGAGTACCGCGGCAACTTCCGGTACAACCTGCTCGACGCCAACCTCCGCGCGTTCAACGCGCAGGTGCCGTCGATCGTCCAGTGGGACGACCACGAGGTACGCAACAACTGGTACCCGGGGCAGATCCTGGACGACGTGCGTTACACGGAGAAGAACGTCGACCTGCTCGCGGCGCGTTCGACGCGGGCCTTCCGCGAGTACTTCCCGGTGTCCACTCTGCGGGGGCCCTCCCCCGAGCGGCGCATGCACCGGGTGGTACGGCACGGTCCGCTGCTCGACGTGTTCGTGCTGGACATGCGCTCCTACCGGGACGCGAACTCCCCGAACCGGCAGCCGGACGACACCACGGGCATCCTCGGCTCCGGGCAACTGGCCTGGCTCAAGCGCGAACTGTCGCGGTCGCGGGCGGTCTGGAAGGTCATCGCGGCGGACATGCCGCTGGGGCTCGTGGTCCCGGACGGGGCCACGGACTACGAGGCCGTCGCCCAGGGCGACCCGGGCGCACCGCTGGGCCGCGAACTGCAGATCGCCGATCTGCTGCGGTACATCAAGCACCGGCGCATCACCGGCACCGTCTGGCTGACGGCCGATGTCCATTACACCTCCGCCCAGCACTACTCACCGGAACGTGCCGCCTTCAAGGACTTCGCGCCGTTCTGGGAGTTCGTCTCCGGCCCGCTGGCGGCGGGGGGCTTCCCCGCGAACGCCCTCGACGGCACCTTCGGCCCGGACCGCGTCTTCGTCCGGGCGCCGGACCGGGCGAACGTGTCGCCCATGGAGTCTCCGCAGTTCTTCGGACAGGTGGACATCGACGGCGGCAGCGGTGAGCTGACGGTGCGGCTCCGCGCCCAGGGCGGTTCGGTCCTGTTCAGCAAGGTGCTGCAACCCGGACGCACCGGACAGTGACCCGACGGCTCCCGGGTCGGCGGGTGAGGCGCTCGCGAGGGGCCTGCGCGGCCGGTCCCCGCGTCGGCGTCCCGGCAGTGGAGCGGGCGGCTGCCGGGACGGACTCGAAAAGGTACCGAAGGGACCAGATCCACACGTAACCCATCAGTCACAATGCGTTCGTGATCAGGCAACACCGTTCGGTCACAGTGAAGACATGACTGACGTGACATCCGCGAAGAGCGCCCGCCGTCCGCACCACTGGCGGCGGGACCTGATCGAGCTGGCAGCCCTGTTCACGGCGGTGGCCGTGGCCGACGCCGTCGCCAACCTCATCGGGCACCAGCCCGACGGCCCCTATCTGCTCGTCGCCTCGGCCGTGGCCCTGGTGGCCACGGCGACGTTCCACACGTGGTGGGCGCGCCGGCACAGTCACGCTCCGCCCGCCGGTAGCGATACCGGCGGCGGCGCCCTCACCGGTTCCGGTCCGGACGGCGAATCCGCCGGGGACGCCGCGCCGGCCGAGACCGTGCTGTGGCGGATGCGGACGACCGTCCGGGACGCACCGGGCACGCTGGCCGCGCTCTGCACGGCCCTGGCGCGTCACAGGGTCGACATCCTGACTCTGCAGACGCACCCGCTGGCCGAGGGCACGGTGGACGAGTTCCTGCTGCGCGCTCCGGCGGCCCTGCCCGCCCAGCAGCTGACGCGGGAGATCTCCGCCGCGGGTGGCTCCTCCACCTGGATCGAGCGGGCGGACGCGCACGACCTGGTGGACACGCCCACCCGTCTCCTCGGCCTCGCCACCCGCACCGCCCTGGACGCGGCGGAACTCCCCCTCGCCCTGCGGCAGCTCCTGGGCCGGTGCACCATCCACTCGCTGCCCGCCCTGTCGGTCACCGGCCGCCCCACCGGGGAGAGCGCCCCGGTCGAAGGGGTCCTGGAGGAGGCCGTGATGCGGCTGCGCGATCCGTCGGGCAGCGTCATCACCGTGGAGCGCCCCTATCTCCCCTTCACACCGACGGAGTTCGCCCGTGCCCGGGCACTGGTGGAGCTGGACGCGCGGCTCGGACCGCGGGTGCCCCGCGGCGAGGACGTCCTCACGCTGCCCGAGGGCAACGAGATCACCGTGCGCCGGGCGGACCGGAGTGATCTGGAGGCCGCTCTCGCGATGCACGGCCGCTGCTCGGACGGGACCCTGGGCCTGCGGTACCACGGTCCGGTCCGGGACGCCGACCGGTATCTCGACCACCTTCTGAGCCCTCGGTTCGGGCGCACCCTGGCGGTCCAGACGGCGTCCGGCAAGCTGATCGCTCTCGGTCATCTGCTCTGGGACGGCGACGAGACGGAGGTGGCGCTCCTCGTCGAGGACGACTGGCAGCGCAGGGGGATCGGCACCGAACTCCTCCGCAGGCTGGTCGCCCTGGCCGTGGAGGCGGGCTGCGAGAGCGTGTACGCGGTGACGCAGGCCCACAACACGGGCATGGTGGCCGCCATGCGGGCGCTCTCGCTGCCCCTCGACTACCAGATCGAGGAAGGCACCCTCGTGATCACCGCCCGGCTGGTCCCGGTTCCCGCCCCGTCCCCGGACCTGCGGACGCCGGAAGCGGCGACGAGGTCGGGCGTGCCCTCGACGCACCGGCCGCAGCCCGGGACCGACCGGCCGCAGCGCCGTCCGGGCCGCTGAGCGCCTGGCACAGATCCGCCCAGATGTCCTCGACGTCCTCGAGGCCGACGGACATCCGCAGCAGGCGGTCGCTGACACCGGCGGCCTTCCGGTCTCCCTCGTCCACGATGCGGTGGCTGATGGAGGCCGGGTGCTGGATGAGCGTGTCGACGCTGCCCAGGCTCACCGCGGGAGTGATCAGGCGGACTCCCCCGACGATCCTGTGGGGGTCTCCGAACACCTCGAAGGACACCATCGCTCCGCCGGTCCGCGGGTAGTGCACTCGTGCCACCCGCGGGTCGGCCGAGAGTCTGCGGGCGAGCTCCGCGGCCGACGCGGACGCCGCCGCGACGCGCACCGGAAGGGTGGACAGGCCTCGCAGCAGCAGATATCCGGCCATCGGGTGCAGCACCCCGCCCGTGGCGAACCGCACCTGCCGCAGGGTCGCCGCGAGTTCCTCGTCGCAGGCGACGACGCCCCCCATCACGTCACCGTGGCCGCCGAGGTACTTGGTGGCGCTGTGGAGTACGAGACGGGCGCCCTGTTCGAGGGGCCTCTGCAGTACGGGTGTCGCGAAGGTGTTGTCCACGAGCAGGGGCACCGAGCCGCACGAGTGGGCGGCCGCCCTGATGTCGACCTCCGCCAGCGTCGGGTTGGCGGGTGTCTCGATCATCACCAGGCCGGTGTCGGGCCGGATCGCCGCGGCGATGCCCGCCGGATCCGTCCAGGTGACCTCGGTGCCGAGGAGTCCGGCGGCCAGCAGGTGGTCGCTGCAGCCGTAGAGCGGGCGCACCGCGACCACGTGCCTGAGCCCGAGGCTCGCGCGGGCCAGGAGCACGGCGGTGAGAGCGGCCATGCCGCTGGCGAAGGCGACGGCGCTGCCGGCTCCTTCCAGCCGGGCCAGCGCGGTTTCGAAGCGGGCCGTCGTCGGGTTGTCCAGCCGTGCGTAGACGGGCGGCCCGTCGGGCCGGGCTCCGGTGGCCGCGAAGGTGTCGATGCGCTCGGCCTCGCCCCGTGAGTCGTACGAGGGATAGGTGGTGGACAGGTCGATCGGCGCGGCGTGCAGGCCGAGAGAGGCGAGGTCTTCGCGTCCGGCGTGCACGGCTTCGGTGGCGAGCGCCCTGGACGGGAAGGAGGGCTGGGGTGTCAGCGAGGTGACTTCGGTGTCCATGCCGACAGGCTGAACACAGGGCGGGCTGACGGCCGAAAACGCCGTGCTACGTTCGCCCGATGTCGGAATCCATCGCACTTGATCCGGTCGATCTGCACATTCTGCGTATCCTGCAGAACGATGCGCGGACGACGTACCGGGAGCTGGCCTCCGAGGTCGGCGTGGCGCCCTCCACGTGCCTGGACCGCGTGGCGCGGCTGCGCCGCTCGGGTGTGATCGTCGGGCACCGGCTGCGGCTCGATCCCGCCAAACTGGGCCGCGGGCTGGAGGCACTGCTGCTGGTGCAGGTCCGGCCGCACCGCAGGGACCTCATCGGCCCGTTCGTGGAACGGATCAGAGCGTTGCCGGAGTCCAGGGCCTTCTTCCACCTCACCGGGCCCGACGACTACCTCGTGCACGTGGCCGTGGCCGATCCGGCGGACCTGCAGCGCCTGGTCCTGGACGAGTTCACCTCGCGCCGTGAGGTGGCCCGCGTGGAGACCCGGCTGATCTTCCAGCAGTGGGAGTGCGGGCCGCTGCTGCCGCCGGTGCCGGGCGCCAGGCATCCGATCGGGCCCGACGAGAGCGCTCCTTCGCCGTCCACACGGTGAACGAGCGTCCCCGGCGTCCGGGCGGTCGCCTCCGGATCCGGCCGGACCGGGCCGAAAGAACCGGCCCGAGTCCGGTTCCCCCGTGACGGGAAGGGCCTCCGCGTACGAGGATGTCCACATGTCAGACACACCGAACGGCGCACTGCCGCGCCAGGTCGCCGACGCCTACGTCGACGCGTACATCGATCTCGATCCCATCACCGGTACCTATCTCGGCGTCGCCGAAAGCTCCCGTAGGCTCCCCGACTTCTCACCGGCAGGCCAGGCCGCGATGGCGGCCCTCATTGGCGAGACCCTCACCCGACTCGACTCCGCGGAGCGGGTGCCGGGCGCGGAGAGCGACGAGGAGAGGCGCTGCGCACGGCTGCTGCGTGAACGCCTGACGGCCGAACTCGCCGTCCTCGAGGCCGAGGAGGGGCTCAGGGCGGTGTCCAACATCCATTCCCCCGCCCACAGCCTCCGTGATGTGTTCTCGGCGACTCCGACGGCGACGGAGGAGGACTGGGCGGCGGTCGTGGACCGCCTGCGGGCGGTCCCCGTGGCACTGGAGGGCTATCGCGACTCGCTCGCGCTCGGTCTGGAGCGCAAGCTGTACGGCGGTCCGCGCCCCACCGCGACGTTCATCGGGCAGCTGGGGACCTGGGCGGGGGAGGAAGGCACCGGTTTCTTCCAGGACTTCGTCGGGGCCGGCCCCGCTTCCCTGCGCGCGGAACTGGACACGGCGGCCGGTCAGGCGGCCTCGGCGCTCGTGGAACTCCGGGACTGGATGCGGGACGTGTACGCGCCCGCGATCGAGGGGGCACCGGACACGGTCGGCCGCGAGCGCTACGCGCGTTGGGCACGGCAGTTCAACGGCACGGACCTGGACCTCGACGAGGCCTACGCGTACGGCTGGTCCGAGTACCACCGGCTGCTGGGGGAGATGAGGACCGAGGCGGAGAAGATCCTTCCCGGGGCCGGTCCCTGGGAGGCCCTGGCCCATCTCGACGTGCACGGAGAGCACATCGAGGGGGTGGAGGAGGTACGGGTCTGGCTGCAGGGCCTGATGGACGAGGCCATCGAGGCGCTCGACGGCACGCACTTCGAACTCGCCGAGCGGGTACGGAAGGTGGAGTCGAGAATCGCTCCGGCGGGCGGCGCGGCAGCTCCGTACTACACAGGGCCCTCCGAGGACTTCTCCCGGCCGGGGCGCACCTGGCTGCCGACCATGGGCGAGACCCGCTTCCCCGTCTACGACCTGGTGTCCACCTGGTACCACGAAGGCGTTCCCGGCCACCACCTGCAGATCGCGCAGTGGACGCACGTCGCCGACAGTCTTTCGCGGTACCAGGCCTCGGTCGGCCAGGTCAGCGCCAACGCGGAGGGATGGGCGCTGTACGCCGAACGCCTCATGGACGAACTGGGCTACCTGCCGGACGCCGAGCGCCGCCTCGGCTATCTGGACGCGCAGATGATGCGCGCGTGCCGTGTGATCGTCGACATCGGCATGCACCTGGAGCTGGAGATCCCCGCGGACTCCCCGTTCCACCCGGGCGAGCGGTGGACACCCGACCTCGCCCAGGAGTTCTTCGGCCTTCACAGCGGCCGCCCCGCCGACTTCGTGGAGAGTGAGCTGACCCGCTACCTGTCGATGCCGGGGCAGGCGATCGGCTACAAGCTGGGCGAACGCGCCTGGCTGCTGGGCCGGGAGAACGCGAGGAAGGCGCACGGAGAGTCGTTCGACCTCAAGGCCTGGCACATGGCGGCCCTCTCGCAGGGCTCACTGGGCCTGGACGACCTGGTGGACGAGCTGTCCCGGCTCTGACCCGAAGCCGCCGGGGGCGTGCCCGTCCGCGCGCCCCCGGTTCCTTCCCGCTCACCGCCGAAGACCTGAAGGACCTCCCCCATGGCCGAGACCGGCTTCCTGTTCTGCCTCGATCCGCTGCGGCCGAGCCGCACGGACCCGGAGTTCGCCCGTGAGGCGGCCGCGGCACGGCGGGCCGGGGCCCGGATCGCCCTGATCGACCATGACGCGCTGCTGGGGGGCGACCTCGAACGCGCCGTCGGTGGGGTACGGCGGGAGTCCGGTCCGTACCGGTACCGCGGCTGGATGATCCCCTCCGCGCGGTACGCGGAGCTGGAACGGGTCCTCGCGGACCGGGGCTGCACGCTGCGCACGAGCGGGGCCGACTACCGCACCGCCCATGAACTCCCCGGCTGGTACGAGGTGTTCGAGGGGCTGACACCGCGCAGCGTGTGGCGTCCCCTGTCCCCGGGGGAGCCGCTGCCCGGGGCGGTTGTCTGGGCCGGTCTCGCCCAGGGCCTCGGATCCGGTCCGGGGATCGTCAAGGACTACGTGAAATCACGCAAGCACGAGTGGGACGAGGCGTGCTTCGTGCCGGAGCTGACCGACCGGGAACGGCTGGCGGCGGTGATCCGGCGGTTCGTCGAACTGCAGGAGGACTTCCTGGCGGGCGGGGTGGTGGTGCGCGCGTTCGAACCGTTCGTACCCGGCGGGGAGGCCCGCGTGTGGTGGGTGGCCGGGGAGCCGGTACGTGTGACGGCCCATCCGGACACCCCGGGTCAGCTGCCCGCCCCCCGGCTGGACGCCGTCGGTGAGGCGGTGCGCGCTCTCGGCTGCGGGTGGGTGACGACCGACCTGGCCCTTCGGGAGGACGGGGTGTGGCGGGTGGTGGAGGTCGGCGACGGGCAGGTCAGCGGTCTGCCCGCCGGCGACGACGGAGAGGGCCTGTTCAGCCTGCTGACCGGGGCCTGAGCCCTTCGCCGGACTCCTCAGCATCCGCACGCGCCGTCGTCCACCGGTGCGGTGAGCGGGTCGGCGGTACGGCGGTCCGGTCCCTCCAGGGTCTCGAAGGCGAACCCCTCTCGTACCCAGTACTCGAATCCGCCGAGCATCTCCTTCACCCGGTAACCGAGTTCGGCGAGGGCCAGCGCGGCCCGGGTCGCGCCGTCGCAGCCCGGTCCCCAGCAGTAGGTGATCACGGGGACCGCGGGGTCGAGCAGGCCGGCCGCCCGCTCCGTGATCAGGGCGGTGGGCAGATGCACCGCGCCGGGGACGTGCCCCTGGTCCCAGGAGGCTGCCGAGCGGGAGTCCAGGACGACGAATCCGGGGTCGCCGCCCGCCTCCAGGGCGCTCGCCACGTCGGACACGTCGGTATGGAAGGCGAGCGAGGCCCTGAAGTAGGCGGCGGCCGCGGCCGGGGAGGCGGGCGGTACGCGGAGGACGGAGTTGGCCGCGGAGCCGGTCTGTGAAGTCATGACCAGAAATCTAGAGTCCATCCGGGAGGCCCGGAAGAGGCGATCCACGGCCTACCCCTTGTCCCGCAGGGATTCTCACGGTTGTCTGGCCACATGACCGACTATTCCCCGGACGCCACCGACCGGCGCATCCTCGAGGTCCTTCAGCGCGACGGACGGGCGACGTTCGCCGAGCTCGCCCGCGCGGTCGCCATGTCCCCGAGCGCAGTCACCGAACGGGTACGCCGCCTGGAGGACGCGGGCGTCATCAGCGGGTACTCCGCGGTGGTGGAGCCGGAAAGGCTGGGTCTGCCGATCCTCGCCTTCGTCCGGCTGCGCTACCCGAACGGCAACTACAAGCCGTTCCACGATCTGACCGACGCGACACCGGAGATCGTGGAGGCTCACCACGTCACCGGGGACGACTGCTTCGTCCTCAAGGTCACCGCGCGTTCCATGCGGCATCTGGAGGAGGTCACGGGGAGGATCGGCGCCCTCGGTTCCGTGACCACCAGCGTCGTCTACTCCTCCCCGCTCCCCCGGCGGGCGATCAGCCGCTGAGCGCCCCGGCGGTCCGGTGGACCACCACCGAGCCGTTCCGTTCCTTCACCACCTCGAGCTGTGCGGGGATACGGCGGCGCAGATCGGCGACATGGCTGACGATGCCCACACTGCGGTCCCGTTCGCGCAGCGAGTCGAGGACGTCGAGCACCTCGTCCAGTGTCTGGTCGTCGAGGCTGCCGAAGCCCTCGTCGATGAAGAGCGTGTCCAGGCGCACCCCGCCCGACTCGTCCGTCACCACGTCGGCCAGGCCGAGGGCCAGCGCGAGCGAGGCGAAGAAGGTCTCCCCGCCCGACAGGGTCGCCGTGTCGCGTTCCCGGCCGGTCCAGGAATCGACGACGTGCAGGCCGAGACCGGCCCTGCGACCGCCGCTGCGCTCGTCGGAGTGGACGAGTGTGTAGCGTCCCGACGACATCCGTTGGAGACGCGCCGTCGCCGCCGCCGCCACCTGTTCGAGGCGGGCGGCCAGCACGTACGCCTCCAGGCGCATCTTCCGCTCGTTGTCCGCGGAGGTCCCCGCGGTCAGGCCGGCGAGGCGGGCCACTCCCTCGTACTCCTGGCGCAGCGGCCCCAGGGCTCGCACCTCCTCGTCGAGCCGCCGGGAGAGCCGGCCGAGCTCCGAGCTGCGCTCCCCCGCCGCCGAGTGCGCGGCGGCGTGGTGCCGCGCCTGCCGGGTGGCCAGGTCGTACGCGGCCTCCGCGGCCTCCGGTGAGGCCGGAGGGCGGGCGGCCGCGTCCCTGGCGTCGGCCTCGGCGAGCCGGTCCGCGACCGCGGCGGCCTCGGTCTGCCAGGCGTCGACGCGGTGCTGCAGTTCGCGTTGGGCGTCGTCAGCGAGGAGCTTGGCCGCGGCCGCCCGCGGGGTGTCGAAGCCGGCCCGGAAGGCGGCGTCGGCCAAGCGGCCGTCCGCCTCCTTGAGGCGCTCGGCGGCGGCGTACTCGGTCCGTAGCGCCTCGGCGGCGGCGGAGACCCGGTGGGCGAGGCGCCCGATGAGCGCCGCCCTCTCGGCCACCGTCGCGCACTCGCCTCGCGCCTTGACCAACTCGGCTTCCAGCGCGAGCTGTTCCCTTTCCAGAGCCTCACGCCGGGAGGTACGGGCCGCCGCGCGTCGTTCCGCCTGCCGGCGGTCCTCCAGCCGCCCGAGATGTTCGCGCTCCGCGGCGGCGAGGGCTTCCCTGGCTCCGTGCCCCCGCGAGGCCGCACGGTGCGCGTCGTCGTGCTCCCCGGTCAGCCGCGCCAGGGCCTCCTCGAGCACGGCGGCGGTCACCGGCTCGCCGTCCTCCGCTCCTGCCTCCGGGCCCTCGGCCTCCGCACGAGCGGCCGTCAGGCGTTCGCGCAGCAGCCCGAGTTCGTTCTCCGCCCCGGCTCGCGCACGCTCCGCCCGCTGGTGGCCGGCGAGCGCCTCCTCCTCGGTGGCCCGGTCCACGTGGCCCTCGCCCGCCCGGGCCGGCTCAGGATGAGCGGCGGAGCCGCACACCGTGCAGGGTTCGCCTTCGACGAGCCGGCCGGCGAGCTCCGCCGCGATGCCACGCAGCCGCTGCTCCCGCAGCGCGAGCCAGGTCTCGTGGGCCGTCACAGCGTGCTCCCGCGCCGCGGTCAGGGCTGCCGCCGCCGACCTCTCACGTACGCCCAGCGCGTCACGTCGCCGGGCCGCGTCCAGCCGCCTTCGCGCGGGCTCGAGCCTGCCGGCGATCCGTTCCGCGGTGGTCGCGGCCTCCTGCGAACTCTCGACGCGCTCCCTGAGGGCCGCGTGTTCGGCGTCCCAGTCGGCGAGCCACTGAGCCGCCTCCTGGATGATCTCCTCGTCGGCGCGGGACTGCCGGTCGAGGGCGGCCAGTTCGGCGTCGATCCGCTCACCGCGCTCTTCGGCGCGGCGTGCGGCGTCCAGCTCGCCGAGCTGAGCGCGCAGTCCGCGCTCCCGGTCCGCCAGCTGGTCGGGACCGGCAGCCGACAGTTCGGCCGGCAGACCCTCCGATGTCTGCCGGCGGGCCAGGACCGCGGCCTGGTGGGCGTGTTCGGCCTCGTCGCGTAGCTCCAGGGCCGGTGCGACCAGCTCCGCCTTGCGCGCGCGGGTCAGTTGCTCGTGGCAGCGGTCGCGTTCCGCACGGCGCTCCTCCAGCCCTGCCGCGCGCCGACGCGTCTCCGCGTGCCGTTCCTGGAGCCTGGCGAGCCGGCGCTCCGACTCGAGGACCTCGCCCGCCGCTGAGGCACGCTCCTCCGCGGCCGCCAGGGCGCATCGTGCGATGTCGAGGCGTTCGCGTGCTCCCGCGCGCGCCACGGCTGCCCAGCGCAGCACCCCCTCCGCGAGGCCGGGCTCGCCCGCTCGGGTCTCGGGCGGCGGGACCTCGTCCGCCACCGGGCCGGCCGCCTGGGCGACGCGCTGGGCGAGGGCGAGGATCTGCTCGTCGGCGGCCTTGACCCGGGCCTCCGCCGCCCGGCGGAGTTCGGCGAGGCGTTCCTCGACGGCCGCGAAGCGCCGGGTGTCGAAGAGCCGGCCGAGCAGCTTGCCTCGCGCTTCCGCGTCGGCGCGCAGGAAGCGCGCGAAGTCTCCCTGGGGCAGCAGGACGACCTGGCAGAACTGGTCCCGGCTCATACCGAGGAGACCGCCGATCTCCTCGCCGATCTCCTGGTGCGAGCGGCTGAGCGCCGTCCAGCCGCGCTCCGGGTGGTACTCGCGGAGCCAGCTCTGCGCCTTCTCGGTCGTGAAGCCGCCGCCCCTCTTCTTGGGCCGGGGCTGAGCGGGCCGCCTCGTCACTTCGAGGCGTCGTCCCCCCACGGTCAGGTCGAGGCACACCTCGGTCGGACGGTCGGCGGGGGCGTGGTCGCTGCGCAGCGAGGTGCCCGGGCTCTGCCGGGAACCGGGGACCGTGCCGTAGAGGCCGTAGCAGACGGCGTCGAGGACGGAGGTCTTGCCCGCACCCGTCGGGCCGTGCAGCAGGAAGATGCCCGCGGAGGACAGGGCGTCGAAGTCGACCTCCTGGGTGACGCCGAAGGGCCCGAACGCGGTGAGGGTGAGTCTGTGCAGTCTCAACGGGACACCTCGTCAACCGTCTCCGTGACGCGTACGTGGTCGAAGGCGGCACGCAGCACGGTCCGCTCCTCCGTGTCCGGGCCGCTCCCGCCCCGGACGTGTGCGACGAAGTCCTCCGCGACCTGGTGGTCGTCGCGTCCCTTCAGCCGCTGGGCGTAGGACGCGAGCGGGTCCTGCGGGGCGCGTTCGGGCTCGAAGACCAGGCTCAGGGTGTGCGGGAAGCGTTCGAGCAGGCGCGCCATCGGTTCCTCCGGGCGGGCGGGGTCCGTGAGTGTCGCCTCCACCCATGAGTCCCGGTGCCGCTCGTGGGCCGGCTCCGCGAGGAGTTCCCCGAGGCGCCCGCGGAGGCTGGCGAGCGGGCGCGGGACCGGGCAGTCGACGCGCTCGGCGGCGAGCGCCCCGTCCGCGGCGAGGTCGACGATCCACATGGTCTTGCGGTGGGTGTGTTCCGAGAAGGAGTAGGCGAGCGGGGAGCCGGAGTAGCGCACGCGCTCCGTGACCGTCTGACAGCCGTGCAGGTGACCGAGGGCGACGTAGTCGACGCCGTCGAACACCCCGGCGGGGACGGCGGCGACTCCGCCGACGGTGATGTCGCGCTCGCTGTCGCTCGGCTCGCCACCGGCCACGAAGGCGTGCGCGAGGACGACGGACCTGGTCCCGTCCGGGCGGGTGGCGAGATCGGCGCGCACCTGGTCCATGGCCGCCGTGAGGACCGCCTCGTGGCCCGCCTTGGACGCGCCCAGCCCTTCCCTGACCAGGGCGGGCTCGAGGTAGGGCAGCCCGTAGAAGGCCACGTCGCCCGCCGTGTCGCGCAGCAGGACCGGGGTGGCGCACTCGCCCGGGTCGGTCCGCAGGTGGATGCCCGCCCGGGAGATCAGTCCCGCGCCGACGCCGAGCCTGCGTGCGGAGTCGTGGTTGCCGGAGATCATGACGGTCGGGACGCCGGCTTCGGCGAGCCGGTGCAGCGCGTCGTCGAACAGCCGGACCGCGGAGAGCGGCGGGACGGCACGGTCGTAGACGTCGCCCGACACGACGACCGCGTCGACCGCCTGATCCCGCACCGTCGTCACGAGGTGCTCGAGAAAGGCGGCCTGGGCGTCGAGCATCGGCACACGGTGGAAGGACCGCCCCAGATGCCAGTCCGAGGTGTGCAGGATCCTCATGACATCACCCCGACGGCTCCGAACCTCATGTTCCACTTCCTCCGCCCCCAGGTACCGGGAGTTCCGGCGCCCCGGCCGCCGCGGCGCTCCGCGACAGCCGGAACCACGCTACTGCCGCACTGCCCCGGATCCCTCATCCGGTCCCGGCGTCCCCGTACGCCTCGCCGCCCAGTTCCAGCGTCGCGGAGCCGGCGGTGGCGTCGGCGAGCCAGTCCCTGAATGTGTCCACCTCGGCGTCGGGCAGGCCGATCGCGATGACGACGGACTCGGCGTAGGTCACCTCGTGGACAGCGGTTCCGGTGGCACGCAGATCGTTCTCCAGCTTGCCGGCCCGCTGGTGGTCGACGGTGACGGTGGCGAGGCGGTAGCGCCGGCGGGTGGTGGTGCCGATCGCGTCGAGGGCCTCGCCGACCGCTCCGCCGTAGGCGCGGATGAGTCCTCCCGCCCCGAGCTTCACACCGCCGAAGTAGCGGGTGACGACCGCGACGGCGTAGCGGACGTCACGGCGCATCAGCATCTGCAGCATGGGGACGCCCGCCGTCCCGCCGGGCTCACCGTCGTCGGACGCCTTCTGCACGGACGCGTCCGCTCCGACCACGTAGGCGTAGCAGTTGTGGTTGGCGGTGGGGTGTTCCCTGCGGACGCGGGCGACGAAGTCCTGCGCCTCCTGTTCGGTGGCGGCGGGTGCGAGCGCGCAGAGGAAGCGCGATCGGCTGACCTCGGTCTCGTGCACGCCCTCGCGGGCGACTGTCCGGTACTGCTCGTGCATCGGTCCACCTTAAGCGCCCTCGCGTCGGGGACTTTCACCCTTCCGTGGGGAATGGCCGGGCGGGGTGGTCCGTTGTCCGGGCATGAACTCAGACGACGAGACGGTGCGCGCGATCCTCGGGGACATGGGTGACACCTGGGCGGTG
Source organism: Streptomyces sp. NPDC059166 (assembly GCF_042755185.1). Classification (NCBI taxonomy): domain Bacteria; kingdom Bacillati; phylum Actinomycetota; class Actinomycetes; order Kitasatosporales; family Streptomycetaceae; genus Streptomyces; species Streptomyces sp. NPDC059166. Next base: position 88,530 of record NZ_JBHZCI010000027.1, on the reverse strand, counting down.
GTCGGCCTGTCGGGCAACCGGTCCCGCGCGGCCTACGGCGTGGCCGAGGTGCTTCAGCGGTTCGGGAAGAAGGTCGTTCCCGTCCACCCCAAGGCCGAGACCGTCCACGGCGAACAGGGGTACGCCTCACTGGCGGACATACCGTTCCCGGTCGATGTGGTGGACGTCTTCGTCAACAGCGATCTGGCGGGCGGGGTCGCCGACGAGGCGGTGGCGGTGGGGGCGAAGGCCGTGTGGTTCCAGCTGGGCGTCGTCGACGAGGAGGCGTACGCGCGGACGCGCGCGGCGGGCCTCGCCATGGTGATGGACCGCTGTCCGGCGATCGAGATACCCCGTCTGGATCCTCTGCGCTGACGGCCCTCCCGGCGGACACCCCCTGGCGGGTTCGCCAGGCGTGGTGTCGCGGAGCGCCGCGGGCGAGGACAATGCGCTCCGTGACGCAGCATCCAGTCCTCGGTGACGAACTCACCGCGACCCAGCTGTCCCGGCTCGGGGTCAGGCGCGGCGGTGTTCTCCTCGTGCACGCCTCGATGCGCTCCGCGGGCGGGGACGCGGGGAGCATGAAGGACTCCCTGCGCGTCGCCCTGGGGCCGGAGGGCACCCTGGTCGTCCCCTCGTTCACTCCGGAGAACTCGGACACCTCGAGGTCGTACCTGGAGCGGGTGAGCGGCCTGGCAGAGAGTGCCCGCGCCGTGGTGCGGGCGGCCATGCCCCCGTTCGATCCGGCGCTCACCCCCGCCCCCTCGATGGGCGTGCTCGCCGAGACGGTGCGGCTCTCGCCCGCTTCGTCGCGCAGCGGTCACCCGCAGACGTCGTTCACCGCGCTGGGCCCGGCCGCCGGGAAGCTGCTGTCGGGGCACCGCCCGGACTGCCACCTGGGCGAGGAGTCCCCGCTGGCACGGCTCTACGAGGCGGACGCACAGGTGCTGCTGCTGGGCACGGGGTTCGCCGGCTGCACCGCCTTCCACCTCGCGGAGTACCGGCGCCCCACACGGCCGCGCCGTCTCTACCGCTGCGTCGTGGCGCGGGAGTCGGGGCGCCACTGGTGGGAGTACGAGGACATCGCCCTGGACGACGGGGACTTCCCGGCCCTGGGTGCCGACTTCGTCCGCCGCAGGGCGTGCGAGGTCTCGGTCGGCCGGGTGAGGTCGGCGCGGAGCCATCTCTTCGGCATCCGCGCCGCGGTGGACTTCGCGACGACATGGCTGGAGGAGCACCGGCGCGGACGCTGATCTCCGCAGCCCGCCCCGCGCGGAAGGGGGCGCGTGGAGGGCGGCGGGCGGGGGAAGCGCCGGGGAGGATGCCTCCGTTACCTGCCCTCGCGGTGGACCGGCGGGATCGAGACGGCCATGGTCAGGTCGACGGGCTCGGTGCCGTCGTTGCGGTAGCTGTGCGGGACGTGCGCCTCGAAGGTGGCGGAGGTTCCGGCGGGCAGCAGATGGGGTTCGCCGTCGACCACGAGGGTCAGTTCCCCGGTCGTGACGTGAAGCAGCTCGACCGTCCCCTCGGGGTGCGGGTCGGAGGCGCTGCCCTCACCGGGCATCAGATGCCACGACCAGAGCTCGACCGGCCCCCGGGCTTCCGTGCCCACCAGGAGGGTGGTCGAACTGCCCGCCTCCGTCGACCACATGCGGACCGCCTGGCCCGCGGGGACCAGCCGAACCTGTGTCCCCTGCTCGTAGTCGAGCAGCGTGGTGATGCTGACGCCCAGCGCGTCGGCGAGTTTGACGGTGGTACCGACGCTCGGGTTCGTCCTCGCCTGCTCGATCTGGATGATCATGCCCCGGCTGACGCCCGCCCGGGCCGCGAGGGCGTCCAGTGTGAAACCGCGCTCACCCCTCCAGCGCTTGAGATTCCTGGCGAGCGACTGGGTGAGCTGATCGAGGTCAGACACATTCCGTCCAATATTCTGAATGACAGAGTCGAAAATACTGCACTACGGTGTGGTGGACCCACCGACCACCGCACTGTACTGCGAGGCGCCCCGATGACAGCACTGTTCGCCCTGGCCACGAGCCTGCTGTGGGGGCTGGCGGATTTCGGCGGTGGCCTGCTCTCCCGTCGCACGCCCGCCCTGACGGTGGTGGTCGTCTCGCAGTGCGTCGCCGCCGCGGTGCTCGGAGTCGTGGTGGCCGCGACAGGCGCCTGGAGCGAGGCCGGCCCGCGGCTCTGGTTCGCGGTCGCCGCCGGAGCGGTGGGCCCGGTGGCGATGCTCAGCTTCTACAAGGCCCTGGCGCTCGGACCGATGGGGGTCGTCTCCCCTCTGGGCTCACTCGGTGTGGCGGTACCGGTCGGGGTGGGCCTCCTCGTGGGAGAGCGCCCCGGGCTGCTGCAGTTCGCCGGGGTGGCCGTCGCCGTCGCCGGTGTCGTCCTGGCCGGCGGCCCGCAGTTGCGCGGCGCACCGGTACAGCGTCAGGCGGTCGCGCTCACCCTGCTGGCCGCCTTCGGTTTCGGGGCGGTGATGTCGCTGATCTCGGAGGCGTCCACGACGGTGCCCGGGCTCTTCCTCGCCCTGTTCGTCCAGCGTGTGACCAACATCGCGGTCGGTGGTACGGCCCTCGGTGTCTCGGTCCGCCGTGGGGGCCGGGCGCTGCCGCAGGAGGGGGGACTCGCCGCCGTGCGCTCCGCGCTTCCCGCCCTGGCGTTCGTCGGGCTCGCCGATGTCGCGGCCAACGGGACGTACTCGATCGCGGCGCAGCACGGCCCCGTGACGGTGGCAGCCGTCCTGGCCTCGCTGTACCCGGTGGTGACGGCCCTGGCCGCGCGAGGGGTCCTCGGCGAACGGCTGCGGGGCATCCAGACCGCGGGAGCCGGCCTGGCCCTGCTCGGTACCGTGCTGCTGGCGACGGGCTGACCGCGCGACGCGGCCGTACGACCCGGACTTGCGACGGGACTTGCGGCACCGACTCGGGACCCGGGTGGACGACCCGGGTGGACGACCCTGGCAGTCCACCTCGGGAGCACGTCCCGGCCCTGCGTCCCGGGCGGACGTCGAACTCGGCGCGCGGGCCTGCGGGCAGGCGACGGGACCCGCGAGTGTCAGGCCCCCTCGCCGGATTCCTCGGCCAGGAGGGCTACGGCCGCCAGCTGCTCGGGCGTCACACCGTCCGGGATGGGCATCGGTGGCGGGGTGCGCAGCGGCGGCTGCCAGCCCCGCTCGGAGTCCCAGCTGCGCACCACCCGTGCCGGCGCGCCCGCGACGACGGCATGGTCGGGGACCTCTCCACGGACGACCGCCCCGGCGGCGACCACCACGTTACGGCCGAGCCTGGCGCCGGGAAGGATGACGGCTCCGGTGCCGATCCAGCACCCGGGCCCGATCACCACGGGCTCCATGCGGGGCCACTGCTTGCCCACCGGCTGGTCCCGGTCGTCGTAACTGTGGTTGGTCGAGGTGATGTAGACGTACGGACCGCAGTAGGTGTCCGAGCCGATGGTCACCGAGGTGTCGGCGACGACATGGCTGCCCCGCCCCAGCACCACACCGTCGCCGAGGGTCAGGACGGTCTCCGGTCCCAGGTCCAGATCGGGCATCAGACCGGCGGTGAGGGTCACCTGCTCGCCGATGATGCAGTGGTCGCCGAGCTCGATCCACTCCTCGCCGAAGACCGTCCCCTGCGGGAAGGCGAGCCGTGTCCCGGGGCCGATACGGCGGAAGCGGAGCCGCCCGGGATGCTGCGCCGTGACGGCCCCCGTCTCCTGGACCCAGGACCACACGTGGTGGACGACGCGGGACATGACACCACGCCGCCGGCTTGCCAGGGAGGAGAGCGGGTTCCGGTTCTTCGGCACCCGCTCACGGTAGTCGGCGCGGCGGAGGCGGTCCGAGCGGCGAGCTGTGATGTTCACCCCACCCGCCGCCACCTGCGGGGGCGTCCACTACGGTTCGTGCCGAGCAGAGGTGCCGAGCGCACCACACCCCGACCGAGGAGCGGACATGGCAGAGCGGGCACTGGTCATGGGGATCGGCGGCAGGGAGCCGGACATCGACCCCGACGCGTTCCTGGCGCCGACCTCCGTCGTCGTGGGCGAGGTCTCGATGGCCGCGGGCTCGAGTGTCTGGTACCAGGCCGTGCTGCGCGCCGACTGCGGGCCGATCTCGCTCGGCCCCGACAGCAACATCCAGGACAACTGCAGTGTGCACACGGACCCCGGCTTCCCTCTCACCGTCGGAGCGCGTGTCTCCGTGGGTCACAACGCCGTGCTGCACGGATGCGTGATCGAGGACGACGTCCTGGTCGGCATGGGCGCGACCGTGCTCAACGGCGCTCACATCGGCGCGGGTTCGCTGATCGCGGCCCAGGCCCTCGTACCGCAGGGGATGCGGGTGCCCCCGGGCTCCCTCGTCGCCGGTGTCCCCGCGAAGGTGCGGCGGGAACTGACCGCCGAGGAACGCGAGGGCATCGCCTTCAACGCCGCGGGCTACGTGGAGCTGGCCAAGGCGCACCGAGCGGCGCACCAGGAGGACTGACGGCCTCGGGGCGCTGCGCCGGCCGCCTGGGTGCGGCCCGCGGGCCGGCCCGACGGTCAGTCCGCCGCGCGCACGGCGTCCGGCTCCGGCACGTGCACCGGCTCGCCCTGCTGCCCAGCGGCCTTCTTCGCACGGTTCTTCAGGACCAGCATGGAGATCACCCCGATCAGTACGGCGGCGAGCAGCCCCAGCCAGGAGAAGCGCTTGAGCCACGCCTCGGCGACGACGCCCACCGAGTAGATGACGGCGGTGGTGCCGCCGGCCCAGACGATGCCGCCGAGCACGTTGGCGATCAGGAACTTCCAGTACGGCATGCGCAGCACCCCGGCCAGGGGCCCGGCGAAGATCCGCAGGAGGGCGACGAACCGTCCGAAGAAGACGGCCCACATGCCCCACTTCTCGAACGAGCGCTCCGCCAGCGCGATCTGCGGCGCGCCGAAGTGCTTGGGGAATCTGCCGCCGAGCCAGGCGAGCAGGGGGCGGCCCCCCTTGCGGCCGATGGCGTAGCCGACGGAGTCGCCGATGATCGCGCCCGCCGACGCACAGGCGCCGAGCACCACGGGGTCGATGTGACCGTGCTGGGAGGCGAGGAGCGCCGAACTCACGAGGATGATCTCGCCCGGCAGCGGGATGCCCAGGCTCTCGAGCCCGATGACCACCCCCACGAGGAGGTAGATGCTGACCGCCGGTACGGTCTCCAGCCATTCCTGGACGTGCAACGCCGGTCCCTCCCGTAAGAAATCTCCGCCGTGCGCCACGCGTGGCGCACGGCGGGAAGCCTACCGGGCCGGGCGTCCGAAGGCGCCGCCGAGTGCATCGCCGGGAGGAGGAGGACGTGGGGCGGAGGCCGGGATCAGCCGTTGGGGCGGAGCGTCCAGACCACGCTCATCTCGCTGGTGACGGCGCCGTCGGCACGCCGGATCTCGACCCTGACGGGGAATTCCGGCCTCTTGCCCTCGTCCAGCTCCGCGACGACCTCGGCCGCCGGGCGCCCGAGTACGGCGGTCGCTGTGAGATCGCCCATGGCGACCTTCTTGAACGCCATCTCCGTGGTGACGGGCAGCGGTACGGCCCGGGCCATCTGGTCCCCGAAGGCGGCCACCACGATCGCGCCGCTGGCCGATTCGGCGAGCGTGAACATGGCTCCGGCGTGCGGTCCGCCGAGGTGGTTGTGGTATTCGGCCCGGTCGGGAAGTGAGAGGACGGCGCGTTCCGCGGTCGTCTCCAGATAGGTGATTCCGAGGGTCCGGACCATCGGGACGCTCGCGGACAGGATCTCGCCGACCGTCAGCTCTTCAGTGCTCATGGCCGTGATGTTACTTGCGGGTAGCCGTCTTTGGCCATCCCCTCACAGGGGCGCCCGTAGCAGCGGAGGCCCCGTCCCTCTATGGTTACTGGCCATGTGGCCAGGACAGCAGCCGCCCGGGGGCGAGCAGAACCCGCAGGACCAGAACCAGAACCCGTACCAGCAGCCGGGGTACCAACAGCCGAATCCCTATCAGCAGCCGGGATATCAGCAGCAGGGCCAGCCGGGATACCCGCCGCCCAACCCGTACCAGCAGCCCACGGTGCCGCAGTACGCGGTACCGGGCGGCCCCGGCGGTCCGCAGCGCGACGACAGGAAGAAGACGACCGTCGTCGCCGTCGTCGCGGCGACCGCCGTGGTGGTCGCCGCGGTCGTCACCGGCGTCGTCGTCATGAACAAGAAGGACGACGGCGGCTCCTCCACGGCTGACGGAAAATCGTCCTCGTCGCCCACGGCGAAGCCCTCCGCCACCGGCTCCTCCCCCGCGGCGAACCCGCGCGGGGGCGAGGACGCCGCACCGACGGTCCCGGGGTGGAAGGTCGTGACCAACCCCAAGTGGGGCACCCAGTTCGACGTTCCCGGTGACTGGGAAGTCGCGAGCACGGGCATGATCTCGGGCTTCGAGGACGAGAAGGACCCCACCGGCCCGCCGGCCGTCGGCTTCTCCGCGCCCGCGTTCTACAAGAGCAAGTGGTGCGTCGACGACAGCGACAAGGACGGCTCCAAGGAGGACACCGGCCTGGCCGGTGTCGGCACCAAGGGCGGTCAGGGCGCGAAGAGCACGGACGAGGCCGCCACCAACGAGGCGGCGAACTGGGTCTGGGCGGCCTACGCGCAGACGGACCCGAAGTCGAAGGTCAAGACCGCCGAGGCCAAGCCGTACACCACCAAGTCCGGCCTCACGGGCAGCGTCGTCACGGCCACCGCCTCGGGGCTGGCGAACAAGGACAAGTGCGACACCGACGGCAAGTCGATCGCCTTCACGTTCAAGAACGCCAAGGGCGAGTACGCCTCGTGGATCCTCTACGCCAACGCGGGCGTGGACGACGAACTCCCGGACACCACCATCCAGAAGATCCTCAGCACGGTGCGTCTCGCGGAGGGTGCGGCGACCTCGTCCTGAACCCCGGTCCACGGGGGCCGGGGCCCTCCATTTGGCGAGAGGGGGTCGCTCCGGGGATAGTCCCCTGGTGACCTCCGCACCCTCCTCCGCCTCCCCCGCGTCCCGCCCCCTTCCGGCGGGACGGAATTTCGGTCTGCTGACCGCCGCCGCGATCATCACGAGCCTGGGCTCCAACGGCGCGTTGATCGCGGCGGCGTTCGCGGTCCTGGAGTCGGGTGGCGACGCCGGCGACGTCGGCCTGGTCGCGGCGGCGCGCACCGCTCCGCTGGTGCTCTTCCTCCTGGTCGGCGGCGCGGTCGCGGACAGGCTGCCGCGCCACCGGGTGATGGTGGCGGCGAACACGCTCAACTGCCTGTCGCAGGCGGTGTTCGCCTGGCTCGTCCTGACAGGTTCCGCGGAGCTGTGGCACATGATGGTGCTGACCGCTCTCTGCGGTACGGGCCAGGCGTTCTTCGGCCCCGCCTCCGAGGGCATGCTGCTCTCCAGCGTCGGCCCCGAGCAGGCGGCCCGGGCCTTCGCCTTCTTCCGTATGTCGATGCACGGCGCGGCCATCGGCGGCGCCGCACTCGGCGGCGCCATGATCGCGGCCATGAACCCGGGCTGGGTGCTCGCCGTGGACGCCGCGGCCTTCGCGGCCGCCGGTGCGCTGAGGGCCTTCCTCGACGTGGGGCACATCCCGCCGCGTGCCCCGGGCGACGGGCTGCTCGCCGACCTCCGGGAGGGCTGGAAGGAGGTCGCCGGACGGCCCTGGCTGTGGGCCGTGGTCCTGCAGTTCTCCGTGGTCGTCGCGGTCGTCGGTGCGGCGGAGGCCGTGTACGGGCCCTTGGTGGCCCAGGACGAACTCGGCGGCGCGCGCCCCTGGGGCTTCGCCCTGGCCTCGTTCGGGGTCGGCACCCTGGGCGGAGCCCTGCTGATGATGCGCTGGAAGCCGCGGCGGCTGCTGCTGGCCGGGACGCTCTGCGTCTTCCCGCTGGCCATGCCGTCCGCGGGGCTCGCGATCCCGCTGCCCGTCGCCGGCCTCTGCGTGGTGATGTTCGTGACCGGTGTCGCCATAGAGGTGTTCGGCGTGTCCTGGATGACGGCTCTCCACCAGGAGATCCCGGAGGACAAGCTCTCCAGGGTCGCCGCGTACGACTGGTTCGGATCGGTGGCGATGGTGCCGCTGGCGACGGCGGCGGCCGGGCCGGTGGAGACGCTCGTCGGCCGCAGCACGGCGCTGTGGGGCTGCGCGGGGCTGATCGTGCTGGTGACGGCGGGGGTGCTGCTGGTCCCCGACGTACGCAACCTGACGCGCCGCGGCACGGTGGCGAAGGTCAGCGTGCCTGAGCCCTCCCAGGCGTCAGCCGATGCTGAAGGCGCCCTCGGGGGGCTGAGGTGAGGCCACGGCCTCACGGTCGCGCACCGGCCGCGCGTCACCGATGAACCGGGTGATCGCCGCGCCGTGCTCGACCCGTGCCGGGAACGCGTCGGAGGCGCACCGCCTGGTGAGCGCGGCGGCGTCGACGGGCACGTGCGAGGCGAGCAGCACGGCGTTGCCGAAGCGGCGTCCGCGCAGGACGGCCGGCTCCGCGATCAGGACGAGTTCCCCGAAGACCTCGGCGAAGTTGGCCAGCTGCGACCGCAGGAAGCCGAAGGGGGCGCCGTCCGCCAGGTTGGCCGCGTAGAGGCCGTCCTGGCGCAGGAGGCGCCCCGCGGCCCGCGCGTACTCCACGGAGGTCAGGTGGGCCGGTACCCGTGAGCCGCCGAACACGTCGCCGATGAGGAGATCCGCGGAGGCCGGTCGCGCCGCATCGAGCCACTCCCGGGCGTCGGTGGCGTGCACCGTGATCCCGGAGCGCGTGGGCAGGGCCAGGTGCTCGTCCACGAGCGCGACGAGTCCCCCGTCCGCCTCCGCGACCTCCTGCCGTGAGCCGGGGCGGGTCGCCGCGACGTAGCGAGGCAGCGTGAGCGCGCCGCCACCGAGGTGCACCACGTCCAGCGGCCGCCCGGCCGGGGCGGCGAGGTCCACGACGTGGCCGAGCCGGCGTACGTACTCGAACTCGAGGTGCTCCGGCTCGTCCAGGTCGACGTACGACTGCGGGGCACCGTCGACCGTCAGCAGCCAGGCCCGGTCCCGGTCCACGTCGGGCAGCAGCCTGGCGGTGCCCTGGTCGGTTTCACGGAGTACGGGGATCGGCTCGTTCACTCCCCCATTGTGACCGTGCCGGCGACGGCCTCGTCCGCCGGCCGTCCGGCTCAGCCGTTCCACACCGCGGCGACCGCCTCGGTGTGCGCCGCTGACTGGGCCAGGCCCGCCCGGGCCGCCGCCGCACGGCGTGCGGGGTCCAGGGAGTTGCGGCCCACGGCCTTCCTGGTGCCCGCGTCCGGGGTGATGACCTCGACGCGCGCTCCCGCCTCCTCCAGCTCGGCGGCCTGCGCCCGGGGAGCGGCGATCACCCGGTTGCCGGCGGCGGTGGGGGCGATGACGACGACGCGCTCGTAGCCCGCCGCGAGGTGGGCGTTGGCGGGTGAGTGCACCCCGCCGTCGATCCAGGTCCTGCCTCCGGCGCCGACGACGGGCCAGACCACGGGAACGGCGCAGCTGGCGGTGACCGCTTCGGGGAGCGGGACCGGACCCGTCCTGTCGAAGGTGTGCAGTGCCCCGGTGGCGGCGTCGACGGCGGTGACGAGCAGATGCCGCTCGGGCCAGTCGGCCGACGGGAGCCGTCCGGCGATCATCGCCAGCCGCTGGGCGGCCGTCGCGGCGGGCCGGCTCTCCCTGGCCAGCGCGCCCAGTCTCCGTCCGTACTCCTCCGGGGTGCGGGAGGAAAGCACCGCTCTCGCGTAACGCAGGACTGTGACCGGGCCCAGCCGGCCCGCCGCCCCCTTGTCGTCCTCCGGGTCGGCGAGCTGCCGTTCGTAGAGGTCGCCGACGGCCACGAGTCCCGAGGCGAGCTGCGCCCCTACGAGGGCTCCGGCCGAGCTCCCGACGATCAGGTCGGCGGTGGACAGGTCGACGCCTGCCTTGGCGAGTCCGTGCAGGATCCCGGTTTCCCACGCGGTGCCGGTGACTCCGCCGGCACCCAGGACGAGTGCTGTGTCTGCCATGCGCCCCAGTCTGCATCAGCGGGCGCGGCACGCCCTCCCGGGGTGGGAGGGCGTGCCGCGCGGCGCGCTCAGAGCAGGCCGGTGACCGTACCGGCGCCGACGGTGCGTCCGCCCTCGCGGATCGCGAAGCCGAGACCGGGCTCCAGCGGGACGTCACGCCCCAGCTCGACGGTCATCGTGACCGTGTCACCGGGCCGGGCGACTGCCGCGTCACCCAGGTCGACGTCACCGACGACGTCCGCCGTGCGGATGTAGAACTGCGGCCGGTATCCGGTCGTGACGGGTGTGGTCCGGCCTCCCTCCCGCCCCGAAAGGACGTACACCTGTGCGGTGAAACGACGGCTCGGGGTGAGGCTGCCGGGCTCCGCGACCACATGGCCCCGCCGGACCCGGTCGCGCTCGACTCCGCGCAGCAGCAGCGCGACGTTGTCGCCGGCCTCCGCCGATTCCATCGGCTTGCCGAAGGTCTCGAGGCCCGTGACGACCGTCTCGACGTCCGCCCCCAGCACCGACACCCGGTCCCCGACGCGCACCGTGCCACGCTCCACGGCCCCGGTGACGACGGTGCCCCGGCCGGTGATGGTCAGCACGTTCTCCACGGACAGCAGGAACGGCGCGTCGGTGTAGCGCACCGGCATCGGTACGTAGGTGTCGACGGCGTCCAGCAGCCCCTCGACGGACGCCGTCCAGCGCGGGTCGCCCCGGAGCGCTCCGAGCCCGGACACCCGTACGACGGGCAGGGTGTCCCCACCGTAGCCGTGCGCGGTCAGCAGCTCGCGGACCTCGAGCTCCACCAGGTCGGTGAGCTCCGGGTCGCCCGCGTCGGCCTTGTTGAGGGCGACGACGATGTGGTCGACCCCGACCTGACGGGCCAGCAGCACGTGCTCGGCGGTCTGCGGCATGATCCCGTCGAGCGCGGAGACCACGAGGATCGCCCCGTCCAGCTGCGCCGCCCCCGTGACCATGTTCTTGACGTAGTCGGCGTGACCGGGCATGTCGACGTGCGCGTAGTGCCGGGTGTCGGTCTCGTACTCGACGTGCGCGATGTTGATGGTGATGCCCCGCTGGGCCTCCTCCGGGGCGCGGTCGATCCGGTCGAACGGCACGAAGGTGCCGCTGCCGCGGTCGCTCAGCACCTTGGTGATGGCGGCCGTCAGGGTGGTCTTGCCGTGGTCGACGTGGCCCATGGTGCCGATGTTGAGGTGTGGCTTGGTACGCACGTATGCCGTCTTGGGCATGGCTCGTCCTTGGTGTTCGAAGCTGAGTGAGAAGACCCCAGGGCCCCGCCGACCCTCCCCTTGCGGGGTCCGCCGGACTTGTCGGGGGAGGGTCAGCTTCGGGCGCCGCCGAAGGGCGCCGTGGCGGCGGTGCACGCCGCGTCGGTCGCTGCCGCGGGTGCGGCCGCGGGGATGACGGCAGCCTTCGGCGTGGCCGCGACCGCGGACCACGCTGCGAGGAAGGCGTACCGGAACATGCCCCTGATCATCGCGGAGCGGCGTCCCGGCGTCGAGCGGTTTTCAAGCGGGCGGGCGGGCCGGACCGCCGCGCAGGCGCGTCCTCCTGCGAGTGGCCACATCGCCGCGGGCGTGAGGACGGCTCCGCCGGCAGGACCGGTGGCGACGGGGCCGTACGGTCGTCGTCGTGCGGACGGAGACGGCTCGCACGGCCGGTCCGGTGCGGGCGAGTTCGTCACACCGGCGGGCGCACGCGTCGTCCTGCCGCGCGAAGGAGCCCTGGTCGGGCCGGTTTCCGCCTCGCCGGGGACGAACAGCCGCCTGCCGTACGCCTGCTCGCCGCCCGGACATTACGGCGATCACACACCCGTTTCGGTTACGCTCCCCAGATGTTCGACCCCGTCCCCGCAACACGGCACTCCGGCGGCCTCGCATTGCGCTGTACGAGGGCGCTGCTCTCCCCCTGGTCCCGGTTCTCCCTGCTCGTGGCGGTCCTCCTGGCCGCCGCCGTCACCATGCTGCGACTCGAACCGCAGCGGCTGCTGGCCTCCGGCTGGCCACCACAACTCACCGGGTCCGCCGCGGCGATGCTGTTCGGGCTCGCGTACGGCGTGTGCACTGTGGCCTTCGTGCCGCGCCCGCTGCTCAACCTGGCGGCCGGGGCGCTCTTCGGCGCGCAGGCCGGTCTCGCCGCCGCGCTGGCCGGGACCGTGCTCGGGGCGGGCGTCTCCTTCCTGCTCGGCAGGGTGCTGGGGCAGGACGCGCTCCGGACGCTGCTGCGCGGCAAGTACCTGAAGGCGGCGGACGGGCTGCTCAGCCGCCACGGGTTCAGATCCATGCTGGCCCTGCGGCTCTTCCCCGGAGTGCCGTTCGCCGCGGCCAACTACTGCGCGGCGACGTCCCGTATGGGCTATCCGCCGTTCCTCCTGGCCACCGGACTCGGTTCGATCCCCAACACCGCCGCCTACGTCGTCGCGGGCAGCACGGCCTCGTCGCCGACCTCGCCGGTGTTCCTGGCCGCCATGGGCTTCATCGTGGTCTCCGGAGCCGGCGCGGCCCTGGTCGCCTGGCGGAGGCGGCACCGGCTGGGCGGGGCGGCCGGGACGCCGCCCGCGGAGGCCGGCGGCGCGGCGTAGCCAGGGGCAGGGGGGACTCCGTTCACCCGCAGGCGATACGCTGCGCGCAACCGACAGAGGATGTCCGGGGCCGTGGTGTCCCGTCCCCCTTCCTGACCGCATCCGCACGTTGCCGACGGCCCACGGGTCCGTCGGCCGTTGCATGAGTACCTCCGGGATGGCCTAAGCCCCATGAGCTGGTTCGAATCATTCGTCCTGGGCCTCGTTCAGGGACTGACCGAGTTCCTGCCGATCTCCTCCAGCGCCCATCTGCGGCTGACCGCGGCGTTCGCGGGCTGGCACGACCCTGGAGCCGCGTTCACCGCCATCACCCAGATCGGAACCGAGGCCGCGGTCCTCATCTACTTCCGCAAGGACATCGCCCGGATCGTCTCCGCCTGGTTCCGGTCTCTGACGAACTCGGCGATGCGCAGTGACCACGACGCCCAGATGGGCTGGCTGGTCATCATCGGCTCGCTTCCGATCGGCGTCCTCGGTCTGGCCTTCAAGGACCAGATCGAGGGCCCCTTCCGTGACCTCCGTCTGATCGCAACGACCCTGATCGTCCTCGGCATCGTCCTCGGCGTCGCGGACCGGCTCGCGGCGCGCGACGAGACCGGGGGCAAGCACCGGGCGATCAAGGAACGCAAGTCGCTGAGGGAACTGGGCGTCAAGGACGGTCTGATCTTCGGCTTCTGCCAGGCGATGGCGCTGGTCCCGGGTGTCTCCCGCTCCGGCGCCACGATCAGCGGTGGTCTCCTGATGGGCTACACGCGTGAGGCGGCGGCCCGCTACTCCTTCCTCCTGGCGATCCCCGCGGTACTGGCCTCCGGTGTGTTCGAGCTGAAGGACGCCGGCGAGGGACACGTCTCCTGGGGGCCGACGATCTTCGCGACGCTCATCGCCTTCGCGGTCGGTTACGCGGTCATCGCATGGTTCATGAAGTTCATCACGACCAAGAGCTTCATGCCGTTCGTGATCTACCGCGTCGCCCTGGGCATCCTGCTGTTCGTCCTGATCGGAGCAGGTGTCCTGAGCCCGCACGCGGGCGAGTCCGCGGGCTGACGGAGGACCTGCGCGGTGGCTCCCGGACCGGTGGGGTCCGGGAGCCGGTCATTTCGCCGATGCCCATGGGAGTGCGGCGGCGGAAGGCTGGGACCCGGCCGCCCGGTCGTGGGGCGGCCGTCGTCCGCCGCCTCCGTTCCCCCACCACCGGGAGTCCCCGTGCCTCTGTCCCGCCCCGCCGGCGCCGCCCTTGTCGCCCTGGCGCTCGCGTCGGTCACCGTACCGGCCCACGCCGCGCCCCCCGCCGCGTCGGCGGAGGTGAACTACGTGGCCCTCGGCGACTCGTACTCCTCGGGGACGGGTGCCGGGAGCTACTCCGACCTCGCGTGCACCCGTAGCCGCAACGCCTATCCGGCGCTGTGGGCCGACGCGAACGGTCCGGCCTCCTTCACCTTCGCCGCGTGCGGCGGTGCGAAGATCCCCGACGTCCTGGACGACCAGGCCGGCGAACTGGACGAGGACACCACGCTGGTGAGTCTCAGTATCGGGGGCAACGACTCGGGGTTCGCCTCGACGATGCTCAGTTGCCAGTACTCGACGCAGTCCGCCTGCGAGCGCGCGCTGGAGACCGCCGCGGAGTACGTCGTGAACGAGCTGCCGGGTGAGCTGGACACCCTCTACGCGACCGTCCGCGACCGCGCGCCGCGCGCGGAGGTCGTGATCGTCGGCTATCCGCATCTGTACAAGGAGGGCGGGCTCTGCCTCGGCGGGCTCAGCTCCGCCAAGCGCTCCGCCGTCAACCGCGGATCGGACCTCCTCAACGAGACCATCGCGGACCGTGCGCGGGCGGCCGGATTCGCCTTCGCCGACGCAAGGCCCGCCTTCACCGGGCACGAGATCTGCACGAGCGACGCGTGGATCAGCGGCACGAACGTCCACCCGACGGCCGAGGGCCACGCGTCCGCCTACCTGCCGGCGTTCGACGCGGCGGTCGCGGGCGGCTGAGCCCGGTGGCCGGCCTCAGTAGACGTCGCGCACGTACCGCTTGCCGGCGGACAGCTGCTTGACGTACGCGGCGGCGGCGTCCTCCTGGAGTCCGCCGTGGGCCACGGCGATGTCCCGCAGGGCACGGTCCACGTCCTTCGCCATCCGGGAGGCGTCGCCGCACACGTAGAAGTGCGCACCGTCCTGAAGCCATGCCCAGAGCTGGGCGCCGTGCTCGCGCATCCGGTCCTGGACGTAGATCTTGGCGCGCTGGTCGCGGGAGAAGGCGGTGTCCAGCCGGGTCAGGACGCCCTCCCGGCGGAGGGTGTCCAGCTCGTCCTCGTAGTAGAAGTCGGTGGCCCTGCGCTGCTCGCCGAAGAACAGCCAGTTGGCGCCACGGTGGCCGAGGGCCCGCCGTTCACCGAGGAAGCCGACGAACGGGGCGACCCCGGTGCCCGGACCGACCATGATCATGGGGGTGGCGGGGTCGGCCGGGGGCCGGAAGTGCGGGGAACTCTGGACGAAGACCGGCACGCCGCTGCCCTCCTCCGCGTCCGCGAGGAAGGTGGAGGCCACTCCCTTGCGGACGGTCCCGTGACGGTTCTCGTAACGGACGACGGAGACGGTCGTGCGCACGAGTCCGGGGTCGGTGAGCGGGCTGGACGATATGGAGTAGAGCCTCGGCCGCAGGCGCGTGAGGGCTTCGGCCAACTCGGCCGCGGTGGCCCGGGCCGCGTGCTCGGCGATGACGTCGACTGCCTGGCGCCCCCAGGTCCACTGCGCGAGTTCGCCCTTGTTGTCCGGGCGCAGCAGCTTCCTCAGGGTGCGGTCCTGGGTGCGTTCGGCGACCAGGCGCAGCAGTCCCGGTGTGATCCTCGCGATGTCCAGGTGGCGGTGGAGCGCATCGCCGAGGGGCACGGCGCCCACGCCCCGCACGTCGACCGGCTCGGCGGCGTCCAGTCCGGTGACGGCCAGCCATTCCGCCACGAGTCCGGGGCAGTTGAGCGCCTCGACGCCGAGGGCGTCACCCGCCTCGTAGGCCAGGGGGACGGGGCTGTCCTGCGCGTCGAAGGTGAACCGCCTGACTTCCTTGGTCGCACCGGGGAGGCTGAGCAGTTCGTTGCCCACCAGCCGTGCGGTGACCGTCCTCGCGGCGCGAGTCGGTGCGGAAGGCGCGGGGGCCGCGGGCGCGGCGGCCGGCCGGGCGGTCGCGGGAGCGCGCGGGGTGGTGTCGGAGGCGGAGGGTGCGGCGTCGGTGCCGGACGCGGCACCGGCGAGTGCGGCGGAGACCTCGTCGAGCCACTGTCCGACCTGGACGTCGTAGTCCGGTTCGCAGTCCGTACGGGGCACGAGCCGGAGGGCGCCCAGTTCGCCGAGGCGTTCGTCGATCCGCCTGCCGTGGCCGCAGAAGTCGTCGTAGGAGGAGTCCCCGAGGGCGAGCACGGCGTAGCGGACTCCGTCGAGCCGCGGCGTGCCGGGGGCGTTGAGGGCGGCCCAGAACGCCGAACCGTTGTCGGGGGCGTCGCCGTCCCCGAACGTGCTGGTGACGACGAGGAGGTCGGCCGCGCCCGGAATGCCTTCCAGCGGGCGCTCGTCCATCCCTACGAGGGTGGCCGTGCGCCCGTCGGCTGTCAGCCGCCGTGCCGCGGAGGCGGCCACCTCCTCGGCGTTGCCGGTCTGCGAGGCCCACAGGACGAGGACCTCACGCCCGGGCGGGGCGTGTGATCCGGAGGGCTGTGCCTCCCGCGTCTCCGGGGTCCGGGAGAACATGCCGGCCAGCACCCCGTCGACCCACAGGGCGTGGTCCGGGTCGAAGGGCGCGTTCCGGGGCAGTACCGGGGCGCCTTCCACCGGCCGCGTGCCGAGACCCGCGAGGAAGCCGGACAGGTAGCGGCGTTCGGCGCCGGTCAGGACGGGAGGGGCGGGATCCGCGATGCCGAACACCGCGGCAAGCGGGGCGGCGGCGCCCGGGATTGGCGGGGCCGCGGCCTCGGGCGGCGCGGCGGTCACGGCGTCGACGGCCGCGACCTTGGCGAGCGTCACCGCGCAGACCTTGAACTCGGGCTGGAGGGAGACCGGGTCCACGGCGTCGCTGGTGACGGCGTTGACGCTGAGGTACTCGCCGAAGAGATCGTTCCAGTGGAAGGGCGCGAAACAGTCCCCGGGCCTCACCCGGTCGGTCACGACGGCGGGGAGCACCGCCCGGCCGCGGCGGGAGGCGACCTCGACCGGGTCGCCCTCCGTGATCGCGAGGGCGGCCGCGTCCCTGGGGTTGATCTCCACGAAGGGGCCGGGGTCGAGCCGGTTGAGCTTGGCGACCTTCCCCGTCCTGGTCATGGTGTGCCACTGGTGCTGCAGACGGCCGGTGTTGAGCACGAAGGGGAAGGCGTCGTCGGGCATCTCGGCGGGCGGCATGTGAGGGCGGGCGAGGAACACCGCGCGACGGCTCTCCGTGGGGAATGCCAGCCGGGGCACGCTGCCGTCGGGGCGCACGGCCAGGGTCTGGCTGACTCCGTCGTTGAGGTAGCGCACCGGGCTGCGCCCGGGTCCGTCGGGGGATGCGCTGGGCCACTGGACGGGGGTGCGGCGCAGCCGCTCGTAGCTGATTCCCCGCAGGTCGTAGCCGGTCCTCGGATTGTGTGCGCGCTTGATCTCCTCGAAGACCTCTTCGGCGCTGCCGTAGCGGAATGCGTCCTCGTAACCCATCTCGCGGGCGATCTCGGCGATGATGCGCCAGTCCGGCCAGGCGTCGCCCGGGGGATCGACCGCACGGGTGCCGAGGGTGAGATTCCGCTCGGAGTTGATCATGACACCTTCGGCCTCCGCCCAGAGCGCCGCGGGCAGGGTCACGTCGGCGTAGGCGTTGGTCTCGGTGTCGGCGAACACGTCCTGGGTGACGACGAACTCGGCGGCCTCCAGGCCCTCGATGACGGTGCGCCGGTTGGCGACGGATGCCACCGGGTTGGTGCAGATGATCCAGCAGGCCTTGATCTCGCCCTGCGACATGCGCCGGAACATCTCCACGGTCCCGGCGCCCGGCGCGTCCGTGCGCAGGGTTCCGGGGGCAAGACCCCAGAGGTCCTCGATGTGGGCACGGTCGTCGTCGGCCCCGAGCACGCGCTGGCCCGGCAGACCGGGTCCCATGTAGCCCATCTCGCGGCCGCCCATCGCGTTCGGCTGGCCGGTGAGCGAGAAGGGGCCGCTGCCCGGCCGGCAGATCGCGCCGGTGGCCAGGTGGAGGTTGATCAGGGCGTTGGTGTTCCAGGTGCCGTGGGTGCTCTGGTTGAGGCCCATCGTCCAGCAGCTCATCCACTCCCCCGCCTCCCCGATCCACCTGGCGGCCAGGCGGATGTCCTCCTCCGGGACGCCGGTGATCTCCGCGACCACGGCGGGCGGGTAGTCGCGCAGGAATCCGGGCATCGCCTCCCAGCCCTCGGTGTGCTCGGCGATGAACTCGGGGTCGGTGTGACCGTTCTCCACGAGGAGGTGCAGCAGGCCGTTGAGCAGGGCCAGGTCCGTGCCCGGACGGACGGGCAGGAAGAGCCCGGCCTTCTCGGCGGTGGCCGTCCGCCGGGGGTCCACGACGATCAGTCTGGCCCCCGCCTTCACCCGTTCCATGAGGCGGAGGAAGAGGATGGGGTGACAGTCCGCCATGTTCGAGCCGATCACGAGGAAGGTGTCCGCGTGGTCGAAGTCCTCGTACGAGCCGGGTGGGCCGTCGGCGCCGAGTGAGAGCTTGTAGCCGCTGCCGGCACTGGCCATGCAGAGCCGGGAGTTGGACTCGATCCAGCCGGTGCGGACGAAGCCCTTGGCCAGCTTGTTCGCCAGGTACTGCGCCTCGAGGGTCATCTGGCCGGAGACGTAGAGCGCGAGCGCGTCGGGCCCGTGCTCGTCGACGATCCCGCGCAGCCGCCGCGCGGTCTCCCTGACCGCGGCCTCCATGGGCGTCGGCGCGGGTTCCTCGCTGCGGTCCGCCCGTACCAGCGCGGTGCTGAGCCGGCCGGGCGCGGCGAGCATCTCGGCGCTCGTCGCCCCCTTCGTGCAGAGCCTGCCGCGGTTCGTGGGGTGGTCCTTGTCGCCCGTGGCCTTGAGGACCTTGCGGCGGCCGTCCGGCCCGCTTCCGATGTCGAGGACGATGCCGCATCCTACGCCGCAGTACGAACAGACCGTCCGCATCCGGGAGGGGGTGTCCGGCCGCGGATCCGGTGTGTTCATGGGCGGCCCTTCCTGAGGAGCGGTGGTACCGCGACGGTAGGAAACGTCCGTTTCCCAGGTGTCACACCGGACGATCAGGCGGGGTTACGTCGCCTGCACAGGCGTCGGCCCGGCGCGGTGAGGCCCGCCGGGCCCTCGGGACGGGATCGGGCGATAATCGCCGTTCCGGGCCGTTCGTACCGGCTCGTGAGTTGTCCCCCGATCGCTCCGGAGGCCCGCATGAGCGCCGACGACCTTCCCGTCATCGCGGCGGTGGACGGATCCACCCACGGCTGGGAGGCGCTCGGCTGGGCGGCCGCCGAGGCGCTGCGCCGTGACCGGCCGCTGGTGGTCGTCCACGTCCGTCCGTACACCGGGCGTACGGACGCGGAGAGCGATGTGCGGGAGGCCGGGGAGCTGCTGGACCGGGCCGTGGCGCGTACGTCCCGGTCGGCGCCCGGTCTGCGTGTCTCGACGCTGGCTCCGCTGGACTTCCCCTCGGCCGCGCTGGTCTCGCTCAGCCGGGACGCCTCGATGGTCGTGATGGGATCCCGCGGCCTCGGCGGGTTCCGCGCCCTGATGATCGGTTCGAACAGCCTGGCGACCGCGTCCATGGCGCAGTGTCCCGTGGTCGTGGTGCGCACCGGCCGGACGGACGGGTCGGAGGAAACCTCCGCGGACTTCGTGGCGGACGGGCGGGAGGAAACGTCCGCGGACGTCGTGGCGGGGGTGGCCGCGGACGAGAGCAGCGGGGCGGTGCTGGACTTCGCGTTCGAGGCGGCCGCCGCCAGGCCGGGCGCACGGCTGCGCGTGGTGCACGGATGGACGATGTTCTCCTCCCTGCTCGCGGGAGGTCCGGTCTTCGACAGCGAGGCGGCGTCGGCCTCTGCGGACCTGGCGCTCGCCGAGCTCACCGCGGGCAGGAGCGAGAGCCACCCCGAGGTGCGGGTGGTGCGCGAGCCGGTGCGCGGATCGGCCTCGCGCACCCTGGTCGCCGCCTCGGCCACCGCGGCGCTGACCGTCGTGGGGCGGCGCAAGGGCGGCGAGTCGCTCGGTCTCGGCCTCTCCCCCGTGGCCCAGACGACCGTGACGCACTCCCTCGGCCCGGTGGCCGTCGTCCCCGCCTGACCGCCGGCGCGGGACCGGCCCGGAGGACTCCGCCTCTCCCCGGCCCGACCGGCCGCCGCGCGGGTACGGGCCCCGGTGGCGGCGGCACGCCCCCTGTGCGCTGCTGATCTTCTGGACCACACTGGGACCGGACGGACGAGGGCGAGGAGGAGGCGCATGCCGATGTGGGGCGGGCGGCAGTCCGGCGCTCGAGCCGGCGGGGGTGACGGTCGGCCGTACGAACGGCTGCTGCGTTCCCGGGCCGGCCGTGGTGTCGCCGCCCTGTGCGCGGGAGCCCTGCCCGCTCTGGCGTTCCCGGCCCCGTCTCTCTGGTGGCTCGCGTACGTGGCGCTGGTGCCCTGGCTGCTGCTGGTGCGGTCGGCCGGGACCGGGCGCCGGGCGGCCGTCGACGGCTGGATCGGGGGCACGGGATTCATGCTCGCCGTGCACCACTGGCTGATGCCGAGCCTGCACGTGTTCATCCTGGTGCTCGCCGCCCTCCTGGGGCTTCTGTGGGCGCCATGGGGCCTGCTGGTCTCCCGGCTGCTCGGCGGTTCACCGTCCGTTCGGCGATCGGTCGCCGCGGTCGTCGTGGTGCCCTCCGGATGGCTGATGATCGAGCTCGTCCGCTCCTGGCAGGGCCTCGGTGGCCCCTGGGGCCTGCTGGGTGCGAGCCAGTGGCAGGTCCCGCCGGCGCTGCGGGTCGCCTCGGTGGGCGGGGTGTGGCTGCTCAGCCTGGGTGTGGTGGCGGTCAACACCGTGCTCACCCTGCTGATCGCCCTGCCGGCGGCCCGGCGCGCGGCGGGGGCCTGTGTACTGGTGGGTGCGGTCGTCGTGGGTGCGATCGCCGTGTGGGCGCCTCGGCCCCAGGAGAGCGGCAGGGCGCGGATCGCGGTCGTGCAGCCGGGTGTGGTCGAGGGCCCGGGCAGCGTGGGGCGCCGGTTCGACCGCAGTGAGCGGTTGACCCGTGAACTCGCCGGCCGCGATGTGGACCTGGTCGTCTGGGGCGAGAGCAGTGTGGGCGTCGACCTGTCACGGAGTCCCGGCACCGCGGACCGTCTCGCGTCGCTCTCGCGCCTGGTCGGAGCGGACCTGCTGGTCAACATGGACGCCCGGCGCACGGACGGGCCCCACAGCGCCGGGATCTACAAGTCCGCCGTACTGGTGGGCCCGCGGGGGCCGACCGGTGACCGCTACGACAAGATGCGCCTGGTGCCGTTCGGTGAGTACGTGCCTGCCCGCGGGGTGCTCGGCTGGGCGACCTCGGTGGGCAAGGCGGCGGGCGAGGACCGTCTGCGGGGCACCGCGCCCGTGGTGATGGACGTGCCCGGGGCGGACGGTCTGCGCATCGGCCCGCTGGTGTGCTTCGAGACCGCCTTCCCGGACATGAGCCGGGAACTGGTGAGGGAGGGTGCTCGGCTGCTGGTGGCGCAGTCGTCGACCTCGACGTTCCAGCACAGCTGGGCGCCCGCGCAGCACGCCTCGCTGGCCGCCCTCCGCGCCGCCGAGACAGGCCGCCCCATGGTGCACGCGACACTCACCGGCGTGAGCGTCGCGTACGGCCCGCGGGGTGAGCGGCTGGGCGCACCGATCGGCACGGACGACACCGCGGCCACCGTCTACGACGTTCCGCTGGCCCACGGAACCACCCTCTACGTCCGGCTGGGCGCCTGGCCGGTGTACGGCGCTCTGGCGGTGATGGCCGTGTTCCTCGGAGCCGCGGGGGCCAGGGCCGTCAGGACGCCTACTCCGAGACGTCCAGAAGGATCCGCTCGCACAGCCGGTGGGTCTCCAGAGCGTCCCGGGCGCTGAGCACCACACCGGCCCGCACGGCGTCCAGGAAGGACAGCACGCACTGTTCGATACCGCGCTGCCGGGCGACGGGCACCCAGTCGCCGCGCCGCCGCAGGGTCGGCTGGCCCTTGTGGTCGACGACGTCCGCGAGGTTGACGACCTGCCTCTTGGAATCCTGCCCGGACACCTCGAGGATCTCCTCGGTCGACCCGTTGAGCCGGTTCATCATGCCGATCGCCGTGAATCCGTCGCCGGACAGCTGCAGGACCACGTGGTGCATGAGGCCATCGGCGATCCTGGCGCGGACGTCGACGGCGGTCACCGGGCCGGGGACGAGGAAGCGCAGGGTGTCGACGACGTGGATGAAGTCGTCGAGCACCATGGTCCGGGGATCCTCCGGGAGTCCCACCCTGTTCTTCTGCAGGAGGATGAGGTCGCGGGGGTGCTCCGCGCACTGGGCGTAGGACGGGGCGAGCCTGCGGTTGAATCCCACGGCGAGACCGACTCCGCGCTCCTCGGCCGAGGTCACCAGCCGCTCGGATTCGTGGAGTTCGTAGGCGAGCGGCTTGTCCACGTAGGTCGGGACGCCCGCTTCGAGGAGTCGTCCCACGATCTCCGCGTGCGCGGCGGTCGGTGCGTGCACGAACGCCGCGTCCAGGCCCTGGTCGAGCAGCGAGGTCAGGTCCTGGTGGCATCGGACCGGGGGGATCCGGTGCGCCGCGGCTACGGCTTCCAGCGTCGCCGGGGTACGGGTCTGGAGATGCAGTTCGACATCCGGCAGTGCCGTCACCACCGGCAGGTACGCCTTCCGCGCGATGTCGCCGAGTCCGATGCAGCCGACCTTCACGAGTTCTCCCTGTCGCCTTGACCAGGGGCTTGTCACGGTCGCGTGCTCCGCTCCCCCTGGCCCCGGCAGCATACGTGCGAGGAAGCGGCTCCCGGTCGGCGACGCCGTGGAACGTACGCGGGAGACCCGGGCCGAGGCGGCGGCTGTGCCTGCGCGCACCGGGCCGCGACGGGAGCCACAGCCGGAGGGCGCGCGCACCGGGCCGGCGACGGGAACCACGGCCGGGGTACCGGGCAGCGGCGGTCCACCGGAAGCGGGTACGAAGGCCACGCCGGGCGCCGCGGGAACCAGAGAGGGTTCACTCGCCGGGCGTGGCTCCCCCGAGCCGCTGTTCCATCCGCCCGAGGAAGGCGCGGACCGCGTCGCCGTAGCCGTCGTCCTCCAGGACCCCCGCGGTCTCCCAGGCCCGGTCCAGATGGATCCCGGCAGCCTCGAAGCGCTGGAGCTTGACGTAGTCCGCCGCCAGGTTGAGGTGCAGCAGAGGCACGAGCGCCCCCACCGCCGACGCGTCCCCTTCCCTCCCCGGCGCGCCCGCCGGGCCCTCCGCCGCGGTCAGCGCCCTCAGATCCCACGCCAGCTCGTCCCCGGGGTCGTCCTGGGTGTCCGCCATGTAGTGCGCGAGGGTGCAGCGGTGCAGGGCGTCGCCGCACTCCCCGATCTCCGACCAGAGGGCCCCGAAGCGGTTCCTGGCCTCCTCCCGGTCCCCCGCGTGGAGCAGCATGATCGCCTGACCGATCCTGGTCATGACGGTGTCCCCCGACATTGCCCGCTGCTCCACGTCAGAGGTCTCCCTGATCCACGCCCGGCCTGTTCCGGTCGCTCAGACGCTAGCCGCAGGCGGCGGAAAACCCGTTCAGGCGCGGGCCCCGGCCGCCGGGCGGGTCACCTGCTCGCCCAGGTCCGGGATGCGCCAGTCGATGGGCTCGTGTCCCTGGGCGGCGACGGCCGCGTTGATCTGGGTGAAGGGACGGGAGCCGAACCACTTCTTGGCCGACAGGGGCGAGGGGTGCGCGCCCTTGACCACCACGTGACGGTCCTGGTCGATCAGGGGGATCTTCTTCTGGGCGTAGTTGCCCCAGAGTACGAAGACGGCCGGATCGGGCCGATCGGCCACCGCGCGGATCACCGCGTCGGTGAACTTCTCCCAGCCCTTGCCCTTGTGCGAGTTGGCCTGGCCGCCGCGGACGGTCAGCACGGCGTTGAGCAGGAGCACGCCCTGCCGGGCCCACGGCATCAGGTATCCGTTGTCCGGGACCGGCAGGCCGAGCTCGTCGTTCATCTCCTTGTAGATGTTGCGCAGGGAGGGAGGTGTCCTGACCCCGGGCCTGACCGAGAAGCAGAGTCCGTGCCCCTGGCCCTCGCCGTGGTACGGGTCCTGTCCGAGGACGAGCACCTTGACCTGGTCGTAGGGGGTGGCCTCGAGAGCGGCGAAGACCTGGTCGCGCGGCGGGTGCACCGGCCCCTCGGCCCGCTCCTTCTCGACGAAGTCGGTGAGCTCCTCGAAGTAGGGCTTCTGCAGCTCTTCTCCGAGGACGCCGCGCCAGGACTCGGGCAGCAGGTCGGTGTCGGTCACGTCCACAACCTCCGGTGAGCAATCGGTTCTTGTCCACAGAACCTACCGGGGGGCCACTGACACCGGCACCGCCCCGGTCCCCCTACCAGCTGGTCTTGCGGTACAGCTCCCACATCTGCATGACCGTCTGCGGGTCGAGGGCACGCTCTCCGCCCCCGATGTCCTCCCCGGAGGCGACGTAGAGCTTGCCCTGCCACAGGGGCAGCAGGCGCACGTCCTTGACGAGGATCTCCTGGGCCCGCTTGAACTGCTGGGAGACGGCGCCGCGGTCGCTCTCCTGGCGGGAGGACGGCAGCAGGTCATCGGTGATCTCGCTGCTCAGGTACGGCGTACCCGTGACGCTCTCCTTGCCGACGAAGGGGGCGACGAAGTTGTCCGGGTCCGGGAAGTCGGGGAACCAGCCGCGGCCGAAGACCGGGTACTGCCCCTTGGTGAAGCCCTCCTGGAAGGACTTCCAGGGCGCGCTCTTCAGTGTGATCCGGAACAGGCCGGACGCCTCGAGCTGGCGCTTCAGCTCGGCGAACTCGGGGGCGGTGGAGGATCCGTAGCGGTCCGTGGTGTACCAGAAGGTCATCTTGACCGGCGCGGTGATGCCGGCGTCGGTGAGTATCGCCCTGGCCTTGTCGGCGTCCGGGTCGCCGTAGGTGTCGAAGAAGCTGGTCGTGTGCCCGGCGATGCCCTTGGGAACCATGGAGTAGAGCGGTTCGGCGGTGCCCCGGTAGACCTTGGCGACGAGGGCGTCGCGGTCGACGAGCTGGGCGATGGCCTGACGGACGGCGGACTTCCCCGCCGCCGGGTCCTTGGGGTTGAAGACCAGGAAGCGGATGTCGGCCCCGGTGGACTCGACGATCTGCAGACCCTTGTTGTCCTTCTTGTTGTCCTCCAGGCCGATGACCTCCTCGGCGGTCAGACCACGGTAGGTGGCGTCGATCTCCTTCTTCTTCAACGCGTCGACCATGCGGGCCGAGTCGTCGAAGTAGCGGATCGTGACCGAGTCGTTCTTGCGGTCCGCGAACCCCTTGTAGCCGGGGTTCCTGGTCAGCTCGGCCTGCTTGCCCGGCTCGTACGAGTCGAGGACGTAGGGTCCTGATCCGGTGACCTTCCCGTCGTCGCGGATGCTGTCCGCCGGGTAGTCGCCGGGGGCCACGAGGGACATCGCCGGGGTCGCGAGGATGAAGGGGAAGGTCGCGTCCGCCTTGGACAGGTGGAAGATGACCGTGTCGTCGCCCTTGGTCTCCACCCGGTCCAGAGATCCGAGGAGACCGGCGGGACCGCCCTTGACCTTGATCTTGGCGATCCGGTCGATGGAGTACT
This sequence comes from Streptomyces sp. NPDC059166, assembly GCF_042755185.1. Lineage (NCBI taxonomy): Bacteria > Bacillati > Actinomycetota > Actinomycetes > Kitasatosporales > Streptomycetaceae > Streptomyces > Streptomyces sp. NPDC059166. The sequence goes on along the minus strand of NZ_JBHZCI010000027.1, from coordinate 63,156 downwards.
TCACCGCCTCGGCGTCGATCTTCTCCCCGTTGGAGAACTTCAGCCCGGAGCGCAGCGTGCACCGGTACGCCATGCTCGTGGCGTCCGTGAACCTGCATTCCTGCGCGGCGTCCGGCTCGGGACTCGTGCTGCCGGTCGGGAAGCTCACGAGGGTCTGGAAGACGTTCCTCATCAGCTCCCAGGATCCGTCCCAGGCGGCAGCCGGGTCGAGGGTCGAGGGCGAACTCGTCGTTCCGACCGATATCTCCTGATCGACTTCCGAGCTGCTGTCGGACAGCAGACCGCAACCGGTCAGCACAGAAAGGGAAGCAAGGGCTGCAGCAACCTGCAGGCCGGCCCGGTAGAACACGTGCACGCTCCTCGATCAGCCGTGGGTCGGCAGACCATACCGCAGTGCCCCACCGGAACAATTCACAGGCCCGGCGGGGCACTTGACTCAATCAGGGCCAAACTGGCGCAGTCCTCCCTCAGGCCACGCCGGCGTTCAGGAAAATACCGCCGTCGACGACGAGCGTCTGCCCCGTGACCCAGTCGGACTGCCCGGAGGTGAGGAACGCCGCCGCGCCTCCGATGTCCTGGGGGACACCGAGTCGGCCCAGCGGGTAGGCGGCGGCCGCCTCGGCCTCCCTGCCCTCGTACAGCGCCTCCGCGAACTTGGTCTTCACCACGGCCGGCGCGATCGCGTTGACCCGTACGACCGGCGCGAACTCGTGCGCCAGCTGGAGGGTCAGGTTGACCATGGCCGCCTTGCTCATCCCGTAGGCGCCGATGAACGGCGACGCGGAGACCCCCGCGACCGAGGCGATGTTGACGATGGCGCCGCCGTTCTCCCGCTGCCACGCCTTCCAGGTCTGCTGGGCGAAGCCGAGCGCGGAGATCACATTGGTCTCGTAGACCTTGCGGGCGACGTTGAGGTCGAGCTCGGCCATCGGCCCGAAGACGGGGTTGGTACCGGCGTTGTTGACCAGGTAGTCGACGCGGCCGAAGGCCTCCATGGCGCGGTCGACGGCGGCCGCCTGGTGGGCCTCGTCGTGCGCCTTGCCCGCGATCCCGACGGCCCGGTCGGCGCCGAGCTTCTCCACGGCCTCCTTGAGGGCGTCCTCGCCCCGGCCGGTGATCACCACACGGTCACCCCGGGCCACGAACGCCTCGGCGATCCCGTACCCGATGCCGCGGCTCGCGCCGGTGATCAGCGCGACCTTGCCGCTGTCCTGCACAGTCATGTTGTACGCAGCCCTTCCGGGGTCAGTTGAGCGGTCCGCCGGCGACGTACATGACCTGTCCGGACACGAAGCCCGCTTCCTCGCCGGTGAAGAAGGCGATCGCGTTGGCGATGTCCTCGGGGCGTCCCACACGCTGCACCGGGATCTGGGTCGCGGCGGCGGCCTGGAACTCCTCGAAGCCCATCCCGACCCGTGCGGCGGTCTGGGCGGTCATCTCGGTGACGATGAAGCCGGGGGCGACGGCGTTGGCGGTCACCCCGAACTTGCCGAGCTCCTTGGCGAGCGTCTTGGTGAAGCCCTGGAGGCCCGCCTTCACCGCCGAGTAGTTGGCCTGACCGCGGTTGCCCAGCGCGGACGAGGAGGAGAGCGAGACGATCCGGCCGAACTTGGCCTCCACCATGTGCGACTGAACGGCCTTGGCCATCAGGAACGCGCCCTTGAGGTGCACGTTCATCACGGTGTCCCAGTCGGACTCGCTCATCTTGAACAGCAGGTTGTCGCGGAGCACGCCCGCGTTGTTGACGAGGATCGTCGGAGCGCCGAGCTCGGCGGCCACCCGCGCGACGGCGGCTTCCACCTGGGCGCTGTCCGACACGTCGCAGCCGACGGCGAGAGCCTTGCCCCCCGCGGCGGTGATCTTCTCGACGGTGTCCTTGCACGCCGCCTCGTCGAGGTCGAGTACGGCGACGGCGCGGCCCTCGGCCGCCAGTCGTACGGCGGTGGCGGCGCCGATGCCCCGTGCCGCTCCCGTCACGATGGCGACGCGCTGCTCGGTGGTGGACATGCTTGGTTCTCCTCGCCCTTGGAATGCGGCTCAGCGGACGTCAGGAAGTTCCCGATGACTGAGCAACCGCTTAGTACCTTCAGCAGACGAGACGCTAGAAGCCCTGGCACCCGGTGTCAACGGCCCACGGGCGTACGGACGCATGTCACACCGGCCGGCTCCGCCCCCGCACGACCGGTGAGGGCGGAGCCGGCCGCCGGATCAGCGCACCAGCAGGTCGAGCAGGCGCTCGACCTCCGCCGCCGGGTCGGTGGTCAGGCCGCTGTGCACGACGCCCGGCTGCACGACCGTGGAACGCGGCGCGATCAGCCACCGGAAGCGCCTCCCCGCGTCGTCCCCGGCAGCCTGTCCCGCCGCCTCACCGCCGCCGCAGACCCCTTCCACGGCGCGCAGCGCGGCACGCACCCCACGCACGTCCGCCTGCGGATCCAGCGCCATGAGTTTGCGTTCGTCCAGGTGGGTGCGGGCGGCGACGAACGACTTGGCGCGGCAGTAGACGAGCACCCCCGCGTTGAAGCACTCACCGCGCTCGACCCGGGGAACGACGCGCAGGACCGCGTACTCGAAGACGTCTCGCTTGCTCATCGGCCACCGTCCTTGCCGTCACTCCCGGCCGCCGGCTGCGCGCCCCGGTCCTTCCTGGTGGGGTGGGGCCAGGGCGTCAGGTGCTCGGTGAGCCACCCGGGGGCCTGGGAGGGGCGGGGCTTCGAGGGCCCTTCGAGGACGATGCGCCCGTGGATGCCCTCGGCGCGCGCCAGCAGCGGCTCGACGTAGGCCCTGCGGAGCTGTTCCGTGGTCTCGAATCCCGGCTCGCCCTCCAGCCAGGCGTCGGGCACCTGCGCCGTCACCTCGGTGAGCAGTTCCTCCGTGACCAGCGGAGCGAGTTCGGCCGCCGCGGCGGCGACGTCGGGCCCGAACGGTGCGAGGACGTGGTCGGAGGCGTTGTACGGCTTGGCTGCGGAGGCCTGCGCCCCGGGCCAGTTGTGGTGCCAGATCATGGTGGCGCCGTGGTCGATCAGCCAGGGCTCACCGTGCCATACGAGCATGTTGGGATTCCGCCAGGACCGGTCCACGTTGTTGATCAGCGCGTCGAACCAGACCACCTTCCCCGCCTCCGCGGCGGAGACCTCGTAGGCGAGGGGGTCGAAGCCGATGGAGCCGGGCAGGTAGTCCATCCCGAGATTGAGTCCGGCGCTGGCCTTGAGGAGCTCCTGCACCTCCTGGTCCGGTTCGGCCAGGCCGATGACGGGGTCGAGCTGGATCGTCACCAGCTCCGGGACCCGCAGGCCGAGCCTCCGGCCCAGCTCCCCGCAGATCACCTCCGCCACCAGGGTCTTGCGCCCCTGCCCGGCTCCGGTGAACTTCATGACGTACGTGCCCAGGTCGTCGGCCTCGACGATCCCGGGGAGCGATCCGCCCTCACGCAGCGGCGTGACATAGCGGGTCGCTACGACCTCTTCCAGCACTTCCTGCGGCCACCAATCTCTTCAGCCTTCTCGTCCACGGACAGTCTCTCCGGGGGCCTGGAGGCAGGAACCACCGGCCGACGGCACCGGGGGAATCCGGGAGGACCGGGCCGGCGAGCCGGTGTCCCCGCTCCCCGAGCAGACCGCCGATGGCGCCGGGCCCGTTGCCGCAGGCGTCCGGCGCGAGGTGAGCATAGTAACCGAGGGTGATCGTCGGCGAGGGGCGTCCGAGCGGCCGGGCCGGGAGCGCGGCGCGCCCTCCTGCCACCGTCCGCACGCACCGGCGTGCGTGCTCACAGGCTCAGGGCCAGGACCCTCGCGTTGCGCCCGGGGTCCAGGGACCGCGACCAGTCGCCCGGTGCCTGCCCGGGGCGGGCGGGCACGAAGCCGTGGCGGAGGAAGAGGCGGCCGCCGCCGGTCGTCGCGGTGAACAGGGTCGACAACGCCCGGCACCGGGCACGGGCGATCGCCGCGTACAGCAGCCGGCCGCCCATGCCCGAGCCCTGCCGGTGGCCGGCGACGCAGAAGTTGTACAACACCCCTGCCGAGGCGTGCTCGCGGAGTCCGACGCAGCCCTCCAGGGTCCCGTCGGGGACCTGCGCCACGAGGAAGTCGGACGCTCTCGCCACGTAGAGGGAGAGGGGCCGTTCCCGCAGTTCGCCGGTGCGGGCGAAGGGCCCGGACAGTGAGGCGAGCGCCGGCCCTTCGGACTCGCGCGCCGGCCGCACGGCGAAGCCCGGGTCGCGATCCGGCGAGCCGGCTGCCGGTGGCTGTGCGGCGGAGATGGCCGTGGCCAAGGGGTTCCTTCCTCTGTGGGCACCGTTCGCGGGCAGGGGCAACTCCCGGACGGCACCCGTGAACGCCGGGGCGGAGGGACGGCCCGGCGGATGTCCTGCCCGCGCACGGCGGGGTGGTCCTCGAACCCGATCAGCCCGGCGTTCCCGCCGACCGCCCGGCCCGCGCACGACGAGGTGGTCAGGGGCGGCGGGGGCGCCGCCCCTGACTCTTCGCGCCCGGCAGGAGATCCGGGGTCACGCGCGGGCCCGGGCGGCGCGGACGGCCGATCAGATCCCGGTGGCCTCCGCGAGGGAGCGTGGGCGCAGGTCCGTCCAGTGCGTCTCGACGTACTCCAGGCACTCCGCTCGCCCGGCCTCCTCGAAGGCGACCGTCCAGCCACCTGGGACCTCGGCGAACGACGGCCAGAGGGAGTGCTGGCCCTCGTCGTTGACGAGGACCAGGAAGCGGCCGTCCTCGTCGTCGAATGGGTTGGTGCTCATATCGGTGTCCTCCTGGGGCCGATCGGATCCCGGCTGCTTAGGTTAGGCTCGCCTAATCGCAGATAGTAACGTCCCCCCGTCACGCCTCACAAGGAGACCCCCGATGCCTGGACCCGCTGTCCCGAGCGGCTCCGCCGACCCGTTCGCCGCCTTCGGCATCCACGGAACCCCCGGCACGGCGGAGTTCTGGGCTGCCGCCGGGCCCGCGTGCGCCGCCGCCGGAGAGGGAGGCTGGACCGCACTCCTCCTCCGGCGCGGCGCCTCCCCGGCCGACGTCGAGTTCGAGGGCTGGTCCGATCCGGTGCCGATGCTCCGGTGGCGCGGGACGGACTGCTGGTACGCCACGGTGCCGATGCCCGCCCGTCTCAGGGTCACCTACCGGTTCCGCACCGGACTCGGGCCGTCCGCCGACCCGCTCAACCCTTCGGGGGCCGGCGGGGAGCGTTCACTCCTCGCCACTCCCGACGCTCCCCCGCAGCCGCACTGGCCCCTCGTGGGCGCCGACGACGTGCTGCCCCTTCCTCGGACCCGCGTCCGGTGGGCGAGCGAGCGGCTCGGCGGACGCCGCACGGTGCGGGTCCACCCCGTGGCCGGGGGCGGTCCGGTGGTCCTGCTGCTCGACGGGGACGACTGGCTGCACCTCCACCCCGCCGTGACCGCGTTCGACGCCGCCGCGGCCGCCGGGGACATGCCCCCGGTCACCCTGGTCTTCGTCCCGGCCAAGGACCGGGCGGCCGAGTTCGGCTGCAGGCCGGACCTGTGGGAGGCGATCCGCGACGAACTCCTGCCGCTGGTGGCTGACTGCGGCGTGTCCGCGGACCTGAGCCGCCTCGTGGCCGCCGGGCAGAGCCTCGGCGGTCTCAGCGCGGTGTACGCCGCCCTGGAGTTCCCGGAGATCGTGTCCCGCGTGGCCTGCCAGTCAGGGGCGTTCTGGTGGACACCTGAGGCCGCCGGGCTCGCGGACCCGCTGGGCGGGCCGGCCGGCGGGGTGATCGCCGAGCGGCTGCGCGAGCGCCCCGCCCCGGCCGGACTGCGGATCGCGTTCGACCTGGGCGAGCACGAGACGCGTATGCGGCCGCATTGCGAGCGGGTCGAGGCACTGGCCGGACAGGCCGGCGTCACCGCGCGGATCTCCCGCTCCGCCGCCGGGCACGACCGGGTGGGCTGGCGGCACGCACTGCTGCGCGACGTCGCCTGGGCCCTGGCCTGACGGGACGGCAGCGGACGGGCTGGGTGCCGGGGCCGGCAGGGCCCCGGCACCTCGTGGCCGGCTACCGGCGATCAGCGTGCCACCGCGAGACGGTACGCCTCGTCGGTCGCCAGCAGCTCGCGATGGGTGCCCTCCGCCGTCACGGCCCCCTCGCCCAGCACGAGGACCCGGTCGGCGGCGTCGAGCAGCGCGGGGCTGCTCGTGATGACCACCGTGGTCCGGCCCCGGCGCAGTTCCGCGATGTTCCGGGCGACCATCTGCTCGGTCACCGCGTCCACCGCCGTGGTCGGGTCGTGCAGAACGAGGACCTCCGTGTCGGCGGCCAGCGCGCGGGCCAGCGAGAGACGCTGGCGCTGCCCGCCGGACAGGTTCGCGCCGCGGTCACGGACCTCGTAGTCCAGGCCCTGGCGGTGCAGCGCCACGACGTCGGTCAGCATCGACGCCTCGACCGCCTCGGGCACCGTCCGGCTCGTGCCGGCGGGGTCGATGTTCGAACGGAGCGTTCCGGCGAAGATCTCCCCGTCGTACGGGTTGACCAGCAGGCGCTCGCGCACCGTCTCGACGGGCAGTTCGCGGAGTTCCTGGCCGGAGAGCCGGACCACGCCCTCGTAACGGTCGGGTCCGACGTTCACCGCGAGGATCGAGGCGAGGTCCGCCGCCACGCGGGGCTGGTACGCGGCGATCGCGGTGAACTCCCCGGGCGGCACGTCGAACTTCACTCCGTGCAGGGCTCCGTACCGCACACAGTCGATCTCCAGGCTCCCGCCCGGAGCCGGGGAGGTCTCCGCCCCCGGCCCCGCCACCGGAGGGGCGGACAGCACGAGCGCCATCCGCTCGGCCGAGGCACGCGCCGTCATCACGTACTTCGGCATGTCCGAGAACAGCCGGAGCGGCTCCATGATGAACTGCGCCAGACCCACGGCCATGACGAGGTCACCGATGCCGATCTGCCCGGTGAAGGCCAGCCAGCCGGCCGTCAGGGACACCGAGGCGGCGAGCACCGCGTTCAGCCCCAGCGCCGTTCCCGCGTAGGCCCCGTTGACGCGGGCGACGACGACGGACTGCTGCCGCGCCTCCGTGCTCACCTTGCGGTACGACAGGAACGCCTCGTGGTTCCCGCCGAAACCGTGCAGCGGGCGCAGACCGGTGATCAGGTCGGCCACCTTGGCACCCGCCCGCGCCACCCTGGCCTGCTGCTCCTTCGTGCTGGAGCCGATCCTCCTGGACAGCACGCCGAGGACGGAGAGGATCGCCACGGTGCCGGCCATGACCAGCAGCCCCAGCCGCAGATCGGCCAGGCCCAGGGCGATCGCCGCGACCAGCACCGCGACCATGGAGCTGATCAGCATCGGCACCACCTCGACGATGTCTGCGGTCTGATCGGCGTCCTCGGTGGCGATGGTGAGGATCTCACCGGACTTGAGGTCGACGTCCCGGGCCACCGGCTGGAGGCCGCAGGCCGCGACCTCCACCCTCCAGCGGTGCGCCTCGGTCGTGTTGGCCTTCTGCAGGATGCGCATGCCGAACCGCCACGACAGCGACACGGTCGTGATGATCACGGCGAGGGCGGCGATCGACAGACCCAGCGAACCGGTGCTCCGGTTCTGCATCGTGTGCTCGACGATCAGGCCGAGCGCGATCGGGAAGGCCGTCTCGCCCGCCTGGTACATGCCCATGAGGACGGTGCCCCAGGCCATGGCCCCGATGTTGCGGCGTATGGCGGTACGCAGGATGTCGGACCCCGCGCGGCGGGATCTCCGGCTGTCAGGAGTTGTCATCGACGTGGCGGGCAATCGCTTCCGGGGTCAGCAGGGTGAACAGATCGCGGATGGTGATCACTGGGCCGAACTCGCGGCGCAGGAGCCCCACCAGACGCACGGCCAGCATGGAGTGCCCTCCGAGGGAGACGAAGTCGCTCACCGCACTCACCTCGTCGTCGTCCAGGTCGAGGGCCTCGGCGAAATACTCGCAGACCAAGGTCTCGGTCTCGGTCTCCGGGCCGCGTTCACCCGAAGTCGTCAGCGCGCCGAGCGGCTTGGGCTCCGGCAGGGCCTTGATGTCAGCCTTCCCGTTCACCGTGAGGGGGATGCCGTCGACCTGCGCGAAGTGCGTCGGGCGCAGGAAGTCGGGCAGGGCGGCGCCCACCTGCGCCGCGACCTCCGCGAGGTCCGCGCCGTCCAGCACGAGGTAGGCGGCCAGCCGGTACGCGCCGTCGACCTGCGGGTCGGGCTGGGCCACCGCGGCGGTGAACCGGACGGCCGGATGCGCCGCGAACGCCGCCTCGACCTCGCCCAGCTCGACACGGTGGCCCCTGATCTTGACCTGCTGGTCGGTGCGTCCGAGGTACATCAGGTTGCCGTCGGGCCGGCGGGCCACCAGGTCCCCGGTGCGGTACATCCGCTCGCCGGGCACGCCGAACGGCGACGCGACGAACCGGTGCGCCGTCTGCCCCGGCTGCCCGAGGTAGCCGCGGGCGATGCCGACGCCCGAGACGTAGAGCTCGCCGGGGACGCCGTCCGGCAGCGGGCGCAGCCAGGGGTCCAGGACGAACACGTCCGTGTTGTCGATCGCCACGCCCACCACCGGGTCCTCGCACTCGAAGGTGCCGACACCGAGCGTGTTGATGGTGTACTCGGTGGGGCCGTAGAGGTTGTAGCCGACCGTCCCCTCCGTGTCGGCGAGGCGCTGCCACAGAGCGGGGGTGACCGCCTCCCCGCCGAGCAGCACCAGTGCGGGGCGCCGCTCAGGATCGTCGAGCAGCCCCTGAGCCACCAGTTGCTGCGCGTAGGTGGGGGTCACGTTCACCACGTCGATGCGGTGCTCGTGGCAGTACGCGGCGAGGGCGGGCGCGTCGCGGCGCAGTTCCTCGTCGCAGATGTGCACCTCGTGGCCGTCGGCGAGCCACAGGAGCTCCTCCCACGACATGTCGAACGCGAAGGACACGGTGTGAGCGACGCGGAACACCCGGTTGCCGTGCTCCGCCAGCACCGGTCCGAAGATCCGCCGCTGATGGTTCAGCAGCATGTTGGTGAGGCCCGCGTACTCGGTGACGACGCCCTTGGGCCTGCCCGTCGAGCCGGAGGTGTAGATGGTGTACGCGGGGTGGCGGAGGCGGTCGGGGTCGCCCGGCGCGAACGTCGTGAACGGCTCGGCCGCCGGGAGCGGGCGGTCGAGTTCGATCAGTTCACCGGTCAGCCGGGGTGCGACGGAGGCGACGGTGAGGATGACCTCCGGCCGCGCGTCCTCGACGATGGTGGCGATGCGCTCGTCCGGGTGGTCCAGCTCCAGGGGTACGTAGGCCGCTCCGGTGCGCAGTACCGCGAACAGGGCCACGATCCAGTCGGGGGAGCGCGGGATGGCGAGACCGACGGTCCGCTCGGGTCCGATGCCGCGTCCGGTGAGGACGCCGGCCAGTTCGCGGCTGCGGTCGCGGAGTTCCGCGAAGGTCATGCTCCGTCCGTGCGAGACGAGCGCGACGCGCTGCGGGGTGCGGTCCGCGGCGAGGTCGAACCGGTCGACCACGGTGTCGGTGCCCAGGTCCGTGCGTTCGCCCGGCCCGGTCACCGGTCCGAGCCCCTTGAGGGATCCCACGAGACCTGTGGCACGGGCGAGCTCGTCCAGGATCTGTACGTAGTCGTCGAGGAGGCGGCGGGCCTCCGCGCCGGAGCCGTGGCGGTGTTCCAGCTTGACCGTCAGCTCGTCGCCCGGGGTGACGACCCAGGTGAACGGGTAGTGGGTGGAGTCGTCCGACTTCACCTCGGTGATGCCGTGCAGCGCGTTCATCTCGGCGAACGCGTCCCTGTCGATGAAGTTCTGGAGCACGAACAGGTTGTCGAAGAGGGTGTCGTGGCCTCCGGCCCGCTGGATCTCCCCGAGGCCCAGGTGCTCGTGGTCCATCGCCTCGATCCTGGCGTTCTGCACGGCGGTCAGGTACTCCCGGACCGTGTCACCGGGCCGGGCCCTGGTCCACATGGGCACGGTGTTGAGCAGGACGCCGACGACGTCGGACAGCCCCTCGCCCTCACGCCCCGAGACCGTCACACCGAACACTGCGTCGCTCCGCCCCGTGCGGGCGCCGAGCAGGAGGCCGAACGCGCCGGTGAGGACCGAGTTCAGGGTGACTCCGTGGGCCTTCGCCGCCTCGCGCAGCGCGTCGGACCGCCCGGCGGAGAGGGTGTGCAGCAGCGCGGGCGGGAGGTCGGCCGAGAGGGCGGGTGCCGGTCCGGCGAGCAGGGTCGGGCCCGGGAGCCCCTCCAGGTGGCGGGCCCAGAAGCGCTCCGACTCCGCCACGTCCTTCGCCGCCAGGGCGCGGGCGTAGTCCTCGAAGCCCGGGCGCTCCGGCGCCGTGTCCGGCCGCTCACCGGCGAGCAGGGCCCGATAGGCACCGAACAGATCGCGGAGCACGAGGGCCCGGGACCATCCGTCCCACAGCAGCAGGTGGTAGCTGAACAGCAGGCCGTCGCGTCCGTCCGGCAGCCGGACCACGGTCAGCCGGACCAGCGGCGGTTCGGCGGGGTCGAACCCGGTGTCGCGGTCCCGTCGGCGCAGTTCCTCGGTCTCCGCGTCTCCGGACACCTCGACGGTGCGGACCTCCACGCGGCGGCCCGCCTTGAGGATCTGCACCGGGTCGCCGTCGTCGTCGGTGCCGAAGCCCGCGCCGACGACCGGGTGCCGTGCGATCACGCACGCCATGGCATCGGCGAGGGCACGGGTGTCCAGGCGGCGGTCGAGGACGAACCAGTTCTGGGCCACGTAGTTCCCCGCCGGGCCGGCCAGCTGTGCCTGGAAGTACAGGCCGCGCTGGAGCGGCGTGACGGGTGCCGTGCGTTCGGCGTTCACCGCGGCGTCCGCCACGCTCTCCAGTGCGCGCAGCCAGTGCGTGGTGATCTCGTCGGGGATCTCCTCGGCGAGGGTGAAGGCGGCGTGGAGGATCCCGGTGTCCGCGTCGGTCCAGGCGTTGACCTCCACCGCGTACGGGCTGCCCTGGTCCCCGCCGGTGATGTGCAGCGCCTGGGACTCACCGCCCCTGCCCAGGTAGTTGAAGAGCACCTGCGGGCGGGCGGTCAGCAGCGGGGCCGTCTGCGGGTTGAGGTGGCGCAGGCGGCCGTAGGCGACGTGCCCGGCCTCGTCGGGCTGGCGCGCGGCGAGTTCCCGGGCGGCCTCGACCGGATCGGTGTGCGCGGTGAGACGGACGGGTGCGACGGCGGTGAACCAGCCCACGGTGCGGGTGTAGTCGTGGTGCTCCCGCACCGGGACCCGGCCGTGCCGCTCCAGATCGATCGCGAGGTCGCCGGGCGAGGGCTGCACCCGGGTGAGCGCCGTACGCAGCGCTCCGCACAGCAGCTCGGTGAGCGCGACCCCCAGGGCGGCCGGCGCCGTACGGGTCACCAGGTCGCTGACGGCGGGGTCGAGCGCGACCGGGGTCTCGCGCAGGCGGCCGATCGCCGGCAGCAGCGGGGGCGCCTGCAGGGTGTCGGCCCAGTGGCCGAGCGCGCCGGTGTCCTCGGCCGCCCGCAGGGACGACTCCTCGGCGTATTCGGCGTAGGGGGTGGTCGCCGGGGCGAGGGCCTCACCGCGCAGGGCGGCCGCCATGTCGTCCAGCAGGATGAGCCAGGACACCGCGTCCACCGCGAGGTGGTGCACGGTGATCACCACGGTGCCGGTCGTCTCGATCCAGGTGAACGCGATGACGTTCCCCGACTCGGGGTCGAGCGTGGCGGCGGCTTCGTCGGCGACGGCGCCGGGGTCCGCGGTGACGGTGCGCACGACGGGGACGTCGTGGGCCGGCCCGGTGCGCAGGCTCCACACCCCGTGCTCGATCCGCAGCCGGAGCCGGAGCGCCGGGTGTGTGGCGACGACGGCGTTCGCGGCGCGCCGTACGTCGGCGAGTCCGGCTCCCCCGGGCGCCTGCAGTGCCCGTGCCTGGGCGAACCTGGCGAGGGATCCGCCCAGTTCACGTCGGCGCAGGATGATCGGGGTCGGCACCACCGGGCCGTCCTCGGGGCGGGCGGGCGCCGCCTGGTCCTGGCGTGGGCGGGGTATGCGGGTGCTCAGGAGTGCGGCGAGGGCTCGCGGCGTCTTGTGCAGGAACACGTCGCGGGGTGAGACCGGCAGGCCGAGCGCCCTGGCCCGGTTGACCACGGTGATGGCGATGATGCTGTCGCCGCCGGCGCGGAAGAAGTCGGTGTCGGCGTCGGCGTCGGGCAGGGCGAGGATGTCGGCGAACAGACCGACCAGGGAACCGAGCGCACCGTCGGTGACGGCGGCCCGCGGGTCGTCGTCGGCGGCCGGCGTCCCGTCGTGGGCGGCCCGTTCCACGAGCGCCTTGCGGTCCAGCTTGCCGTTGACGGTCAGCGGCAGGACGTCCACGGGGAGGACCCGGCCGGGCACCATGTGCGCCGGCAGCCGCGCCGAGAGGGCGGCGGTGAGGTCGCCCGGTGCCCGGCCGACCACGTGCGCCACCAGGTGGTCGCCGCTGTCCGCCACGGTGACCGCGACGTCGACCACGCCGTCGAGTTCGCGCACGGCCGACTCGACCTCGCCGAGTTCGATGCGGAAGCCCTTGAGCTGGACCTGGTCGTCCGCACGGCCGGCGAACTCCAGCTCGCCGCCGAGACTGCGGCGGGCCAGGTCACCCGTGTGGTACATCCGGCTGCCGTCGCGCGTGAAGGGGTTCGCGACGAACCGGCCGGCGGTGAGACCCGGGCGTCCCAGGTAGCCGAGCGACACCTGGTCGCCCGCGACGTAGATGGCGCCCACCCGGCCCGGCGGTACCGGGCGGAGCCGGTCGTCGAGCAGGTAGGTCACGAGCCCCGGGATCGGGCCGCCGATGGGGCTGGCGCCGTCGCGGCCGGCCTCGCGGAAGTCGGATTCGTCCAGCACCCGGTGGGTGACGTGGACGGTGGTCTCGGTGATGCCGTACATGTTGACCAGCTCGGGTGAGGCCGTCCCGTGACGCTCGACCCAGCCGCGCAGCCGGCCGAGGTCCAGGGCCTCGCCGCCGAAGACGATCCGGCGCAGGGCGGGGAGGGGCTCACCGACGAGCCGGTCGGCCTCGATGAACTGGTGGAAGGCCGAGGGTGTCTGGTTGAGCACCGTCACGCCCCGCTCGCGCACCAGCCGGTGGAAGTCGACGGGGGATCGGGTCAGCGCGTAGTCGGGGACCAGCAGTTCGCCGCCGTGGACCAGGGCGCCCCACAGCTCCCAGACCGCGAAGTCGAAGGAGTAGGAGTGGAACTGGACCCATACGTCACCGGGCCCGAAGTCCATGTCCGGCTGGGTGCGGGCGAGGAGGGTCACCACGCTCGAGTGGGGGACGACGACGCCCTTGGGGCGGCCGGTCGACCCCGAGGTGTAGATGACGTACGCGGGATCGTGCCAGCCGGCCTCCACGACGGGGGCCCGCTCGGCCTCGGCGGGCGGTTCGTCGCCCAGCACCAGGAGGCGGGCGGACACGCCCGCGCGGCCCAGCAGTGCCTCGAAACGCTCCCGTTGGTCCCCCGTGACGAGGACGGTCTGCGGTGCGGAGTCCGCGAGGACGTACTCCAGCCTGTCGTCCGGGTACGCCGTGTCCAGCGGTACGTACGCGCCGCCCGCCGAGACGACCGCGATCAGCGCGACGACCTGTTCGACGGAGCGCGGGACCGCCACGGCGACCCGTTGCCCCGGCCCTACCCCGGTCGCCCTCAGGGCGGCGGCCAGCTCGCCCTTGGCCCGGGCGAGTTCGGCGTAGGTCAGGGAACGGGTGGTGCCGTCGAGGCCGCACCGGGTGACGGCCACCGCCGCGGGGTTCCTCGCGGCGGCCGCGTCGAAGAGGGCGCCCAGGGACGTCGGGGCGATCCTCGCGAGGTTCCCGCCGGCCGTGAGCTCGGCGACGGGCCGGTCGGGCCCGCCGAGCAGGCCGGCCAGGGTGCGGGTGAAGACGCGCAGGATCTCGCGGGCGCCGTTCTCCCGGAGCAGTTCGGTGTCGTGGATCAGGTTGAACCGCGGGCGCCCGTCCAGGGCGCGCTCGACGACGAGGGTCAGCGGGTAGTGCGGGGCGCCCTCGTTGACGATGCCCGTGACGGAGAGGGTGTCGCCGGGACGGCGCAGTGCGGCGACGTCGGTCGCCACGTCGAACACCACGAGGGTGTCGAAGAGCGGGCCCGCTCCGGCCTGCCGGCCGATCCGTGCCAGGGAGACGTGCTGGTGGGGCAGGACGGTGCGCTGGTGCTCGCGCACCGAGGCCAGCAGGTCGCCCGAGGTGGTCGCGGCGTCCCACCGGGCTCGCAGCGGGACGGTGTTGATGAACAGGCCGACCATGTCCGCGATGCCCGGCACGTCGGCGTCGCGGCCCGACACGGTGGAGCCGAAGACCACGTCGTCGGAGCCGAGGATGCCGCCGAGGGTCAGCGCCCAGGCGCTGTGCACGGCGACGCTGAGCGTCGATCCGGCCGACCGGACGGCGGCGTCCACGTCGTGGTCGGGCTCGACGGAGACGTCGGCGAAGCTCCGGGAGGGGATGTGCCCCTCGGCCACCAGTGACGCTCCGGGCAGCCTGGTCAGCTCGCGGGCCCAGACCCGGTCGCTCTCCTCGGCGTCCCGGCCGGCGAGCCAGCCGACGTAGTCCTGGTATCCGCCGTTCGGGTACACGGTGCCAGGGGTGTGGTACTCGGCGAGCAGCGCGCGCAGCATCGGCGGCACCGACCAGCCGTCCGCGACGATGTGGTGGACGGTCTGCACCAGGACGTTCCGGCCGGCCGCCGAGTCGCGCACCAGCGTGTAGCGCATCAGAGGTCCCGTGGCCAGGTCGAAGCCGGCGCGACGGTCCCGTTCGGCGTGGGCGGCGAGCTCGTCCTCCGTGATGCCGGGCATGTCCACGACGGTGAAGGGTGCCTCGGTGCCGTCGTCCAGGACGGAGACCACTCGGCCGTCGGCGAGGGCGGTGAACCGGGCGGCCAGGTTCGGGTAGAGGGTGAGCAGGCGGGTGGCGGCGGCGGCGAGACGGCCGGTGTCGACCCCGCCCTCCAGGGTGAGCAGCTGTTGTTCGACGTAGCTGCCCGCGGAGTCGTCGTCGAAGACGGAGTGGAAGTAGAGGCCCTCCTGGAGGGGGGTGAGCGGCAGGACGGCGCGCAGGGTGGGGCCGTCCAGGGCGTCCACGTCTGCCTGCGTCAGGCTGACGAGCGGGAAGTCGCCCGGTGAGTGGCCGCCTTCCTCGAGCGCGGCGAGGCCGGTCAGGGCGTCCTGGAAGTAGCCGCCGATCACGTCGATGTCGGCGTCGGTGAACAGTCCTTCGGGCCACGAGATGGTGGTGACCAGTTCGAACTCACCGTTCGGGGCCGGTTCGGCGATCGCGTTGAACTCCAGCGAGCGCGTCAGGCGCATCCTGGGGTCCCGCCTCTCCCCCAGTTGCCCGGTGGTGCCGGTCAGTTGCCAGTCGCCGGAGGAGCCCGCGTCGAAGCGGCCCAGGTAGTTGAAGAGGACCTGGGGTGCGGGGGCGGGGAAGCCGGCGTCGGAGAGGTGGCGCAGCACGCCGTACGAGAGGCCGTTGCCCGGTACGCGGGCCAGGTCGTCCTTGACGGCCTTGAGGGCCGAGGCCAGGTAGGCGGGGGCGGTGAGGTCGGGCGCCGTCCCGGGGTCCACGGTCACCGGGAACAGGGTGGTGAACCAGCCGACCGTACGCGAGAGATCCGGCTCGGTACCCGTGACGGCCGCGACGTGGCGTCCCTCCCGGCCGTGGCCCTCCAGTTCGATGTGGGCGAAGGTCTGGTCCCCGCCCCGGTCGCGGCGCAGGCGGGCGAGGGCGACGGCGAGCGCGGTCAGCAGGACGTCGTTGACACCCGCGTGGAACTTCGCCGGGATCTCTCCCAGCAGCGCGGCCGTGACACGGGCGTCGGTGGAGACGGTGACGTGCCGCTCCCGCTCGACGGTGTCGTCCTCGGACAGGGGCCGTCTGCCCAGTGGGGCGTCCGGCCCGGGCAGGGGACGTGCGTAGTGGGCGCGGTCCGCTTCGAAGCCGGCGTTCTCGAGGTGCTGCGTCCAGCGGCGGAACGAGGTGCCCACCGGTGGGAGTTCGATCGCCTCACCGGCGCGGCGCCGGCGCCAGGCCGTCGCGAGGTCGTCCATCAGGACGCGCCAGGACACTCCGTCGACGACGACGTGATGCACGACGAGGACCAGCTGGCGGTCGGTGGGGCGCCAGACGGCCCGCAGCATGACGCCGTTGTCGGGATCGAGCCCCTCGGTGGCGAGGGCGACACACTCGTTCAGCGGCCTGTCGCTCTCCTCCCAGCCGGCCGGGGTGCCGTCTGCCGGGGGGACCTCGAAACCCCACCTCTCACCGCGGACGAGCCGGGCTCGCAGCATGTCGTGCCGGTCCACGAGGGCGGTCAGTGCGTCGTCCAGGGCCGCGGCGGTGAGGCCGGCGGGGGTGTTCAGGACGACGGACTGGACGAATCCGTCGACGGCGTCCGTGCTCCGGCCGAGCCACCGGACGATGGGTGACCCGGTGACGGGACCGGTCGCCACGTCGTCGTGGTCGGTGCCGGACGTGTCCTCGCGGCCGGCCACCGAGGCCAGCGCGCCCAGGACGCTGTGGGCGAAGATCTGTCCGGCTGTGACGTACAGGCCCGCCTCGCGCAGTGCGCTCAGCAGGGAGATCGCGAGAATGCTGTCGCCGCCGAGCTTGAAGAAGTCCTGGTCGACACCGACCTCGTCCAGCCGCAGCACCGAGGCGGCCGCGGCGCACACGATGCGTTCGGCGTCGGTGGAGGGCCGTACGACCGCGCCGGCGGCGATCTCGGGCTCGGGCAGGGCGCGCCGGTCCAGCTTGCCGTTCGGGGTGAGCGGGAACTCCTGCATCACGACCGCGTGGGCGGGGACCATGTACTCCACCATGTGTCCCGCGGCCCAGGTGAGGACCTCGTCCGCCGTCAGGTCCGGGCGGCCGGCGGCGGGGATCACGTAACCCACCAGGTAGGTACCGCCGGCGCTGTTCCTCCTCGCGACGACACAGGTGTGCCGCACGCCGGGGTGTTCGGCGAGGCCTGCCTCGACGTCCTCGAGTTCGAGGCGCATGCCGCGCACCTTGACCTGGTTGTCGGAGCGGCCGAGGAAGTCCAGCGAGCCGTCCGGGGCGAACCGTGCGAGGTCGCCGGTCCGGTACAGCCGTGAACCGTCCGTGGCGAACGGGTTCGCCACGAATCGGGAGGCGGTCAGTCCGGGGGCGTTGACGTAGCCCCGTCCCAGGAGGAAGCCGCCGACGTAGAGTTCGCCGCCGACGCCGACGGGCACCGGGCGCAGTTCGTCGTCCAGGACGTACAGCTGGGTGTTGGGGTTGGCCTTGCCGATGGACGTCGAAAGGCGCTCGGCGGCGCCCCGGTAGATGACGTGGGAGACGCCGATGGTCGTCTCCGCGGGGCCGTAGCCGTGGTACAGGGGGACGCCGTCGAGCTTGGCGCGGAACCGCTCGTAGAGCTCCGGGGTGAGCACTTCGCCACCGCACCACACGTGGCGCAGGCTGCCGAGGCGCCCGGAGTCGCCGGACATCTCCAGGAGGACGTCCAGCATGGAGGAGACGAGGTAGGTGAAGGTGACCCGCTGCTGCGCGATCACGGTCAGCAGGTGGTGCGGGTCGCGCTCCCCGCCGGGGCGCAGGACGATCAGCCGGCCGCCGCACACCAGGGGCAGGAAGATCTCGTTGATGGATATGTCGAAGGAGAGGGGCGCCTTGAACAGGGAGGCGTCGTCGTGCCCGAAACCGAGGATCTCGTCGACCTGCCAGAGCAGGCGCTCGCTGATGGCCTCGTGCCGGATCATGGCGCCCTTGGGGCGGCCGGTGGAGCCGGACGTGAAGATCACGTAGGCGAGTGAGTCGCCCCGCACGGTGACCGCGGAGTCATCCGTGGGGAGGCCGGCGTACGCCCAGTCGTCGATGTCGACGGCGACGGCCTCGGGTTCGGCGGGGTCGCCCTCGCCGGAGTCGTCGAGCTGGAGGACGACCCCCGCGTCCTCGATCACGACGGCGCGGCGTGCCGCGGGCCATTGGGGGTCGAGAGGCACGAAGGCGCCGCCGGCCCGGAGCACACCGAGCAGGCCGATCACCATCTCGGCGGAGCGGGAGAGCGAGATGCCGACCATCTGCTCGGCGGTGAGTCCGCGAGCCCTCAGACGATGCGCCAACTGCGCCGACAGGTCCGCCACCTGACGGTACGTCAGGGATCGTCGCCCATCGACCACGGCGGTCGCGCCGGGCCGGGTGCGGACCTGTTCGAGGAACAGCTCCACGATGGTCGGCCTGGCCCGGTCGGCCTCGGTGTCGTTCCACTCGGCCAGGGACGTGAGCCGCTCCGCCACCCCGGACGGACCGATGGTCCCGACGGGCCGGTCGGGGAAGTCCGCCAGGTCGTCGAGCGCGAGCTGCGCACCGGCCGGCAGGACGCCCTCCGGGGCGGTGAGACGCGCTCCGCCGTGGTCGAGCTCGACCGCCCAGCCCTCGGGCGCCGAGCCGCCGTTGTCGACCCAGGCGAGGACGTCCGCGAACAGCGTTCCGGGGGTGAGGTCCATGCCGTCCGGGCCGAGGCCCGTCGCCCAGTACGCCAGCCCTACGGCGCAGGCCTCGGCGACGCACCGGCCGGACCGGTCGCCGGTACGCCGGCGCATGTCGGCCAGGCGCGTGGGAGGGATCAGCACGAGACGAGCGCTCGGTTCCATCATTGAAGACTCAACACCCTTCCAGGTCACGAAGGTCAGCCTAACCTAAGTTAGGACCGCCTAACTACCCTCTCTCCAGGCGCGCCAGAGCTTCGCGTACCGGCCTCCGAGTGCCACGAGTTCGTCATGCGTGCCCTGCTCCACGACCCGGCCCGCCTCGAGTACCGCCACCCGGTCGGCGGCCACCGCCTGGGTCAGCCGGTGAGCCACGAACAGGGTGGTCCGGCCGGAACAGGCGGCCAGCACGGCGCGTTCGAGCTCGGCCGCGCCCTCGCTGCCCGCCTCCGCGGTCGATTCGTCGAGCACCACCACGGACGCGCGGCCCAGCACCAGCCTCGCCAGGGCGAGGGAGGCCACCCTGGTCCCCTCCAGACGCTCGCCTCCCTCGCCGACCGCCGTGTACAGCCCGCCGGGCAGGGCCTCCACCCACGCGTCGGCGCCCACGGTCCGCAGGGCGTCCATCAGTTGCGCGTCGGTGGCCTCCGGCGCCGCCAGCCTGAGGTCGTCGGCGAGCGGGCCGGAGAAGACATGGGTCTCCTGCGTCAGGATGCTGACCAGGGCCCTCGCGTCCGCCTCGTCGAGCCCGGCGAGGTCCTCCGAACCGATCCGCACCGATCCGGCCTGCGGGGTGCCGATGCCGGCGACCAGGGCCGCCAGGGTCGACTTGCCCGCGCCCGTCGCACCCACCAGGGCCAGCGAGCCGCCTGCCGGGATCGTCAGACTGACGTCCCGGAGCACCGGCTCCTCGGCGCCCGGATAGGCGAACGTGACTCCGCTCACCTGCACGTGACGCGGCGTCATGTCGTTCCGCGCGGCAGCGGTGTCTCCCACCAGCCGCTCCCCCGAGGACTCCGCGAGCACGCCGACCAGCCGGGTGAGGCTCGCGCCCGACTTCTGGGCCTCGTCGAAGGTGAACATGATGGCCCCCAGCGGCGTGAACAGCCGGTGGAACACCAGCGGAGCCGCCGACACGTCACCGAGGGAGGCCGAACCCGTCTCCAGCAGGGCGTATCCCACCACGAGGATCAGGACCAGGCCGATGAACTCCGCCCGGTTCTCCCGGCCAACGAAACGGCCGAACAGACGGAACACGTCGATGCCGATGTCCCGTACCCGCAGCGAGTCGGAGGCGACCCTCTCGCGAAAGGCCGCCTCGAGGCGGTACGCCCGCACGGTGTCGATGCCGTCCAGGCCGCTGATCAGCGCCTGCGCACGCTCCGCCTGGGCCACCGCCCGCCTCTGGTAGAGCGGGGCTGACCGCGGGAGGTACCAGCGCAGAGCGAGTCCGTACGCCGGCAGCGCGCAGGCTCCCGCCAGGCCGAGCCGCCAGTCCAGCCCGAACATGCCGATGGTGGCGATGGCCACCAGCACCCCCGCGGAGAACACGGTCGGGATGGCGGAGCGGATGCCCTTGGACAGGACGGCGACGTCGTCGCCGACCCGGGAGAGCACGTCTCCGCGACCCACCTGTTCCACACGGGTGCTCGGCATGCCCAGCACGGCGCGGACGGCGCGTTCACGCAACTGCGCTAGCAGGTCGGCGCCGAGCCGCCCGATCAGGTACGTGGACACGGCGGTGGCCGCCGCACCGAGCAGTGCGGCGGCCACCATCACGGCCCCGACGGCCACCAGGTCGGAGAGCGGACCGTCCCCCGTCACCCCGTCGACCACCCGCCCGACGAGGAGGACGGGGAGCATCTGGAGCGCCGCCCCGGCCACCGTGCTGAAGACGGTGGCCGTGGTCAGCCAGGGCATCTCACGACATCGGGCGGTGACCCACCGGACCGCCTGACGTCCGGTCGCCGTGTACAGGGCCGCCGGGGCGACGGGCGATTCCGTGGTGCTCACACCTAGGGCCTTTCGTTCGGATCATGCCGGGCTCGCGCGCCCTGGTGCCGCACCTCGCGGCGTTCTCGCCGGTCCCCGACGCGCCCTCCCCCAGCTCTCGACTCCGTTCGAGCAGGGGAGACCCCGTCCGGCTCCGTCCCCCGCCTTGCGATGCACGGCGCCGGGCCCCGCTCCCCGATCCGGCCCGATCCGGACGGAGGACCCTAGCCGATCGACTTGACGAGCTCGTCGATGGCGTACGGCATCGAGAGGAGGGTGGCCTGCGAGATGGCCGCTCCGGCTGCCGGGCCCTCACTGTCGAGGAGGTAGGAGACCTTGTCGTTCTTGACGACGTTCAGGTTGGTGAAGAGCTCGTACTTCTTCAGCGCGTCCATGTCCGCCTTGTCGTTGATGACGAACACCCGGTCGACGTCGATGAGGTCCATGCGCTCCGGCGAGAGGGCGGTGGAGAAGCCGCCGTCCGCGATCTCGTCGATCTCGGTCCGCCCCTTGAAGCCCATGCCCGTCAGGAGCTGGCCACGCACGTCGGTGGTGGTGAAGGGGTTGACCGCGTCCTTGTACCAGGAGGCCGCGACGGCGGTCTGACCGGCGAACTCCGGGTGCGCCTTCTTCACCTCGGCGAGCTTGTCGTCGATGCCCTTGATCATCGCCTCGCCCTGGTCGGCCTTGCCGAGGGCCTTGGCGATCTGCAGGGCGTTGTCCTGCCACGGAGCGCTGAACGGCTCCTTCTCGGCCTTGGTGCGGCCGACCGTCGGCGCGATCCGGGAGAGCTTGTCGTACGCGGCCTGGTCGACCTCCGAGTACACCGCGATGATCAGGTCCGGACGCAGCGCGGCGATCTTCTCGTAACTCGGTCCGGCGTCACCGTTGTTCATGATGACCTCGGGCTCGGCGTCGCCCCACCGGTCCTTCACCCAGGGCCACTGGGTGTTGATGTCGGGGGACTTGCCCGCCGGGTTGGGGTACTGGTCGACCATCCCGACCGGCTTGATTCCGAAGGCGAGGACCGTCTGGTCGTCGGTGTATCCGACGGTCACGACCCGCTCGGGGGCGGACTTGACGGTGGTCGATCCGAACGCGTGCTCCACGGTGACCGGGAAGGCACCCGACGACGCGGGGGCGCCGGCACCGGCGTCCTTCTCCTCGTCCGGGGTGTCGGAGCCGCACCCGGCCAGAAGGCCGACGCCGAGGGCTGCGGCGGACACGGCAGCCGCCACCCGCCGCCAGGGCTTCGAAGGTGTCGTTCGATCGAAGAGCATCCGGATTCCCTTGCTTTCGTGCTTCTGACGCCCCCCCATGTAAGGGCAGGCAAACCTTAGCGTGGGTTAGCGAGGTGAGCCTAGCCTAAGTTTGGGCCCGTGGACTCACTTGCCCGCAGCGCGGACGTGCGTCCTGCCGATCGGCACGACGAGCGGCCGCTCCGCCACCGGGTCGTCGATCACCGCGGCGCGCAACCCGAAGGCCTCTTCGAGGAGTTCGGCGGTCACGACGTCCCGGGGATGCCCCTGCGCCAGGACGGATCCCGCCTTCATCACGATCAGGTTGTCGCTGTAACGCGTCGCCAGATTGAGATCGTGCAGCACCATGACGACCGTGCGGCCCGACTCGTGGAGATCGTCCACGAGGTCGAGGACGTCGATGGCGTGCGCCAGGTCCAGATAGGTGGTGGGCTCGTCGAGCAGGAGCAGGTCGGTCCCCTGAGCGAGTGTCATGGAGATCCAGACGCGTTGACGCTGACCACCCGAGAGCTGGTCCACCGGGCGGTCGGCCAGGTCGGCGATCCCGGTCATGGCCAGCGACCGCTCCACCACGTCGACATCGTCCGAGGACCACTGCCGCAGCCAGCTCTGGTGCGGATGCCGGCCCCTCGCGACCAGATCGGCCACCGTCAGCCCCTCGGGGGCGACCGGTGACTGCGGGAGCAGGCCGAGCTTCTTCGCGACGTCGCGGGTCCTCAGCCTGGCGATGTCGTCCCCGTCCAGGACGACGGACCCCCGCGTCGGCTTCAGCAGCCGCGACAGGGTGCGCAGGAGCGTCGACTTGCCGCAGCCGTTCGGCCCGATGATCGTCGTCACGACACCTTGAGGGATCGTCACGTCCAGCCCGTCGAGGACGGTTCGCTCCCCGTACCCGACGGTGACGTCCCTGGCCGCCAGACGTGGGACGTCACGCGCTCGCGTCCCGGTCTCGGTGTCGGTCCCGGCGGTGTACTGAGCGACCACGACTCCCCCTGTATTTAGGTTCGCCTAACCTTTCTACCACCTATCGGCGGTTGGCCCGCACCAGGAGGTGGACGAGGAACGGCCCGCCGATGGCGGCGGTGACGACGCCGACCGGCAGGGAGACCGGCAGCGCCGTACGCGCCACGAGGTCCGAACCGAGCAGCAGCAGCGCTCCCACCGCCGCGGACGCCGGCAACGGCGGCGTGGGCGACTTCGTGAGACGCAACGCCACCTGTGGCGCGACCATGGCGACGAAGGGAACGGGGCCGGCGGCGCCGACCGCGGTCGCGGCGAGCAGCACGGCGCAGAGCAGCAGGACGGCGCGCACCCGCGTGTGCCGTACGCCCAGGCCCGCGGCCACGTCGTCACCCAGGTGCAGCGGTTTGAACTGAAAGGCCGCGCAGGTCACCACGGCGAGCAGGACGAGGGTTCCCCAGAACGCCGGTCCGATCTCGTGCCACGAGCGGCTGTCCAGCGATCCGACGAGCCAGGCCTGGGCGCGGGCCACGTCCCTGATGTCGGCGCCGGCCAGGAGCCATGTGGTGAGCGCCTGCATCACGGCGCTGACCGAGATGCCGATGAGGATGAGCCGGAAGCCGTCGACCCCTCTCCGCCATGCCAGGAAGTACACCAGCAGACCGGTGGCGAGACCGCCCGCGAGCGCCGCCGCGGAGAGCCCCACGGAGCCGGCGATCGCGCCGGAGGCACCGCCCGAGACCGTCACCAGCAGCACGGCGACCGTACTGGCTCCCCCGGTGATCCCCAGGATGTCCGGACTGGCCAGAGGATTGCGGGCGATGGACTGCGTGAGCGCTCCGGACAGCCCGAGCGCGACGCCCACGACGGCTCCGGCCGCGGCCCGGGGCATGCGCAGGTCCATGATCACGAACTCGTCCATCTGCCGGCCCCGGCCGAACAGGGTGGCCACGACCTGCCCGAGGCTCAGGGGGAACTCCCCCACCGTGATGGACAGGCAGAACGCCAGGAAGGCGGCCGCCGACAGGACCAGCGTGACCAGGACGATCCGCGGCCGCCACGCGAAGGACGCGCCGCCGAACCGGATTCCGGGCGTCACCGGGTGCTTCACCACGGTCTCGTTCATGCGGTCCTGAACTTTCCCCGCCACACCATGACCGCGAAGAACGGAGCTCCCAGGAGAGCGACGAGGACGCCCGCGTCCAGCTCTCCCGGCCGCACCACCACGCGCGCCACGATGTCGCAGACCAGAAGGACGACGGCGCCGAGCAGACCCGCGTACGGCACCAGCCACCGGTAGTCGGGCCCTGCCAGGTAGCGGGCGACGTGCGCCACCATCAGTCCGAGGAAGGCGATGGGGCCGCATGCCGCCGTGGCCGCCCCGGCGAGCAGCGTGATGGCGACGATGCCGACGGTCCGGGCCAGGGCGACGTTCACGCCCAGCCCTCGCGCCACGTCGTCGCCGAGGTTGAGGATGTTCAGGGAGGGCAGGGTGGCCAGGGCCGCCAGGAGCCCCGCGCCGACGAAGAAGGTCACCGGCCAGATGACGTCGAACCCGACTCCGGCCAACGAGCCCGCGTTCCAGAACCGCAGGACGTTGAGCGCCGCCTTGTCCGTCAGCGCGACGGCCGTGGTCATCGCCGCGAGGAACACGGTCACCCCCTGGCCCGCCAGGGCGAGGGTCAGCGGATTGCCGGCGCCCCGGCCGATGCTCGAGAGCCCGAAGACGACGACGCCGGCGATCGCGGCCCCCAGGAAGGCGAACCAGACGTACTGGTAGGGGCCGGCGAGCCCGAACAGGGAGATCGCCGTCACCACGGCGAACGACGCCCCGCTGTTCACCCCGAGCAGTCCGGTGTCCGCGATGGGGTTGCGCGTGTACCCCTGGATGAGTGCCCCGCCGACTCCGAGGGCGATGCCGGCGACGATCGCCAGGACCGTTCGCGGTACCCGCACGGTCTGCACGATGAGCCTGATGTCGGTTGCCTTCTGGCCCGGCTCGGGCCCGGCGAACAGCCCGTGCCACACCTCGCCGGGGCTCAGCGCCCGCGCACCGACGGCGAGCGAGAGGACCGCCGCCGCCACCAGGACCGCCAGGATGGCGGCCAACCCCGTGACCCGCCGCCGCCGGGCCGCTACGACCCGGGAGAGCGGCGGGCGTTCAACCACTGCTGTGCCCATGTCGGCCTACGCTATCCCTCGCTGGACACCACACCCTCCGCCGGCACCCGCCGTCGGCCTGCCGGCCGGCCGGCGGCCATCCGGTGCGCAGGGCACGGACGTTCTCCTCCGTGAACCGGGAAGCACGGCTGCCCGCCGCGCACCCTGCGCGCGGCGGGCCGTCGTGCCCTTACCGTCCTCCGGTCACGCCTTGGCGGCGTGCCCGGCGACCGGCCGGGCCTCGTCGGGGACGGTCCGGGCGCCGCGGGCGAGGATCGAGTCGAGGATCTCGCCGACCCGTATCGCGGTGTTGGAGAGCAGGGAGGAGGTGATGCCGTGGGTGTGCTCGGTTCCGCCCTGCAGGTAGATGCCGCAGTCCAGTTCGGGGTCGGTGGTCACCCGGTAGTCACGCTCCACGCGGACCCGGCCCTGGTCGTCGCGGTGGCAGTGCCGCGCGACCTCGCCGAGCAGGCCGAGACCGTCGGCCTGGAGGTAACCGGTGGCGCACACGACGACGTCGGCGTCCAGCACGCTCTCCTCACCGGTGACGAGCGACCTGACGGTGGCACGGGCCCCTTCGGGGGTCTCCGTCACTCCCGTCAGGCGTGAGACGTTGAGGAAGCGCAGCCGCTCGGCGCCCAGCACCTTCTCCTGGTATGCCTGGCGGTACAGGTCGTCGATCAGGTCGATGTCCACCACGGAGTAGTTGGTGTTGCCGTGGTAGTCCATCAGCCGGTGCTTCACGTCCTCCGGCGCGGTGAAGTACTCGTCGACCGCCTGGGGGTCGAAGATGCGGTTGGCGAAACTGCTGTCGTCCGCCGGGCTGTAGCCGTAACGGGAGAAGACCGCGCAGATCTCGGCGTCGGGGAAGCGGCGGTGCAGGTAGGCGACGTTCTCGGCGGCGCTCTGGCCCGCGCCCACGACGACGAAGCGCCGGGGCTCGGCGCCCTTCAGCCCCTCGACCCTGGCGAGTAGTTCGGAGTTGTGCCAGACACGGTCGGTGCGCTCGATACCGTCCGGCATCACGGCACGCAGGCCGGTCCCGATGACGAGGTTGCGGGCGCGGTGGACGACCAGCTCGTCACCCGACCGGGACGTGACGTCGAGGTACTCCACCACACCGTCGCGGACCACTGGTTCGACGGAGACGACCCGGTGGTCGTACGAGACCATGTCGTCGACCTTCGCCGCCGCCCACTCGAAGTAGTCGTGGAACTCCACCCGCAGCGGGAAGAGGTTCTTGTGGTTGACGAAGTCGATCAGCCGGCCCTTGCTCTGCAGGTACCGCAGGAAGCTGTACTCGCTGGACGGGTTCCGCAGCGTCACGAGGTCCTTGAGGAACGACACCTGCATCGTCGCGTCGTCGATGAGCATGCCGCGGTGCCACCCGAAGCTGCGCTGCTGCTCGAAGAAGTGGGCCGTGACCTCCTCGCCCCTCCCTGCGCGCACGTTGTGCTCGGCGAGCGCGATCGCCATGGCGACGTTCGACGGGCCGAAGCCGATACCGATCAGGTCGTGGATCAGTGGTGCGTCGCCAGGAACAGCCTGAGACATGTCACTCCCATTCATGCGGGACGGCCGCCGGCCAGGCGTCCTGTCGAGGTGGGGAAATCGGGGAGTCCAGGCACACCGGTCACCGGCAGCCGACTGGAACTTAGGTAAAGCTAACCTGATCCAGCTCCGTTGTCGACCGCGTCGCGCGGACAGTTCGCCGCAACCTCCCTCAATACGGCCCCGAAGTACGGACGTTGCAACGTTAGGTAAGCCTTGCTTTACTGGATTTGCTCATTCGCCATCCCAAGGAGGAACCCCGATGCGGGTCGTCATGTTCGGTTACCAGACGTGGGGTCACCGCACCCTCAAGGCACTCCTGGAGTCCCCGCACGAGGTCGTGATGGTCGTGACGCACCCCCGGAGCGAGCACGCCTACGAGAAGATCTGGAGCGACTCCGTCGCGGACCTCGCCGAGGAGCACGGCGTCCCCGTCGTCATCCGCAACCGGCCTGACGACGACGAGCTGTTCCAGAAGCTCAAGGAGGCCGACCCGGACATCATCGTCGCCAACAACTGGCGCACCTGGATTCCGCCGCACATCTACAACCTGCCGCGTCACGGCACCCTCAACGTCCACGACTCCCTGCTGCCGAAGTACGCGGGCTTCTCACCGATCATCTGGGCCCTCATCAACGGCGAGTCCGAGGTCGGCGTCACCGCGCACATGATGGACGAGGTCCTCGACGCGGGCGACATCGTGGACCAGCGTGCCGTTCCGGTGGGGCCCGCCGACACGGCGACCGACCTGTTCCACAAGACCGTCGACCTCATCGCCCCGGTCACCGTCGGCGCCCTGGACCGGATCGCCGCCGGCGAGACCGAGTTCACCAAGCAGGACCGCTCCCAGGCCAGCTTCTTCCACAAGCGGGCCGAGGAGGACATCCGGATCAACTGGGACTGGCCCGCGGACGTTCTCGAGCGGCTGGTCCGCGCGCAGTCCGCGCCCTACCCGGCCGCCTTCACGTTCCACAAGGGCAAGCGCCTGGAGGTGCTTGCCGCGGTGGAGTCCGAAGGCGTCTACGGCGGCACACCCGGCCGCATCTTCTACCGCGAGGGCGAGGGCGTCGTGATCGTCGCCGGCGCCGACGCCCGTACGGGCCGCAACCGCGGCCTGGCCATCACCCGCGTCCGGACCGAGGACGGCCGGGAACTCGCCGCAGCCGAGTACTTCACGTCCATGGGCGGCTACCTCTCCGCCCGCCCCTGACTCCCCCGGAGACCGCCGCCGCTGCGGGCTCGCCCCGCCCCTGCTTGACTGGAGGCAGACGGGCCGACGGGGGTGGCCGCGGCACCGGTCCGGACACCCGAGGACGGCGGTGCGCGATGCCCAAGCTGCTGATCGTGGACGACGACGCCGTGTCGGTACGGGCGCTGCGCGAGGTTCTCGTGGGGCACGGATACGACGTGGTCGCCGCGACGGACGGGCGCGACGGCCTGCGGCTGCTGTTCGAGGAGACGCCCGATCTGATGATCCTGGACCTGCTGGTGTCCGGGCTGAACGGGTGGAGGGTCCTCGCGCGCGCCCGGGACATGAGCGATCTGCCGGTCCTGGTGCTGTCCGGGCTGAGCGCCGTCGAGGACCGGGTGCGCGCCCTGCGGGCGGGGGCGGACGACTACGTGGGCAAGCCGTTCCACCACGAGGAGCTGCCGGCACGGGTCGAGGCGCTGCTGCGCCGGGCAGGCTTGAGGAACTGGGCGGGCGAGCGGGCGGGGGAACATCTGCGTCTCGTACCGGAGCGCCGAGCCGCCGTGTGGTACGGCGGAGAGGTCCGGCTCAGCGACCTCGAGTACCGCCTCCTGCAGCTGCTCGTCCGCAGCCGGGGCCGGGTCGTGCCGTCGGAACTTCTGCTGGCGCGGGTGTGGGGGGACAGCTCCGCGGTGGGTCGTGACCGGGTGAAGTTCGGGATCCTCCGGCTGCGCCGCAAGCTGCGAGACGCGGCGGGGCCGCGGGGCCGGGACCCGGTCGAGGCGGTGAGGGGCGTGGGCTACCGCTTCGTCGTCGGCGAGGACGGCGCGGGCGACCAGGCCGTAGCTCCCTCCCCCGCCGGACCAAAGACCCGGGCAGAACGTCACGAAACGGGTTGAAACGGAAATGACAACCGTTCGGCAACCGTCGAGCAACGGTTACCGCAACCGTGCTCGGCAACCCTCGGCCTCATGAGCCTCCTCCCTGATCGCAGCGTCGCCGTCGTCCTGGGAACCCGTCCCGAGCTGGTCAAGCTCGCCGAGCTGATCCGGCTGCTCGGGCCGGCCGCCCGCGTCGTGCACACCGGGCAGCATTTCGACGACTCCCTGTCCGGGGACTTCCTGGACGAGCTGGGCCTGCCCGAGCCGGAATACCTGACCGGAGTGGGCGGACAGCCCAGGGCCGTACAGGTGGCGGAGGCCCTGGCCGGGCTCGACGAGCGCTTCTCCGCCGAGCCGCCGCTCGCCGTCGTGGTCCAGGGCGACACCAATGCCGCCCTGTCCGGCGCGCTGGTCGCGAACGCGCGGGAGATCCCGCTCGTCCATGTCGAGGCAGGGTTGCGGAGTCACGACCGCGCCATGCCCGAGGAGCACAACCGGGTGCTCATCGACCGGCTGGCGGACGTCCTGTGCGCGGCGACGCCCCAGAACCGCACACTGCTGCTCGACGAGGGTGTGACCGACGACCGGATCAGGGTCACCGGCAACACCGTGGTCGAGGCGGTCCACGACCATCTGCCGTCCCGGCGGGAGCGCGCGCGCATGCTCGCCGGGCGCGGACTCTCCCCGGACGGATACGTCCTCGCCACGGTGCACCGCCCGGAGAACACGGACGATCCGGCCGTCCTGGCGGCCGTCCTGGGTGAACTCGTCGTGATCAACCGCGAACTGCCTGTGGTCATGCCGCTCCACCCGCGCACCGGGGCCCGTGCGGAGGCCGCAGGACTGCGTCCCCTGCTCGACGAGCTGACGGTGCTCGATCCGGCCGGCTACGGGACCTTCCTCGCCCTGGCCAGGCACGCCGCCCTGATCGTCTCCGACTCCGGCGGGATCCAGGAGGAGACCACCGTGCTCGGACGGCCGCTGGTGGTGGTCCGCCGGTCCACGGAGCGGCCGGAGGCGCTCGCGGACTTCGCCGACCGGGTGGAACCCGGCCCGGCGATCGAGGAGGCGGCGCACCGGCGTCTCGCGGCGGGGCCGGAGGAACTGCGCCGACTGGGCTCGCTCCCCAGCCCGTACGGGGACGGAACGGCCTCCCGGCGGATCGCGAGCCTGATCAGGGACCTCTCCCAGCCCTCGGAGCCGGCGGCGGCCGTTCGGTCCGACGCGGCTCCGGTCGCCGCCTGACCACCACGGACCGAAGGTCGCCGCCCGACCGCACGGACCGACCGTCGCCGACGGTTCGCCGTGTCGATCGCGCACCACCATCCGCCCCGCCTGCCTTCTGGAGGGCCGCGTGATTCCGGAGTTCTTCCTCTACGTCTTCCCCTTCCTCCTGCTCGGCGCCTTCCTCCTCTACTGGACCGGTTCCCGGCACGCCTACGCCCGCCGCAGTCCTTCCCCCCGGGGTGAGGCCGGTGACTGGGACTGGCACTTCTTCGTGCCGTGCCGGGACGAGGAGGCCGTGATCGCCGCCACGGTCGACCGGCTGCGCGGCGACTTCCCCGACGCGCACGTCTGGGTCATCGACGACGCCAGCGACGACCGCACCGGCTCGATCGTGTCGGATCTGGCCTCCGGGGACCCGCGCGTACGGCTGGTCTCCCGCCGCAGGCCGGATGCCCGGATCGGCAAGGGAGCCGCCCTCAACTCCGCGTACGACGCCCTCGACACGCATCTGGGCCCGGCGGACCGGGAGCGGGTCGTCGTGTGTGTCGTGGACGCCGACGGACGGATGTCGCCGGACGCGCCGGCCCGTGTCAGCGGGCCCGCGGGCTTCTCCGACCCGGAGGTGGGCGGTGTGCAGATCGGGGTGCGCATGAGGAACGTCGACGACCACCGCCCCCTGGAGGGCCGCGGCCGGCTCGCCAACGCCTACGCCCGACTGCTGATACGTATGCAGGACGTCGAGTTCGCCGTGTCCAACACGGGTATGCAGCTGCTCCGGGGCCGTACCGGCTCCGTCGGGCTGGGCGGGAACGGCCAGTTCACCCGCCTCGCGGCACTCGACCGGATCGCCGCCTCCGAAGGCCGCCCGTGGCAGCAGGACGCCCTGCTGGAGGACTACGAACTCGGCCTGCAGATGCGCCTGGCCGGCTACCGGATCACCCATGTCGCGGACACCTGGGTGACCCAGGAGGCACTGCCGTACACCCGGCGCTTCCTCACCCAGCGCACGCGCTGGGCCCAGGGGAACATCCAGTGCGTGCGGTACGCGGGCAGGATCGTCGGCTCCCGCCACTACCGCGCCCGGGGCGTGCTCGAATCGCTGTACACGTTCTTCCAGCCGATCGCGCATCTGGCGATCCTCGCGATGAACGCGGTCCTGCTGTCCGTACTCCTCGCCGGAGTGGCCGCCGGCGCCGGGCTGTTCGCGGCCTGGCCGCTCGCCCTGGCGCTCGCGGCACTCTCCGTCCTGCCGTTCCTCTCCTGGGGCCCCGTCTACCGGCGTGATTTCGCACCGGACCGTTCGCGCCTCGCGGGCCTGCTGTGGGGAGCCGCGCTCTGGCTGTACGCCTACCACCTGTTCATCGTCTCGGCCAGGGGCTCCGTACGGCTGCTCCGCGGACGGACCGGGTGGGCCAAGACCCGCCGCAACGCCGAGCCGGCGGGTGGTCCGACGGCCGGCGAGGCCTGAGGGAAGGCACACGCCGGGCCCGACCGGACACCGCCGGCCCCTGGCATCCGCTCCTCGGCCGCGCTCACGCCGACGAGCAGTTGTCCGGACGGGCGCGGCCGCCCTCCGGGGCCCGCTGAACGCGCCCGGGATGGACGGCCGCCGGACGGATCACCGGAGTTCCTCCATTTCATGACGTGACGTCAGCAAGGGTGTCCCGTAAGCCCGGAGGCCGCGCTAGGCTTCCCGTGTCGTCCGCCCCGCGGGGATGCCGGGAGCGTGCAGCCCGCTGTCGGCTCCGCGACGCGCTTCGCGCCCCGGCCGTCTGCGACTTGGAGTCGAGTTGACCACCTCACCGGACCGCTCCGGACCTGTCGCGCCACACCGGATGGACCCTTCCGGAGTGTGTCCGCACGCGGTGAACGCCCGGCTGCTGAGCGAGGGTTCCGTCGCCGACGTGCTGCTCCCAGGGGACGTGAAGGGTGTCGCGGTCCTCGGACACGACGCGCTCAGGGAGTTCCTCGCGCACCCCGATGTGGCCAAGGACGTGCGGCACTTCGCGGCTCTGCGGGCCGGCGAGATCCCGGACGGCTGGCCGCTGAGGACGTTCGCGACGGTGCAGGGGATGACCACCGCCGACGGGGCCGACCACCGGCGGCTGAGGTCGCTGGTGAGCAGGGCCTTCACCACGGCCCGGGTGGAGGAACTGCGGCCCCGTATCGAGGCGTTGACCGCCTCGCTGCTGGACGGACTCGACCGGGAGGCCCGCGCCGGTGACGGCGTCGTGGACCTGCGCACGCACTTCGCGTTGCCTCTGCCCATGGGAGTCGTCTGCGAACTGCTGGGCGTGGACGCGGAACACCACGACCGGTTGCACCGGCTCTCCGATCAGCTGGTCGCCACCGACATCGGGCCCGCGGAAGCACTCGCGGCCAACCGGGAGATGGTGGACGTCCTGAGCGGCGTCGCGGCCGCCCGCGCCGAGAATCCTGGGGACGATCTCGTCAGCGCACTGATCGCGGCCCGTGAGGCGGACGGTGACCGGCTGGGCGAACACGAGCTGATCGGCACTCTGATGCTCATGGTCGTCGCGGGTCACGAGACGACACTCAATCTGATCACCAACGCCGTACGGGCCCTGTGCACCCACCCGGACCAGCTGGAGCTCGTCAGGGCGGGCGAGGCGACCTGGGCGGACGTGGTGGAGGAGACCCTGCGCTGGGACAGCCCCGTCAGCTACTTCCCCTTCCGCTACCCGACCCGTGACCTCGTGCTCGACGGCACGCTGATACCCGAGGGCACCCCGGTTCTCGCCGGCTACTCGGCCGCGGGCCGCGACCCGCGCGCCCACGGGCCGGATGCCGACCGGTTCGACCTCACGCGGCGGCGCGGGACGCGACACCTCTCACTGGGCCACGGAACGCACTACTGCCTGGGGGCTCCGCTGGCCCGCATGGAAGGCGCCGTGGCCCTCGGCCGGCTCTTCGAACGCTTCCCCGACCTGAGCCTCGCCGCTCCGGACGCCGGACTTCCGCGCCACGCGTCCTTCGTGGGCAACAGCGTGCGGGAGCTGCCCGTGCGGCCGCTCGGCCGCACCGCCTGAGGCGACGGACGGCACACACGGCCCGGTGCCGGTAAGTCCCCCGGCACCGCACCTGCCGGGTGGCCACCGCGGCCTTCGACGCCGCGCCGCACGCACCCCCGCTCCGGTCCGCCCGGGACGGCACATCCCTTCGGCTCTCCTCCCTCCCCCGGAGCCTTCCCGGGTCCCACCTCAGGCATGACCGGCGCACGGCCGTGAGGGTGGACGACGACGGGGTGGTGTACGGCGCACCGCGTGGTGCGGGGCTGTCCGGCGAGGCCGCGTCCGCCGTGGAGCCCTCACACAGCGGGCTGCCCTGTCGCGATCCGGAACGCCTCCTCCCGGCCGGGCACTTCGGGATGGACACCCAGCCGCACGACGGCGGGCTCCGGCTCACACCATGAGCCGTCACTTCCCGGGTGCTCCGCAAGCTGCCCTGACCTCTGGCGCCACCGCGCACCACGGCACACTCCGGCCCCGGCCTCACAGGGCCTCCGCCGTATCGCCCCGGCCGGACGGGCGACCGGCAGGGACCCGACGGGAGCCGAGGCGGAATCAGGCACGCCCACCCCACCCGACGGCGCTCCCGGGTGCAGGCCGAGCCAACCGCCCCCTGTTGTAGCTATCACCAAAAACGATCTGCTCCTCGTTCATACCTTCCGCCGTGCGATGTGCCAGCCCGTCATCACTGGCCCGCCGCACCGCCCGATTCCTTCGCTCGTCGCTGTTCGCGCAAGTCGCCCTCGCCCTGCTGCTGGGGGTCGTCGTCGGGCGCCTGTGGCCCCAGGTTGGGTCCGCCGTACAGCCGTTGGGCGACGGCTTCGTCAGGCTGATCAAGGCGATGATCGCGCCGCTCGTCTTCTGTGTGGTGATCGCCGGTATCGCGAAGGCCGGCGATCTCAAGGCCTTCGGGCGCATAGGCATCAAGGCGCTCATCTGGTTCGAGGTGGCGACCACCCTCGCTCTCGCCGTCGGCCTCCTCGCGGGCAACCTCGTCTCGCCGGGCAGCGGAATGAACGTGGACCCGGCATCGCTCGACGCCTCGGCCGTCGACGAGAAGACCGGTGGCGAATCCCTGCCGTCGACATCCGAGTTCCTGCTGCACTCCCTGCCGGACAGCGCGGTCGGCGCGTTCGCGGAGAACTCCCTGCTCCAGGTCCTCGTGCTCGCCTGCCTGGTGGGTGCGGCCCTCCTCCACCTCGGACAGAAGCGGGTGCCGGCGATCCTTCCGGCGATCGAGCAGGCCCAGGAGGTCGTGTTCGCGGTCGTCGGCTTCATCATGAAGCTCGCCCCGGTGGCGGTCTTCGGCGCGACCGCCCACCTCATCGGCGAGTACGGACTGGGCGCGCTGTCGACGTACGGCAAGCTGATCGGCGTCTGCTACGCCGTCGCCCTGGTGTTCCTCGTCCTTCTCGGCGTGGCTCTGAAGGCGTTCACCGGGGTCAGCCTGTGGAAGTTCGTACGCTACACACGCGAGGAGATGCTCCTCGCCCTGGGCACCGCGTCCAGCGAGGCGGTCATGCCCCGGATGATGCAGAAGCTCCGCCAGGCTGGATGCCGCGAGGACGCCGTCGGACTCGTGCTCCCGACGGGCTACTCCTTCAACCTCGACGGCGCGTCGATCTACCTGTCCATCGGCACCCTGTTCATCGCGCAGGCCGTCGGCGTCGACCTGACCCTCGGTCAGCAGATCACCGTCGTCGTGGTGCTGATGCTGACGAGCAAGGGCATGGCGGGTGTTCCCGGTTCCGCCTTCCTCGCGCTGTCGGCGACGGCGTCCGCCCTCGGCGTGATCCCCGCCGGCGCGGTCGCCCTCCTGCTCGGGGTGGACCGCATCATGGACACCATGCGCGTCGCGACCAATCTCCTCGGGAACTGCGTCGCCGTCTTCGCGGTCTCCACGTGGGAGGGCGCCCTCGACAAGGAGCGGATGCGCAAGGTGCTGGACGGCGAGATCGCCTTCCGGCCAGAGGCGGAGCCCCCGACGGCTCCCGGCTCCGTAGCCTCCGGCGACAGCACGGCTCCTGAGACGGAAGACCGCGCGCCGGGCGGAGGGAGCCGCGCCTCGGACCACGCGCCCTCCGCCGCAGGGCAGCCGGGCGGAATCTGATCTCAGGACGCTTCAGCCGGCGCCGTGGGCGCGGGGCGGTCAGGACTCCCGCCGTCACGCGTCTCACGGCCCGGTGCTTCGGGCACGACCGGCGAATGCAGCGTCCTGCCCGCAGCGCGCAGCGCGCCCACGGCGGCGCGGATCGACGGCCTGCGGTCGGCGTCCCTCCGCCAGACCGCGTGGACATGACGGCGCATCGGCTGCCGCACGGGCACCAGCCGCACCCCCTCCGGGACCGACCCCCGGCCCAGTCTCGGTGCGACACAGACACCGAAACCGGCGGCGATCAGGGCGAGTTGAGTGTGGTGCTCCCCGGCCAGATGCGCGATACGGGGCTCCACCCCCTTGGAACGCAAGGTGAACGTCAGCCACTCGTAGCAGAACTCCCCCTCCGGCCAGGACACCCAGTCGTCGTCGGCGAACTCCTCTATGTCCACCTCGGTCCGTCCGGCGAGTGGGTGACCGGCGGGCATGGCGATGTCCGGTGCGTCGTCCAGGAGTTCGGCCTTGGCCAAACCTCCGGGTACCGGCAGCCGCTTGTTGCTCCAGTCGAGCACCACCGCGAGGTCGATGTCCCCGCGCAGCACCGCGCGGATGCCGTCGTCCGGCTCCAGTTCCGTGGTGCGCAGAACCAGTTCGGGATGTTCGCCGCGGAGCGCGGTGAGCGCCGCGGGGAAGAGCCCTCGGGCCGCCGTGGGAAAAGCGGCGATGCGGACCTCGCCCACCACCATGCCCCGCTGTGCCTCGATGTCGGCCTGGGCCGTCGCCACCTGGGAGAGGATCTTCGCCGAGTGGTCGGCGAGCAGCCTGCCCGCGTCGGTGAGGCGCACCCCGCGCCCGTTCCTGGCCAGGAGCCGCTGGCCGACCTCCCTCTCGAGCTTCGCCATCTGCTGCGAGACGGCGGATGTGGTGACATGCAGGGCGTCGGCAGCACCGCTCACCGAGCCGTGCCGTGCCAGGGCGTCCAGGGTCCGCAGGCGCTCCAGATTCAACATGTAAGCAATGCTACGCAAGGTGCGGCAACAAGTCTCACTTGTCCTACACGGTCGCCTTGGCCAGGATGGCCACATGACCGCCACCACCGCGACGGCGCCCGCAGCCCCGCAGTCGCCCGCCACCTCCCCCGGCATCCCCCTCGCAGGGCACCTCTCCGGTCCGCCGGTTCCGCGGCGAACCGTGGACTGGCGCATCCGTTTCGCCGCACTTTCGCTCATCTGGGGATTCAGCTTCCTGCTGATCAAGGTGGGCACCGACGGGTACGCCCCGCTCCAGGTGACGTTCGGCAGGCTGCTCTCCGGCACGGCGGTCCTGGCGGTCGCGATGGCGGTGCGCCGGGAGCGCCCGCCCCGCTCGCTCCGGACCTGGGGGCACCTCTGCGTCGCGGCGTTCTTCCTCAACGCGCTGCCGTTCTCGCTCTTCGCGTACGCCGAGCTGACGATCCCCTCGACACTCGCCGGGATCTGCAACGCGACCTCCCCCCTGTGGGGCATGGCCCTGTCCGTCGTGGCGCTCTCCGAGGACCGGCCGACCCGCCGCCGCGTGGCAGGGCTGGGCCTGGGGTTCATCGGCGTGCTGACCGTGCTGGGTGCCTGGCAGGGGTTCTCGGGGCTCGACGCGACCGGCACGGTGATGGCTCTGCTGGCCTCGCTGAGCTACCCGGTCGGCTGGATCTACGTCCGACGGACGCTGGCGGGGACCGGCAGTTCCACCCTCGCCCTGACGGGCGGTCAGCTGTTTCTCGGGACGGCGCAGCTGGCCCTGGTCGTGCCCGCCGCCACCGCCCGGCCCGAGCACTTCCCGCTGTCGGCGACGCTGGCCGTCGTGGCCCTGGGAGCGCTCGGCACCGGCCTCGCCGTCCTTCTCCAGTACGGCCTCGTCGAGGAGGTCGGCCCCACGACGGCGCAGATGGTCACCTACTTCATCCCCGTGATCGC
Source organism: Streptomyces sp. NPDC059166 (assembly GCF_042755185.1). Classification (NCBI taxonomy): domain Bacteria; kingdom Bacillati; phylum Actinomycetota; class Actinomycetes; order Kitasatosporales; family Streptomycetaceae; genus Streptomyces; species Streptomyces sp. NPDC059166. The sequence continues at coordinate 26,379 of NZ_JBHZCI010000027.1, read as the reverse complement.
CACGGCGGCCGGAGTCGGCCTGCTCGGTGAACAGCTGAGCTGGAACACGCCCGTGGGCGCCCTCGTGGTCCTGCTCGGGGCCGCTCTCACACAGAGCAGGGCACGGATCCCGGCCGGGACACAGCCTCCCCCGCACCGCCGCGATCAGCCGTAGCTCACGGGGGCGGCGGGCCGCGCCGCCCCCGCCAGAGCGTCCGCCAGCGGTTCGACGTCGTCGAGGGCCAGCGGGGACACCGTCAGTCGCACCCCCTGCGCGGACGCCAGCCGGAAGCGTGCGCCCGGAGCGACCGCCCAGCCCGCGTGCAGCATCCTGGCCACCGTCCCTGTCTCGTCACTCACCGGCACCCAGACGTTCATGCCGGTCCTCCCGTACGCCGCGACTCCTCGCTCGGCCAACGCACCCACCAGGGCATCGCGCCGCTCGCCGTAGGAACGGGCGACCGCGGCCACATCCACGGCGCCCGTTTCCCACAGGTGCGCCACCGCGCACTGAAGCAGTCCGCTGACCCAGCCCGGCCCCAGCCGCTGACGCCCCGTCACCCGGTCCACGGTGAGCTCGTCCCCGGTCACCACCGCGAGCCTCAGGTCCGGGCCGTACGCCTTGGAGACGGACCGCACGAAGGCCCAGCGCTCGGTCACCCCCGCGAGCGGGCGCACCGGGACGTCGACGATCGCGTGGCCGTGGTCGTCCTCGATCAGGAGCAGACCGGGATACCCGCGGAGGACGGACCGCAGCTCGCCGGCCCGCCGTTCACCCACGGCGGCCCCGGTCGGATTCTGCGCCCTGCCGGTGACGACGAGTGCGGCGGCACCGGCCCGAAGGGCACGTTCGACCTCCCCGGGCAGGGGGCCCTCCTCGTCCAGGGCGACCGGTACGACCCGCATGCCGAGTGCCGGCACGAGGTCCAGCAGAGCACCCCAGCCCGGGTCCTCCACGGCGACGGAGTCGCCGGGCTTGAGATGGGCGGCGAGCACCCGCTCGATGGCGTCGAGCGCCCCGGAGGTGACTGCCAGGGGCCCGCCGGGGACCCCGTCGGCGTCCAGCCCGGACCGCGCCATCGCCCCCAGCTCCGGCACGACCGCGGCCTGCCCGTACAGGCGAGCGCTCCGGGCGTGCCGCGCCGCCGCCGACGCGAGCGCCTCGCCCAGCCCGGGAAGGAGTGCGGTGTCGGGGTTGCCCGCGCCCAGGTCCCGCACGCCCGCCGGAGCCTCCACCCTCAGCGAACCGCGGGAGGTACTCGCGGGGCGCGGCCGCACCCTGCTCCCCCGGCGCCCCGCCGTCTCGATCACCCCGCGCTCACGCAGCATCCGGTACGCGGCTGCCACGGTATTGGGATTCACCCCGAGGAGAGTCGCCAACTCACGCATGGGCGGAAGCACTTGGCCTGGGGCCAGTTCACCCGATGCGACTCCACGCTCGACGCTCGCGGCAATCTCGGCTGCGCGGCGCCCGCTGATCAGATACTCTCCTAGCACAAACACGATTATGCACTAGTGCAATGGAGTACGCAATGCCGGACAGCACCAGCCTCCCCCAGGAAGCCGCCTACGAGCCGTCGGAGCGTACGGTCCCCAGTCGCGCGAGGCAGCGCGCCGCGTACGACCACGAGACGGTCCACTCGATACTCGACGCGGCCTACCTCTGCCACCTCGGCTTCGTCCGGGACGGGGCGCCCGTGGTCCTCCCCACCCTGTTCGGCCGCGTGGGGAGTCGGCTGTACGTGCACGGATCGACCGGATCCCGTCCACTGCGAGCGGCCGGTCAGGCAGACCCCGGCCTGGCCGTCTGCCTGACCGTGACGCATGTGGACGCACTGGTGCTGGCCAGGTCGGCGTTCCACCACTCGATGAACTACCGCTCCGTGGTGGTGCACGGCACGGCCCGCACGGTGACCGACCCGGACGAGCGGCGGATCGCCCTCGACGCCATCGTCGACCAGGTGGTGCCCGGCAGGTCGAAGGACTCCCGCCCCGCCGACGCCAGGGAACTGGCGGCCACCGCGGTGATCCGCCTGGACCTCGACGAGGTCTCCGCCAAGATCCGCACGGGCGGCCCGAACGACGACCCCGAGGACCTCTCGCTGCCTCACTGGGCGGGCGTCGTGCCGCTCACCAGGGGCTACTCGGCACCCGTGCCGTCCGACGACCTGGACCCCTCGATCGAGGTGCCGGACTACCTCGCCTCCCTCTGACCGCCGGACACACCGCGGACGCGGGCGAGCGGGGCGAGGCCCGGGACCCCGGTGCCGGGGACCGCGGGACAAGAACCGCCCCGGCGCGATCGGCTGGACCTGCGCTCTCGGGGCGGCGGGGCGTCCCGCACCTCCGCCCGAAGGGCTGTCCCTACGAGGCCGGCGGCCGGACCCCGCCCGTCGGCTCGTACAGGTCCGCCACCTCTGCGGCGGGAGCGCCCGCACCTGAGGCCACCGGCCCCGACGGGGCCCTGGGAGCCGAGGACTGCGCGATGAAGGCCCCGATCAGGACCACTCCGCCGCCCACGAGCTGGGGCGCGGAGAGATGCTCGCCGAGCAGGAACCACGCGAGCACGGTGGCGATGACGGCCTCGAGGCACGCGACGACACCGGCGACCTGCGGGGACAGCAGCCGCACCGACACCACGCCGGTGACGTAGGCGAGCACCGTCGCCAGCAGCACGATCCAGCCGAGCAGCAGCCACGCGGGTACGTCCCGCCCGTCCATCGAGGCATCCGCGCCGAGCACCGCCCAGTCCATCCCCCAGGGCCTGGCCACGACCGTGAGCACCGCCGCACCGGCCAGCAGACCGTACGCGATCACCCCGACGGGGTGCGGAGGCACGGTGTCCGACGCACCACCGTGCCCGGCCCCCTGGTCGGAGAGCACGAAGTAGCCCACCTGACAGCAAGCCGCGCCCAAGGCCAGCAGCAGCCCCACCGCGTCGAAGGACAGGCCGGCCCACACCTCGACGACACAGGCGAGCCCGCCGACGGCGAGCACCACACCCGCCGCGGCGGCACGGGTGACGGGCCGCCTCTGCACGAAGCGCACCCACCCCAGGACCAGGGCGGGCGCCAGGTACTCCACGAGCAGGGCGACACCCACCGGGATTCGGGAGATCGACGCGAAGTAGAAGGCCTGCACCCCTGCGACGGCGAACAGTCCGAAACCGGCCAGCAGCACGGGACGCTCGCGCACCAGCCGCCGGTGCCGCCACGCGACCGGAAGCATGACGAGCGCCGCACCGGCCACGCGCAGCCAGACGACGTGCAACGGGTCCAGACCCGCTTCGATCAACGGCTTGGCCGCCACCCCTGAACCACCGAACGCGAAGGCCGAGGCGAGGGCCAGGCCCAGTCCCGCGCTTTTTCCCTGAGACAGCTGCATCGGCACATGATGGCAGCAGGGGTCAGCAGCGTCACCCCCGTGACACCTGTCCTCCGCGTGTTCATGATCACCCTGGCGCGGATCGCGCGCCTGCCCGGCCAGCCGCACGGACGGCCAGGGAGTGAGCGGCGACACCGGCACGCTCCAGCACCTCGACAGCCCTGCAGTCCGGATCGGCGGCGAGCGCAGCCAGGAGGTCCAGCCCGTTCGCGTACGCATCCCCGCGGAGCCGCGCGGCTCGCGCGGCACGGTCCATCGCCGCCCCGGCCGCCGGCGACCACCCCTCACCCACGGACCCCGGCGCAGCCGCCCGGCCTGCCCCCTCCTGCGTCCGCCGCCACCGCAGCCCGTACCCGATGCTCCGCTGCACCAGGTACCCAAGAACCCTGACGATCCGGTCCCCCTCGCCGAAGACCTCCCGGGCCTCGGGATCCGCCTCCAGCAGCGAGTGCAGGAGGTGGGCCGTGTCGACCATCCGATCGTCGTCGCGAACCGCTCTGCGCCGCGCCGCCGCCGTCACCGCGCTCATGGCCGCGCTCAGGTCCTCGCCGGCGGACGGGCGGCTGGGCGGGACCTGTTCGGGAAGCTTCTGCGACATCCGGGACTGCACCAACCCACCCCATCAGCCATCCGCCACGGGCACATCCCCGGTGCGGCCCATCCTCCGTCCCGCGAAAGGCGGGCACCGGTGGAGCACCCCTCATCCCTGCGGATGAGACCGCCCCCGAGTCCGCACACCGGCCGCACGCGACCGTGAACGGCAGAAGGGCCCCGCGGCGGGGGCCCTTCCCGGTGTGCGCACACCGCGGCTCAGTGCTCGTCGGCGAGGATGAGGTACAGCTTCTTACGGGCATCGTTGATCACCGTGAGGGCCTTCTGGCGCTGGTCGGCCGAGCCGGTCTTCCAGACCTGGCCGAAGGCCTCCATCAGACCGAAGCCGGCCTGCCGGATCTCGTTCACGCCCTCCCAGTCGACGCCGCGCCCCGCCTCCTCCCAAGGGGCGTCCGGGCCGTTCTCCGCCTCGTCGCGGCCGAGGTCGGTCAGGGTGAAGAGCTTCTTGCCGCCCTCGCTGGCGCTGACGATCAGCCCTTCGTCCTCGAGCATCTGGAGCGTGGGGTACACCGAGCCGGGGCTGGGCTTCCACGCTCCCCCGCTGCGCTCGCCGATCTCCTGGATCATCTCGTAACCGTGCATCGGCCGGTCCTTGAGCAGCGCGAGGATGGACGCGCGCACATCACCGCGCCTCGCCCTTCCCCTGCCGCCCCCGCGGCCTCCCCGGCCTCCGCCGAAGGCCGGCCCGCCGAAGGGACCGCCACCGAACGGCGGCCCGAACGGGCCGAACGCGGGACGCCCGCCTTCGAAGTCACCCCTGCCGACGCCTCGGCGTCCGGGGCCGTGTCCATGTTCGTGTCCATGTGAACGCATGACTGCGCTCCTCTCTTCTCGTATGTTCTCGCGACCCTTCGTCGAACTGTCGCGACCCTTCGACGATATATCGGAAACTATCGTCTGGCAACCACTGCCGCGAGGGGCCACCCGGCCTGTGAAAGCGGGTGACCCTCGATGGGGGCCGGCGAGTCCATCGGCGGAGGTGCCGGCCGGTGACGTGGGGACGGCGGCGGACGGCGACGATCGCTCTGCCCGACGGGTCTGTAGCGTGCGGCCATGACGAGAAGCGATCGGCTCGCGGATCAGTTGGACTGGTACTGGCGCAAGAACCTGCGGCCGCGGCTGGACGGTCTCGCCGACGAGGAGTACTTCTGGGAGCCGGTGCGTGACTGCTGGAGCATCCGCCCACGCGGCACCTCGACCGCACCGGCCCCGGAAGGCTCGGGGGGATGGACGCTGGATCACGCCTCTCCGGACCTGGTGCCGACGCCCGCGCCGGTGACCACGATCGCCTGGCGGCTGGCGCACATCATCGTCTCCTGCCTGGGCTACAGGGTCGGATGGTATTTCGGCGGCCGGGACGTCGACTCCGGGACATTCGCCTACGCGGGGACCGCCGACGAGGCGCTGACACAGCTCGACGAGATGTACGGCAGATGGAACGCGGGAGTACGCGACCTTTCGGACGCCGACCTGGACGATCCGCCCGCGATGGGTCCCGAGCGGTTTCCGATGGAGAACAGGATCCTGCACGTCAACAGGGAGCTGATCCATCACGGCGCCGAGATCTCCCTGCTGCGCGACCTCTACCGCCGGCGTGACGGAGCCGGACAGCACCCGGGCGGCCACCGCTTCGACGTCGCGGCGGAGTTCGACGACTGATGCGGCGCGGGTTGTCCTGGCCGGATGTGGACGTCATGATCACGGGATGGCCGAGGAAACCGTTGTCGAGACGACCTGGCGACTGCTGCTGGAGGGGCATCCCACGGCGCGGCGGGGAAATCACGCCGTCATGGCGGCCGCCCACGCCCAGCCGCGGTTGCGGGCCCTGTTCCCGTTCCCGAGCCACGGCGCGCTCACATTCCACCGGAACACGCAGTTCCCGTGGAGCAACGACCTGCCGTTCATCGTGGGCGACGAGCAGTCCTGCACCGTGTACGCGCCCCTGGGCGAGCCGCACCGTGTCCTGGGCGAGTCGCTCACACCGCACGAGGCGGCCGCGTCGGTGGTGGCCCATCTGCCCCCTGACTGCGGCCCGGCGGTCGAAGGCCCGTGGCCTCCGGCGGAGGACCCCACCGACCGAAGCGACGACGAGACCGCCGCACCGGCGGGCCTCGACCGAGCCTGATCACGCTCCCGGCGAGAACGGACCGCCGCATGGCCGGCGCCGGAAGCACGCCGGGACCCCGGCGGTCCCGGCGGCCGGTGCGACCCCGCCTCGACGCCTTCGTGCCGTCCGTGGACGGCTGTGACGGCGGACAGCCTCCGGCGGGGCGGTCCCACCGATGAGTTCGCCGGTCTCGAACGGTCTGCCCAGTGACACGACCACGCGAGACAGGAGTGCCATGTCCACCATCGAGCCGGTGATCCTGACAGCCCACCAGGACACCCTGGCGGACTTCTACGCAGAGTTGTTCGGGGCGGAGGAGGTCTTCCGGGTACCGGAGGAAGGCCCGGTCTTCCACCTCGGCCTGCGCATCGGCGACACCGGCCTCGGGCTGGTGACCAGAACGGACCTGGGTCCCGAGGGGGCACCCCGGATCCTGCTGAGCATCGGTGTCGACGACGTCGACGAGACGCTCGGCCGGGTGGAGACGCTGGGCGGTTCGGTCCGCGGCGGCGCCAAGAACATGCCGTGGGGCCAACGCGTCGCCCACATCTCCGACCCGGACGGAAACCCGGTGAACATCACTCAGGTGATCCCGGCCCCGTGACGCCGCCGACAGCTGCGGCCTCGCGGCAGGGACACGCCTTCCGGGCTCCCGCCCGCCGTCCTCGGGCAGCGCACCGGCCCGTCAGGCCGCGTCCTCGACCTCCTCGCCGGATTACGGGCCGCCCGGCGGCCGGCATCCGGCGGTCTCGTAGGGTCCCACCATGACGGAACCCTCCTACCTCGCGGCGGTGCGCACGTCGTACGACACCGTCGCCGCCGCCTACGCCGAACACGTCAAGGACCCCGCGGAACTGGATCCGCTGTCGCGGGGGATGCTCGCCGTCTTCGCCGAGTCGGTGCGGACGGAGGGCCTCGGTCCGGCCGCCGACCTGGGGTGCGGCCCGGGCAAGGTGACGGCGTATCTGGCGGATCTCGGCGTCCGCGTTCTCGGCATCGACCTGTCCCCGGAGATGATCGGGCTGGCCCGCCGGGCACATCCTGGCCTGGACTTCGTGGTGGGCTCGATGACCGCGCCACCGGTACGGGACGACGGGCTCGGCGGCGTGCTCGCCTACTACTCCACCCATCACACACCCCCCGAGGTACTGCCCGTCGTGTTCGAGGGGATCCGGCGCAGCCTCGCTCCGGGTGGACTGCTCATGATGGCCGGTCATCTCGGGGCGGACGAAGTACGCCGTCCCACCCAGGCGTACGGGGGTCACCCGGTCTCCTTCGAGACCCACCTGCTGCGTCCCGAGCGGCTCGCCACCCTGCTGGAGCAGGCGGGGCTGACCGTCACGGCGCAGCTGCTGGAGCCGGGTACCGGGACGGCCAGGAGCGGGGGCACGTTCCTGGCCCGGAAGTCCGGAACCAGGTGAACCGGCGCCCTTCCGGTCTTCGGGCCGCACATCCCGAATTGGCCTTGGACCGGGTCCGGGGCACCCGCCTACGGTCGGGTCCATGAAGATCCGCATCGTCGACGCCTTCACCGACCGTCCGTTCGCCGGCAATCCCGCCGGAGTGGTGCTTCTGGACTCCGGTTCCTTCCCCGAGGCAGCCCGGCTGCAGGCCGTCGCGTCCGAACTCAATCTCGCGGAGACCGCCTTCGCCCACCCCCTGCCGCCCGGCGGGGAGGCCGACTGGGCTCTGCGCTGGTTCACCCCGGCGACCGAGGTCGATCTCTGCGGGCACGCGACCCTCGCCACCGCTCACGTGCTGAACACCACGGGGGCCGCACGGGGCACGGTCCGCTTCGCGAGCCGTTCCGGCGTCCTGCGCACGACGGCCCACGAGGACGGCACGCTGACTCTGGACTTCCCGACAGCGCCCCTCACGCCCGTGCCCGCTCCTCAAGGGCTGGCGGACGCGCTCGGCGCCTCGCCGCTCTCCGTGCACGACACGGGGCCGCAGGTCGGGGACCTGCTGGTGGAGCTGCGGGACGAGGCGACCGTACGAGCCCTCCGGCCCGATTTCCGGGCTCTCGCGGCCTGCTCGCGGCGTGGCGTGATCGCGACGGCCCGGGCCGGTGATCCCGCCGGCGGGTACGACTTCGTCTCCCGCGGGTTCTTCCCCGGTGTCGGCATCGACGAGGACCCGGTCACCGGCAGCGCACACACCGCCCTGGCGCCCTTCTGGTCGGCGCGGTTCGGCCGGGACACGCTCACAGGGCTCCAGGCCTCGGCACGCTCGGGCCTCGTCCGGACGACGCTGCGCGGCGAACGGACCCTGCTGACCGGCGGTGCCGTCACGGTCGTCGACGGGGAGTTGCTCACCGGGCTGTGAAGGGGCACGCGCGTCCATGCCGTGAGGCGCCTCCCCGGGCCCGCCTCACGGCGTGGGCAGCCAGCCCACCTTGCCCGCCAGCAGCGCGTATCCGACGAACGCCCCGATGTCGAGGAGGGCGTGCGCGACCACCAGCGGCCCGACCCTCCCCCAGCGCCGGTAGAGCAGCACGAAGACGACGCCCATGACCACGTTCCCGATGAAGCCGCCGATCCCCTGGTAGAGGTGGTATGAGCCGCGCAGCACGGAGCTCGCCACCAGAGCGGCCATCGGCGTCCAGCCCAGCTGACCCAGCCGTCTCAGCAGATAGCCCACCACGATGACTTCCTCCACGAGGGAGTTCTGTACCGCGGAGAGGATCAGTACGGGGAACTTCCACCAGACCTCGGGGAGCGATTCCGGGACGACCGTGAGGTTGAACCCCCCGGCACGGGCGGCCAGGTAGAACGCCAGACCGGCGCTGCCGATCCCGGCGGCGACCATGGCGCCCCGGCCCAGGTCCGGCCACGGCCTCGTGCGGTCGAGCCCGAGGGTCCGCAGACCGGCACCTTCGCGGAGGAGGAGATGGGCGACCAGGGCCACGGGCACGAGAGCGGTCGCGATACCGAAGAGCTGCCAGGCGAGATCCAGCCATGGCCGTCCGGGAGCGTGCGACCCGTTCAGCGTTGCCGCCTGGTCCCTGAGACCGCCCGGCTTCGTCAGTGATCCGATGAAGCTGATCAGGGCGGACACACCGCTCGCCCCGAGCGAGAGGGCCAGCACCAGCAAGGTCTCCGACCGCAGGATGCGCGGGGGTACCCCGGTCCGGGGAATTGTCTGAGCCACGCGTCCCGCCTCACCTTGAACCTGCCGTCGGTCGTGCGTCATAGCTTGCCCGACGGGGTGGGCGGGGCGGGACACCGGGCGGTCTCCCTCAGGGCGCCGTGCGCCGCTCTCCGTGCGCCACGCGTCGTCCTCAGGGCGCCGGGAAGCCGGTGGGCCAGGTGTGCACGGGCTCGCCGGCCTGCATCAGCTCGCCGTAGCGCCGCGTGGTCGCCGCCAGGGCGCCCTCCCGCTCCAGCCCCGCGTCCAGTGCGCGGTGATAGGTGTCGACCTGCCAGGAGGCACCGTTCACCCCGAGGCGGCAGCGCTCCTCGATGACGCCCAGGCAGAGGTCGCGGTCGGAGGGCTCGATGTTCCAGGCGTCGAGTCCGGCCGCCGCGAGCGGCAGCAGTTCGTCGCGTACGAGCTTGACGGCCGGAACCTTGGCCACCCCGCCCGCGCGGCCCGGACGCGGCCAGAGCAGTTCGGCCTCGATGCCGTGGCGGCAGGCCTCGTCGAAGTTCTCGGCCGCCGCCTCGAAGGGCAGCTTCGACCACACCGGACGGGGTTCGTCGGCCAGGGCGCGCACCAGTCCGTAGTAGAAGGCGGCGTTGGCGATGACGTCGACGACGGAGGGGCCCGCCGGGAGCACCCGGTTCTCCACCCGAAGATGGGGAACGCCGTCGACCAGCCCGTACACCGGCCGGTTCCAGCGGTAGACCGTGCCGTTGTGCAGGACGAGCTCGGCGAGCGTCGGCACGCCCCCCTCGTCGAGGACCCGCAGCGGATCCTCCTCGTCGCAGATGGGCAGCAGCGGCGGGAAGTAGCGGACGTTCTCCTCGAAGAGCTCGTAGGCCGAGCTGATCCAGCGCTCCCCGAACCAGGTCCGGGGCCGTACTCCCTGGTTCCTGAGCTCGGGCGGCCGTACGTCGGTGGCCTGCTGGAACAGGGGCGGCCTCGACTCCCGCCAGAGTTCCTTGCCGAAGAGGAAGGGGGAGTTGGCCCCCAGTGCGATCTGCACGGAGGCGATGGCCTGGGCGGCGTTCCAGACGTCCGCGAATCGGTCGGGCGTCACCTGCAGATGCAACTGCACCGAAGTGCAGGCCGATTCGGGCGCAATGGAGGGAGAGGTCGAGACCAATCGCTCGACGCCCTCGATATCGAGGGCGAATTCCTCCCCGCGCGCGGCGGCCATTTGATCGTTGAGGAGGGTGTACCGTTCGGCGTCCGAGAGGTTCGCCGGTACCACGTCGTCCTGTCCCAGCGTCGGCAGGATGCCGATCATCACGATCCCGGCGTCGACCTCCGCCGCCTTCCGGTGGGCATATGCGAGCCCCGTACGGAGCTCCTCCGCCAGCTGGTCGAAAACCCGGCCGCTGAGCCGGTGGGGCAGGATATTCACTTCCAGGTTGAACATCCCCAGTTCCGTCTGGAAATCCCTGCTGGCGATGCGCCGGAGCACTTCCGCATTCCGCATCCTCGGCATACCGTCCGGTCCCGCGAGATTCAGCTCGATCTCCAGCCCCATGAGATTCCTGGGCCGATCGAACCTCCGCTCCGACAGGAGCCTCTCCAGTCCCGTCAGGCACTGGGTGAGCTTCTTGCGGTACGTCTGCCGATCGGACGGGGCAAAGACACCCGCCACGACCTTCTCGCCCATCGAAGGGTCCCTCCTCGAGTGGGCGGCCCGCGGCACAGGCCGCTCGTATCACGATCGATAATGCCCCGGTGAGATGATCCGTAACGCCCCCGGGGCTGACGTGTACCCGGTAGTCTGACAGCTGAAGCCGGAGGCACATTCCGAAGGCATGAGGCATATGCTGGATGCATCGTCGACTTGCACCGCTCGGGCATCGGCGAGTTTGAGCCTACCGCTGGGCCGGGAAAGTTCCTGACGGCAGGGTCCGGGAGGAGCCCGGACCCACATGAACAGTGCAATTCAAAGGCTCAAATACGCCTTGCGCGCAATATCCCGGACGGGTACCCGAAACACCGTGTGAACATTTGTCGTATAAACTCTGCGCACGAGGCAGAGAGTTGACGCATCGGCCCGTCCGCCCCGTCACCGGCCTTCTCTGGCCCCGCAAGCCGACAGCGCCGTCTGCACCCGCCCACGCAACACCGTGTCTCCGAAGTGAGAGGCGACCCACCTATGCCGCTGCATGTTTCTCCGGCCCCCGCGCCCGCACTGCGCAGCGTTCTCGCGGCACTCGGTTCTCCTACCGCAGTCCGTGAGTCCCACACGCCCGCTCTCCGGTCCGTCCAGGGATCACTGAGCCCCGAACTGCCCCTTCCCGTCCACGTGCTGGACCGGATCGTGCCCGACGAGGCAGCACCTCGCACCCGCCTGGCGGGCTGGCGCTTCCTGATCCGCAGCGGTGAACACGCCGTGGCCGCCGCGGACACCATGTGCACCGCCGACGGCTGGACCTTCTCGCACTTCTTCGAGGGCCCGTACATCGTCTCCACCGAACTGGCCGTCCGCCAGGCCGAGTCGACGAAGACGCCCTACCAGCCGCGCCTGCTGTCCGTGCCGGAGCTGTACATGTTCACGCTGTGGCTGCACCACGACATCGAGGACGACGCCGGCTCGGGCGCGCTCGCGCCGAACGACGTTCTGGTGCCCCTGGCGCCCGCCCCTCCGGGGATCACGGCGTACCGCCCCCACCGGGTCGCGGACCTGCTCCCCGTCATGACGCTGCGACTGGGGCCGCCGGCCCTTCCGGGCCTTCCGGAACCCGGCCTGCTCGGTTCGCCCGCCTGACTCCGGCCCCGCGCCCCCGCCGAGTGACCGGGCGGGGGCGCTCCGCTGCCCGTCCGGACTAGTCCGGTCAGGTCACCCCGAACCATCCGAACGGGCAGTGCAGTTGCACCGAACCGTCCGGGCGGGTGATGCGTCATGGGTGGAGAAGAGCAGCTGCTGCGAAATCCCTGCGGAGAGACGCCCGTAGGGCAACACTGGAACCGGACCGACTGATACGGGGGCGGCCATGAACACATCGTCCAGCCGCAGGGCATTCGATTCGACGCAGCGAAAGAACCCATCCATGTGCCAGCACCAGCCACCCTGCCCGACCGCAGACTCCAACGACCGGGAGGCCGCGCGCCTGACGGCCCACCATCCGGAACAGGGCTGGAGCCTGCTGTGCAACGGCGTCCTGCTCTTCGAGGACACAGGTGAACTGCTCCCGGACGGGCAGATCATCGCTCCGCACCGTCCGCTGAGGAGCGGACAGGTGATGAAGGCCGCCTGATCACGGCCGACGGAACACGGGGGCCGGCCGGAGACTTCTCCGTACCGGCCCCGACGCGTGCCTACTGGTCGTACGCGTCCAGCGGCGGGCAGGAGCAGACCAGGTTGCGGTCGCCGAACGCTCCGTCGATGCGCCGCACCGGCGGCCAGTACTTGTCCGCGGGAGTCACCCCGGACGGGAACACCGCCTCCTCACGGGAGTAGGCGTGGTCCCACTCCCCGCCGAGCGCCGCGGCCGTGTGAGGAGCGTTTCGCAGAGGGTTGTCCTCGGCGCTCCACTCCCCGGAGGCGACCTTGTCGATCTCGGCACGGATGGCGATCATCGTGTCGCAGAAGCGGTCGAGCTCGGCGAGGTCCTCGCTCTCGGTCGGCTCGATCATCAGCGTCCCGGCCACCGGGAACGACATGGTCGGCGAGTGGAAGCCGTAGTCGATGAGCCGCTTGGCGACGTCGTCGATGCTCACCCCGGTCGCCTTGGAGATCGGCCGCAGGTCCACGATGCACTCGTGCGCGACCAGGCCCGCCGGGCCGTTGTACAGGATCGGGAAGTGCGGCTCGAGGCGCTTGGCGATGTAGTTGGCGGCGAGCACCGCCACCTGCGTCGCGCGCTTCAGTCCCTCGCCTCCCATCAGCCGCACGTAGGCCCACGAGATCGGCAGGATGCCGGCCGAACCCCACGGAGCCGCGGAGATCGGGCCGACGCCCGTCTCCGGGCCGGCGGCGGGCTGCAGCGGGTGGTTGGGGAGGTAGGGCGCCAGGTGGGCGCGGACACCGACCGGCCCCACACCCGGACCGCCGCCGCCGTGCGGGATGCAGAAGGTCTTGTGCAGGTTCAGGTGCGAGACGTCGCCGCCGAAGTGGCCGGGCTTGGCCAGACCGACCAGCGCGTTGAGGTTGGCACCGTCCACGTAGACCTGACCGCCGGCGTCGTGCACCTCACCGCAGATGTCCGCCACGTGCTCCTCGAAGACACCGTGCGTCGAAGGGTAGGTGATCATGAGGACGGCGAGCTCGTCGCGGTACTGGGCGATCTTGTCCCGGAGGTCCGCGATGTCGACCTCGCCGTCGTCGGCGGTCTTCACCACGACGACCTTCATACCGGCCATCACGGCACTCGCGGCGTTGGTGCCGTGCGCGGAGGACGGGATCAGGCAGACGGTGCGGCCCTCGTCGCCGTTGGCCCGGTGGTAGGCACGCACCGCGAGCAGTCCGGCGAACTCGCCCTGCGAGCCGGCGTTGGGCTGGATGGAGACGGCGTCGTACCCCGTGACCTCGGCCAGGCGCTCCTCGAGTTCACGGATGAGGGTGAGGAATCCCTGCGCCTGCTCGGCCGGCGCGAAGGGGTGCAGCGCACCGAACTCGGGCCAGGTGATCGACTCCATCTCGGCGGTCGCGTTGAGCTTCATCGTGCAGGAGCCCAGCGGGATCATGCCCCGGTCCAGGGCGTAGTCGCGGTCGGCGAGCTTGCGCAGGTAACGCAGCATCGCCGTCTCGGAACGGTGCTGGTGGAAGACCGGGTGGGTGAGCACCGTGTCGGTGCGCAGCAGTGCCTCGGGCAGCGCGTCCTCCGTCGCCGCGTCCAGCTCCTCGACGTCGCCGTCGGCGCCGAAGGCGGCCCAGACCGCCGCGACCTGGGCGCGCGTGGTGGTCTCGTCGCAGGCCAGGGAGACGTGGTCCGGGTCGACCAGACGCAGGTTGACCCCACGCCCACGCGCGTCGGCCACCACGTCGGAGGCCTTGCCGGGGACACGCACGGTCAGGGTGTCGAAGTACGCCTCGTGCACGACCTCCACACCGGCGGCGCGCAGCCCCGCGGACAGGATGGCGGCGAAGCGGTGGGTACGCCGGGCGATCGTCCGCAGCCCCTCGGGACCGTGGTAGACGGCGTACATGCCGGCCATCACGGCCAGCAGCACCTGCGCGGTGCAGATGTTGCTCGTGGCCTTCTCACGGCGGATGTGCTGCTCACGTGTCTGCAGTGCCAGGCGGTATGCCTTGTCGCCGTCCGCGTCGACCGAGACGCCGACGAGCCGGCCGGGGAGGCTCCGGGCGAACTTCTCGCGTACGGCCATGAAGCCGGCGTGCGGTCCGCCGAAGCCCATCGGGACACCGAAGCGCTGCGTCGTGCCGACGGCGATGTCGGCGCCCAGCTCGCCGGGCGAGGTGAGCAGGGTGAGGGCCAGGAGGTCGGCGGCGACGGTGACGACCGCGCCGAGGTCGTGCGCCTGGTCGATGACGGGCTTGATGTCGCGGACGGCGCCGGAGGCGCCCGGGTACTGGAGCAGGACACCGAAGACGCCCCGCTCGGCCACCTCGGCGGGGATGCCGTCGCCGAGGTCGGCGACGACCACCTGGACGCCCGTCGGCTCGGCTCGGGTCTCGATCACCGCGACGGTCTGCGGCAGGGTGTCGGCGTCGACCAGGAAGACGCCGCCCTTCACCTTGCCGACCCGGCGCGCCAGCGCCATGGCCTCGGCGGCGGCGGTGCCCTCGTCGAGGAGGGACGCACCCGACGTGGGCAGTCCGGTCAGGTCGGCGACCATCGTCTGGAAGTTCAGGAGGGCCTCCAGCCGGCCCTGGGAGATCTCCGGCTGATACGGCGTGTAGGCCGTGTACCAGGCGGGGTTCTCCATGACGTTGCGCAGGATCACCGGCGGGGTGAAGGTGCCGTAGTAGCCCAGCCCGATCATCGGGGCGAGGACCTGGTTGCGGTCGGCCAGGCTCCGCAGCTCCGCCAGGACCTCGGCCTCGGTGCGCGCAGCCGGAAGGTCCAGCGCGTCGGCGCTCTTGATCACGTCGGGGACGGCGGCGGCGGTGAGCTCGTCGAGGGAGCCGTAGCCGATCTGGGCGAGCATCTTCGCCTGAGCTCCGGCATCGGGCCCGATGTGGCGCTGTTCGAAGGGAATGCCCTGCTCAAGCTGGGAGAGCGGAGTGCGACGGGGGGTCATGATGGAGGCCTCCTGGTCTGCCACGACCTGCGAGGGGCGCCACGGCGTGGCTGCCCGAACGGCCTCCCCATCTGTCATCTCGACCTGAGAGCTTCACCGGTACGCCCCGGGGCACACCGGCTTTCACCGTCGGTGAGGGCGGCGCCCGCGGCGGCACATGCCGTACGGAATCCGCCCTGCTTTCCAGAGTGACCTCGTCCGTGCGGTACGGGGGCCTGAGAGATTCCGGGGAGGAGTTGCTCCTTCGGCGCCTCCGGAATCACTCCGGAGGACTCTCCCGCACAGGGTCAGCAGCCACGTCCCAGCCTACCAGCGGGGTCGCGGCGGGCCTTCCCGAGTGGCCGATGCCCGGGATCTGGCCTTTCGTAGAGCCTGTGGAGCAGTAGCGACCACCTGACGCAGTTGTGACCAGTGGGAGGCACCGTGCAGACCGACATCGATCCGCGCAGCCTGATCGGCCGCAAGGCCTTCGACCGTCGAGGTGCCAAGATCGGGACGGTGGACGAGGTCTATCTCGACGATGCCACCGGGGTCCCCGAGTGGGCCGCCGTGCGCACCGGCCTCTTCACCAGGGACGCGTTCGTCCCTCTGGAGCCGAGCGAGTTCGTCGACGGGTCACTGGTGATCCCGTTCGACCGGGCGCTGATCAAGGACGCTCCCGACTTCGGCGTGGGCCGCCACCTCTCCCCCGAGCAGGAACTGCAGCTCTACCGGCACTACGGTCTGGACGCCTCCCCCTCACCCTCCGGCGGCACGGGTCCCGACCGGGACTTCGGCAAGCTCGCCGGCCACGACGAGTAGTCCACCGGGTCCCTCACCAGGGGCAGCGGGTCGGCAGGCCGCAGCTCCGGGTCGTCGATGCGGAACGTCCGCACCCGGCCGGGTTCCGTCCACGGTTCCTCGAACCGCACGGTGACCCGGCCGATGCCGCTCCCCTGTACCCATCCGTGACCGTGGACGTCGTGCCGCACGTCGTGTCCGGCGGCCCAGCGGCGCTCCGGCGGCTGCTCCCGCACGGCCGGACCGGGGGCGCCGTCCTCGGCGCCGGCCCCGTCGTCGCCGCCCGGCCCGGTGGCGCCCACGGCCGCGTGTCCGGCTTCCGCGGCCTGGGCGAACAGGTCCTCCTGGGTGAAGTCCGCCAGCCCTGTGACGCCCACCCCGAGCAGCCGTACGCCCCCGGTGGTGTCGACGGCGTCCAGGAGGCGCGCAGCGGCCTCCCTGACCACCGTGGGGTCGTCGGTGGGGCCACGCAGGGTCTCGGATCGGGTGAGTGTGGAGAAGTCGTACCTGCGGACCTTGAGGACGACGGTGCGTCCCGACCGGCCCGCGCCGCGCAGCCGTCCCACGCACCGGTCGGCGAGCCTTTCCACCTCGTGCCTGACCCGGACACGGTCGTGGAGGTCGATGTCGAAGGTGTCCTCGACGGACACCGACTTCGCGTCCCGCTCGGCGACCACGGGACGGTCGTCGTACCCCTGCGCCATGCGGTGCAGGGCGATGCCGTGCGCCCGTCCCAGCAGCCGCACGAGTTCCGCCTCGCCCGCCTCGGCGAGATGGCTGACAAGGGTCATTCCCGCACGCCTGAGATGGTCCCCCGTGGCCGGTCCCACGCCGGGAAGGATCCGTACGGACATGGGCGCGAGGAGCTCCCGCTCGGTGCCGGGCTCGATGAGCATGAGCCCGTCAGGCTTCGCCTCCTCGGAGGCGATCTTCGCCAGCATCTTCGAGCCGGCCAGCCCCACCGAGCCGCTGAGCCCGGTGACGGCCCTGATCACCTCGCGCAGCTCCCCGCCGACGGCGCGGGCGGACACCGGGTCGTCGGCCACACCCCCGGCCTCCAGATCGACGAACGCCTCGTCGAGACTGAGGGGTTCCACCAGTGGCGAGAGTCTGCCCAGCAGCTCCATCACCTGGTCGCTGACCGTCCGGTAGAGCGCGAACCGTGGCACCAGATAGGCGGCGTTGGGTGCCAGCCGCCTGGCCTGGGCCATCGGCATCGCCGAATGCACACCCAGCCGTCGCGCCTCGTACGACGCCGTGGCGACCACTCCGCGCATCCCCAGACCGCCCACCACCACCGGCTTTCCCCGGAGGCTGGGCTTCGCCGCCTGCTCCGCGGAGGCGTAGAAGGCATCCATGTCGAGATGCAGAATGGTCGGCGCGGCTCTCACATGAACCGATGCTGCCCTACGGCACTGACAACCGGGCAGCCCGGCACACGGACCCCACCGGGCTCCCCCGGGATGTCAGCCCGCGCGGTTGCGCCGCCTTGCCAGCTCGTCGGCGGGATTGTGGCCGATCAGGGTCTCCCCCGTGTCGACACGCTCGCCGTGGAGCTGGGAGAGCGCGGCGTCGACGTCCCGCCAGACGACTCCGACCGCGATTCCGAAGACGCCCTGGCCCCCTTGGAGCAGGTTCACGACCTCGTCCGGTGAGGAGCACTCGTAGACGGTGGCCCCGTCGCTCATCAGGGTCATCCGCTCGAGGTCGGTGAAGCCGCGGGCTCTGAGGTGCTGCACGGTCGTGCGGATGTTCTGCAGTGCGACCCCTGTGTCGAGGAACCGCTTCACGATCTTGAGAAGAACCACGTCACGGAAGCTGTAGAGACGCTGCGTCCCCGATCCGTACGCGGGGCGGACGCTCGGCTCCACGAGTCCCGTGCGCGCCCAGTAATCGAGCTGCCGGTAGGTGATGCCGGCAGCCGCGCAAGCCGTAGGCCCCCGGTAGCCGATGTCCTCCGCCGCTGCCGCACCGTCCGCTGCCACCACAGCCGGCTGAACCGGCTGTCTGATGGAGTGGTCGGCCGCACTGCCGTGCTGCCGGTACGGCCCACCCGCTGCCGCACCGTCGCCGCTGATCCTCACGCCGACCTCCGTCCTTGACCTGCCATCTCGAAGGTAGGCAGTCACCAGGGGTGCGTCAACGATCGCCACACTCGGCACGCCGAGTGATAATCACCCTGAGGGTGGTTTCCCGTGACCGATTTCGGGGAACGGCTTGTCGGATGCGCTCGGGGCGGCACCGGCCCGGAAGGTCACTGGCTGTTGGTGTCGAAGTCCTCCGGGGAGATCTGGTCGAGGAACTCGCGGAACTTCTCCACCTCGTCCTCCTGCTCGTCGGGGATCGCGATGCCTGCGTCGTCGAGCACCCCGTCACTGCCGTAGATCGGCGTACCGGTGCGCAGGGCGAGCGCTATGGCGTCGGACGGCCGCGCGCTCACCTCGACACCACTGGCAAAGACCAGCTCCGCGTAGAACACCCCTTCGCGGAGGTCCGTGATACGGACCTCGGTGAGCTCCTGGCCTACGGCCTCGAGCACATCCTTGAAGAGATCATGGGTCAGCGGCCTGGCCGGAGCCATGCCCTGCTGGGCGAAGGCGATCGCGGTCGCTTCCCCAGGGCCGATCCAGATAGGGAGGTACCGGTCGCCTCCCACTTCACGCAGGAGCACGATCGGCTGGTTGGAGGGCATTTCCACCCGGACACCCACAACGTCGAGCTCGTTCACACAGCAACCCTAGGACGTGCCCGCCATGTTTGGATAGTCGGGCTCCTCCCAGGTCAGTGGAAACCGGCTTTCAGAGCGCTCTGCACGAGCGCCGCGTGGAGCCGTACGGAGAGGTCGGCGAGCTCCTTGGCGGTGGCCTCGGCGTGGGCCCTGGTCTGCGGATTCCGGTGCCGGCGCAGAGGCGCGACGACCTGCTCGACCAGGCCGGCCTCGCGTTCCGCGGCCGCCTTCACCGCCCGGATGTGCCGCGGTTCCAGTCCGAAACGGCCCAGGTCGCACACGAGGCGGGCGATCGTGACCGCGTCGGCGTCGTAGCTGCCCCCTGAGGCGGGCACCACGAGTCCGTAGGCCTCCCACTCGTCGAGTTGCTCCTCGGTGGCCTCGGTCGCGGCGAGCAGCTCCGAGCGCCCGATGCGGGGCGCCGTGGTCGTACCCGCGTCCTGGTCCCATCGGGTGTCGCCGGAGTCGCCCCGGCCGCCACCGGACGGCAGCACCGCCTGCTCGCCACGGGCCAGGGCGTCCAGGTGCTCACGGATGACCTTGAGCGGAAGGTAGTGGTCCCGCTGCATCCGGAGCACCTGAGCCAGCCGCTCGACGTCGGCCGGGCTGAACTTCCGGTACCCCGATGGGGTGCGGTCGGGCTCGATGAGCCCTTCCGCCTCGAGGAAGCGGATCTTCGAGATGGTGACTTCGGGGAATTCGTCGCGCAGCTGCAGAAGCACCGTTCCGATGCTCATGGCGCGCTGGCCCGGGGCGGCGGTGCCGTTGCCGGCACCGCCTGTCGGTGTTCGCAGCATGGACCTTCCTCAGGTCTCCCGGACGATGTCCGGGAGACGGTCACACGCCCCGCTGGCTCGCGTAGAAGACCAGCCGGTACTTACCGATCTGGACTTCGTCGCCGTTGGTCAGCGCGACGGAATCGATGCGCTCGCGGTTGACGTAGGTGCCGTTGAGGCTGCCGACGTCGCCCACGGTGAAACTACCGTCCGGACTCCTGTGAAACTCCACATGGCGCCGCGACACGGTCACGTCGTCCAGGAAGATGTCGCTCTGGGGGTGGCGGCCGGCCGTCGTCAGGTCGCTGTCGAGCAGGAACCTGCTGCCCGAGTTCGGGCCGCGACGGACCACCAGGAGGGCGGAGCCCGCCGGCAGTGCGTCCACCGCTGCCTGAGCCTCCGGCGAGAGCGACGGAAGCGCCGTCTGGCCTGTCGCCTCGGCCTCGTACGCCTCGATACCGGAGATGGAGATGGTCGAGGTCGTCTCCGAGGCACGCTCGGGAACCCCGCCCCGCAGCGGGGCGCCGCAGTTGGAGCAGAAGCGGCTGGCCTCTGCGTTCTGATGCCCGCACCTGGTACAGACCGGCATGGACGAGCCCTTCGGAGCGGGGGCGAACCCTCCACCCGTACTCGAGGTCGATGAGTCCCCGAAACCTATGCGTCCCGCACCGGCGGGGTCAACAGACGGCGCGCCGGACCCGTGCACCTCGTCACGGAACAGCGGGCGCTCCGTGCCCTGCTCCTCTGCTCCCTGCCCCTGACGCGGCGCACGGTGGCGGGCAGCGCTGTCGCTGTCCTCGCGGGAGCTCTTTCCGAACAACTTCGCAAACAACTTCACGGGCGTTTCCCCTTGACCGAAATAGACCCGCCCGTGGGGCAGGACGAACCCTGAACGAACACACCTGCCGACCCGGACATCCTCACAACGTCCGTATCCACCCGACAGTTTCCACCACGCGTCACCGATCCGTTGCGCCGACCCCCCGCAACCCGCGACCCGTGTCCCCCGAGACCCCCGAACCTGTGTCTCACGGCGACGACGACCGAGCGTAATCAGGCTGTTTCGCCGGACGCAAGGCGTCCACGACGATGTCGTCGACGCGTTTCACCTCAGCCGTGGCCTGCTCCTTCTCGAGCGTCTGCACCACCCCGCCAGGGATGTTCAGCGCCGGCTCGAGATCCTGCGGCTTGCCGATGACCTTGAACTCGTACGGTGCCCCGACCTTGCGGCCGTCGACCTTCAGGTCTCCCCCGTCGCCGGAGAAGTACGTGTCGGCCACCACCCGCACACCGTTGATCTCGATGGCCTCGGCACCGGCGGCACGCAGCTCCTGGATGGTGTCCAGGAGCATGTCCGCCTCGACCGCGCCGCTCGGGTCGCTGATCGTCAGCGTGATACCGGGGCCGTGCGCCGCGACCGTTCCTGCCAGGATACCGAGCTGGCGTTCCTTCTCGAGCGTCTGCTTGCGGGCCTCCTCCGCCTGGTCCGAGCTGTTCTCCAGCTCCGTGCGCTGGTCGTCGAGACGCTGCTTCTCGTCCTCCAGCCGCTGGGTGCGGTTGTCCAGTTCGTCGAGGATCCGGACGAGGTCCTCCTGGCGGGCTCCGCGCAGGGCGCTGTTGTCGCTGTTGGACCGCACCTGGATGGCCAGCCCCAGACCGAGGACGAACAGCAGGAGAGCCACGATGAGTTGGGCTCTGCTCACCCGGGGCGGCCAGAGGCCGGCCCTCAGCCGCTGGCGGCCCGAGACGGCTTCCTCGGGCTCCGGAGGAGGGGGTGCGGGCGTGGGCTGCTCGGCCGGGAGTTCGCGGGCCGGGTACCTGTTGCCGGGGCTCTGTGCGTCGTGGGAGTTCGGTGTGTTGTCGTTCATCTGCCTCACGCCCGGAACACGTGCCGGCGGATGGCCGCGGCGTTGGAGAAGATCCGGATGCCGAGCACGACCACCACACCCGTGGACAGCTGGGCCCCGACGCCCAGCTTGTCGCCGAGGAAGACGATCAGTGCGGCGACGACCACGTTGGACAGGAAGGAGACCACGAAGACCTTGTCGACGAAGATCCCGTCGAGCATGGCCCGCAGACCGCCGAAGACGGCGTCGAGCGCGGCGACCACCGCGATCGGGAGGTAGGGCTCCACCACCGCCGGCACTTCGGGCCGGACCAACAGTCCGACCACGACTCCCACGACGAGGCCCAGTACGGCGATCACGATGTGCCCTTCCCTGTGTCTGCCGCACCACTGCCCGTGTCTGCGACCTGAGGTTCTGCTGTACGTACGATCAGGCTGGGCGCGGCCGGCAGCCGCACCTTCTCCTGTGCGGAGATGCTGGTGCGGATGTCGAAACTCTCGTGGAGCGCCTGCAGGTAGAGCCCGTCGGCACTGTCCTGGAAGGCGTCGGCGAGGTTCTTCCCGTCCCCCACCGCGAGCACCGTGTAGGGCGGCACCAGCGGCCTGTTGTCGACCAGTATGGCGTCGCCCGCGGCACGGATCGCGGAGAGGGCCGTCAGGCGCTGACCGTTGATGGCGACCGCTTCGGCGCCCGACTGCCACAGGCCGTTGACCACCCGCTGCATGTCCCGGTCGCGCACCCGCCCGGTGTCGGCGAATCCGGTGGACTCGCGTGGCCCTCCGCCTCCCTGATCGGTGTCCTTGGCGTCGTCCACGACGAGCTTGACCCCCGGTCCTTCGACCGGGGTGGCTCCGGAGAGCAGGGCGACCAGGCCGCCCTGGTCGCCGCCGTGCTCCTGAAGCGCCTTGCGCTGCCGCTCTCCGACGTCCACACGCAGTTCGTCGACGTCCTTCTGGAGAGCGTCGGCCGTCGACGTCTCCGCGTTCACCCGGTCGATGAGCTCCTCGCGTTCCTTCGCGACGACCGGAGCGGCGACCTGTGCCTCGGCGGCGCCGAGGGTCACGACCAGCGCGGCGAGTACCAGACCCGCGGCCAGTGCCAGCTTGGCCTTCAGGGTGCGGGGCATCCCCTCGCGCCCCTCCGACCTACGGCGGGCCGACGCCTCGGCGTACCCCTCGTCGAGGCTGTGTTCCATCACGGTGGTCAGCAGCGACATGGACGCGTCGGGGCGGGGACGCGGCGGTGCGCTACTCCGATCGGGGGGCGGCTGCGACATGCCGCACATCGTCGCACGTCATGCCTGCCAGCGCCGAATGGCCCCACCGCAGGCCCGGGTTCCGCGGCGCGGACCCCCGGGCCTGCGGGTTCTCCACTCAGTCCCCTGTGCTGTCCACGACCGCCGACCACTCGTCCAGCAGTGCCTGCGCGGAGGCGTCGTCGGGCCCCTCGGCCCAGAGGTGCGTGACGGCTTCCGCCCGGTCGGGCAGAACCATGACCCAGCGCCCGTCGGTCTCGACGACACGGACCCCGTCCGTGGTGTCCACGCTGCGGTCTCCGGCCGCCTCGACCACCCTGCGCATGACGAGCCCCTTGACCGCCCATGGCGTGGCGACGTCGCGGCGCAGGACGTGGGCGCGCGGGATACGGGCGTCGATCTGGCTCAGGGTGAGCTGGGTCCTGGCGACGAGGCCGATGAGCCGGACGAAGGCGGCCGCCCCGTCGAAGACGCTGCTGAACTCCGGCACGATGAATCCTCCGCGGCCGTCACCGCCGAAGATCGTGGCGTCCTCGCGCCCCACGCGCGTCAGGTCGTCCGGGGACGTGGTGGTCCACTCGACCTGTGTGCCGTGGTACGCGGCGACCTGCTCCGCGACGCGGGTGGTCGTCACCGGGAGGGCCACCCTTCCGCTCCTGCGCTCCGCCGCGACGAGGTCGAGCATGACCAGGAGGGCCCGGTCGTCCTCGATGATGCGGCCGCGCTCGTCCACCAGGGAGAGCCGTTCGCCCACCGGGTCGAACCGCACCCCGAACGCCGCCCGTGCCGAGGAAACGATCTCCCCGAGACGAACCAGTCCGGCACGCCTGGATTCGGCGGACTCCGTCGGCCGGGACTCGTCGAGCCCGGGGTTGATCGTCAGCGCGTCCACCCCGAGGCGTCCGAGCAGGCTGGGCAGCACGAGCCCGGCGCTGCCGTTGGAGGCGTCCACGACCACTTTGAGGCCCGCGTCGGCGATGCCGCTGGTGTCGACGTTGCGGAGCAGGGAGCCGGTGTAGGAGTCGAACACGCTCGACGGGAAGTGGAGGTCGCCGATCTCGCCCGGGAACGCCCTGCGGAACTCCTGCCTGGCATAGACGCGGTCCAGCTTCTTCTGGCGGGCCTGGGAGAGATCCGCTCCCCGCTCGTCGAAGAACATGATGTCGACCGAGTCCGGCACTCCGGGAGAGGTGCGGATCATGATTCCGCCGGCGCTGCCCCGCGCGGTCTGCTGGCGGGCGACGGGCAGCGGGACGTTCTCCAGGTCCCGGACGTCGATGGCACTGGCCTGCAGGGCCGAGATGACCGCTCTCTTGAGCGCACGGGCACCACGGGAGTGGTCACGCGCGGTCGTGACGGTCGCGCCCTTCTTCAGGGTCGTCGCGTACGCGCCGGCGAGCCGAACGGCGAGCTCCGGGGTGATCTCCACGTTCAGGATCCCGGAGACGCCCCGGGCTCCGAAGAGATGGGCCTGTCCTCGCGACTCCCAGATGACCGAGGTGTTGACGAACGCGCCGGCCTCGATGGTCTTGAAGGGGTAGACGCGGACGTTGCCCTGGATGATCGATTCTTCGCCCACCAGGCATTCGTCGCCGATGACGGCGCCGTCCTCGATGCGCGAGGCCCGCATGATGTCGGTGTTCTTGCCGATGACGCATCCACGCAGGTTGCTCTGCTCGCCGATGTACACGTTGTCGTGCACCACCGCACGGTGGAGGAACGCGCCGGACTTCACGACGACGTTCGACCCCACGACGGTGTGTTCGCGGATCTCCGCACCGGCTTCGATCTTGGCGTAGTCACCGATGTACAGCGGTCCCCTGAGCACCGCGTCGGGGTGGACCTCGGCGCCTTCCGCGACCCAGACGCCGGGAGAGATCTCGAAGCCGTCGACGTCCACGTCGACCTTGCGCTCGAGTACGTCGGCCTGGGCCTTCACGTAGCTCTCGTGGGTGCCCACGTCTTCCCAGTAGCCCTCGGCGATGTAGCCGTAGATCGGCTTTCCGTCCTTCATGAGCTGCGGGAACACGTCTCCGGACCAGTCCACCGAGGTGTCGGCCTGGACGTAGTCGAAGACTTCGGGCTCCATCACGTAGATGCCGGTGTTCACCGTGTCCGAGAAGACCTGACCCCAGGTGGGCTTCTCCAGGAAGCGCTCCACCTTCCCCTCTTCGTCCACGATCGTGATGCCGAATTCCAGGGGGTTGGGGACCCGCGTCAGGCACACCGTGACGAGTGCGCCCTTCTCCTTGTGGAAGGCGATCAGATCGGTGAGATCGAAGTCGGTGAGGGCGTCGCCGGAAATGACCAGGAAGGTGTCGTCCTTCAGGGCTTCCTCGGCGTTCTTCACGCTTCCCGCGGTACCGAGTGGCTTCTCCTCGTTGGCATAACTGAGCTCCATACCGAGCTCCTCGCCGTCGCCGAAGTAGTTCTTGACGAGGGAAGCGAGGAACTGAACAGTGACAACTGTTTCGTTGAGCCCATGCCGTTTGAGCAGCCGCAGCACATGCTCCATGATCGGCCTGTTGGCCACGGGCAGGAGCGGCTTGGGCATGCTTGAGGTCATGGGGCGAAGGCGGGTGCCTTCACCGCCTGCCATCACGACGGCCTTCATGTCGGAAACGTCCTCCTCGAAGAGACGACGGTCGAGCCGACTTCACCCGTCGGGGCAACACCTCAGCATCAGGTGCGGGCCGGCGACACTGCACGGCACCACATCAACGAGCTAATCGGCTACTTCATCCGCCTTGACCAGACGGCGGACCTGGACCACGTAGAGGATCCCTGCCCACCAATAGAGGGTTGTACCCCATCCAGCGAACGCCCATCCGAAAATGGTGCCCAGCGAAGCAAGCCAACCACTTCCGTCGCTGAGCAGCAACAAGGGGAAGGCGTACATCAGGTTGAAGGTCGCGGCTTTCCCCAGGAAGTTCACCTGCGGCGGCGGGTAGCCGTGCCTACGGAGGATTGCGACCATCACGAGGAGCATCAGTTCGCGGGCGAGCAGTGCGGCCGTCAGCCAGAGCGGGAGGATCTCCCGCCAGGTGAGTCCGACGAGGGTGGACAGAATGTAGAGGCGGTCCGCTGCCGGGTCCAGGAGCCGGCCGAGACTGCTGATCTGGTTCCATCGGCGCGCGAGCTTGCCGTCGAGGTAGTCGCTGATTCCGCTCAGCATCAGGACCAGAAGTGCCCAGCCGTCGCTGTTGGGCCCGCCGAACACAGGGCGGAGGATCAGCCACAGGAAGAGGGGTACGCCGACGAGGCGAGCCATGCTGAGGATGTTGGGGATGGTGAGTACTCGGTCCGTCTGAACTCGAGTCTCCTGGACCTCCACCCGGGGGCCTCCTGTGAAGAACGTGCCAATGATGCCCCCTGACCTTACCCTCAGCTTCCGGCGCCCGGTGCACGGGGGTGCGCGGGATACGCGCAGGCTGGTCCTGGAACGCAGAAAAGCCCCGTGCCACAAGGGCACGGGGCTTTCCCGGAATAATTGTTCGGCGGCGTCCTACTCTCCCACAGGGTCCCCCCTGCAGTACCATCGGCGCTGAAAGGCTTAGCTTCCGGGTTCGGAATGTAACCGGGCG
>NZ_JBHZCI010000026.1:0-110570 GCF_042755185.1 Streptomyces sp. NPDC059166 | reverse complement strand
CAAACTGGTCAACAGCCTCAAAGGCGTCTCCTCCCGGCGGCTGCGCCAAGAGTTCCCCGACCTCGTCCGCCACTACTGGCGGGCACAACGACTCTTGTCCGGCTCGAACTTCGCCGGGTCCGTCGGCGGCACACCGCTCAGCATCGTGAAGCAGTACATCGAGCAGCAGAACCGGCCGCACTGACCCGGGCCGAGGTGAACAGTGCGGATCCGCGCCCACAGCCGACGTCAGAGCAGCTCTCAGATTCGCTTCACCACCGGGCTGAAGCCCGGTGCACTGCGAATAGTCCCGGTAGCGGGCCGGGTGCTGGTAGATGTGCCGCAGACGGGCACCGCGGCCCATGGCCGTACGGGCGTTGTCGAGGGCCCGTTCCATGAGGCTCGTGGGCCGGTCGCTGCCCGGCTGGGCGGTGAGGACCTGCTCGTCGACGAAGGCGCTCGCCTCCCGCAGCGCCGCCTCGATCGCGGGCCTGCCGTCGAGGACCGTGATCGCCAGGTCCGGGTCGGCGCTGGCCGCAGAGGTCAGGGGGACGAGCGAGCGGCTCAGGGCCGAGGCCAGCCGCACGCGCTCGTCCAGCTCGCGGGTGAGCGGCTGGAGCAGATCCGCCAGAGCGGCGGACGGCGGTATGGGGCGCATCCGGTCGGTGTCACCGGGATCAGGCCGCAGGAGACCCATGTCCACCAGG
The DNA here is from genome assembly GCF_042755185.1 of Streptomyces sp. NPDC059166. NCBI lineage: Bacteria > Bacillati > Actinomycetota > Actinomycetes > Kitasatosporales > Streptomycetaceae > Streptomyces > Streptomyces sp. NPDC059166. The sequence goes on along the minus strand of NZ_JBHZCI010000026.1, from coordinate 109,884 downwards.
CAGGGGGCGGCCGTCAGGCCGGAGCGGGGGATGCCTCCCGCGGCCAGCGCCCGCTCGTACAGCTCCAGGCCGGTGGCGCACAGCTTCCCCGGGTGGTGCGGATGCTCCACGTTCGGCTCTTCGATGGTGATGTGACGCCCCCTCACTTCATGCAGTGCACGATCATGACCGTGGCGCGGACGCCACTCCTGGGAGAGAGTGGCACTGGACCGTCCCGGTCGGGCGGCTCACGCCGTCAGGAGTCCTGGTCCAGGATCCCCGAGCGGGCGATCAGATACCCGAGCTGGGCCCGGCTCGTACTTCCGAGCGTGGCGGACAGCTTCGCGACGTGGGCGCGGCAGGTGCGGACGTTCATGCCGAGCCTGCGGGCTATGGAGTCGTCCACATGTCCCTCGACGAGGAGTTGGGCGATGGAGCGCTGAACGCCGCTCACACCCTTGGTGGGCGGGTCGTACCGCGGTTCCCCCAGCAGCGGCGAGGCGCGGCTCCACAACTGCTCGAAGACCTTCACCAGATAGTTCACGAGCCCCGGGTGCCGGAGTTCCAGGGCGACCTGGTCGTCGTTCTGCGCGGGGATGAAGGCCACCGTACGGTCGAAGACGAGGAGGCGTTCTATGAGCTCCTCCAGGGTGCGTATCTCCACCTTGTCCTGGGACAGGCGCGCGGCGTAGGCGAGTGTGCCCTGGCTGTGCCTGACGGTGTGCTGGTACAGCGTGCGCATGGCGACACCCCGGTTGACGACCGAGAGCGCGCGTTCCAGACCCTCGCTCAGACGGTCCTCGCCCCGGTCCCCGCCCGGCTGGACGGTGAGGACCTCGGTGCGGCACTCGGCCGTGGCGAGATCCAGCGCGGCGTTGATCCTGTTGCCGCCCTCCAGCACCGTGATGGCGTGGGTGGTCGGCGGGTCCTGTGCGCTGATGTCCATGAACGGTTCGAACGATTCGGCCAGTTCGACCGAGCGCCGGCGCCGCTCCTTGATCTCCCGCTCCAGGGGGTGCAGACGCTGCGCCAGCGCGGCGGACGGTGGGACGGGCCGCAGCCATGTCGTATCGTCCGGGTCCGGGTGCAGGAGCGCGAAATCCATCAGGCAGGGTGCGGACGCGGCCTCGGCGCGGGAGATCCTTCCGGAGCGGAGTGCGCCGGCGTAGAGGCGCTTTCCCTCATCGCACAGTTCGGTGATCCCGTGAGGATGTGTCTGTGTTGTGTCACTTGTGGTCATATCTCCACCCCCCAGGTTCCTGAACATGCAGGAACATGATGCATCGTCCCAGTGGCGTTGGGGGGGCCAGGTGAGACATCGTCGTGGAGGCGGGGGAGAAGAATCCACAAGTGAGGACGAAGCCGACTATGTATAAGCGAATGCTTCGCTCGGTGCTTGCCGCCGCTTTCGTCGGGGCCCTGGGCCTTGGCGTGGCGGGCGGGGCGGCCGGAACCGGCGAGATCAGTTGGTCCGAGCAGGCGTCGGCGCCTGGTGAGATCAGCTGGTCCGTGCAGGCGGCGTCGGCGCCTGGTGAGATCAGCTGGGGGATGCCGGCGGCCGCTCCCGGCGAGATCAGCTGGTCCGTGCAGGCTTCTGCTCCCGGTGAGATCAGCTGGGTGGCACCTGCTGCCGCCGCTCCCGGTGAGATCAGCTGGTCCGTGCAGGCATCGGCGCCTGGTGAGATCAGCTGGGTGGCACCTGCTGCCGCCGCTCCCGGCGAGATCAGCTGGAGTGCCCCGACGGGTGCAGTAAGCGCATGACCACCCCACCGGACGACCGCACCTTCCGGCGGGAGATGGCCACGGCCTACCGCTCAGGGTGGCATTTCATCGATCTGCTCACGGCACTGACCCGCCAGGGCGATTCGTTGATGGTCACCCTGTTCGGAGAGCCGATCGTCGTCGTGATGGAAACCGAGGACGATATTCGCGCCTATCGGTGTCTTCGCCGGCCGCGTGGAGCTCCGCAGCCCGTCCGCTGTGCCGTGAGGTACGGCATGATTTTCGTGAATCTCGATCAGCGCGACCACGAGCTGTTCGAACCAGAAGCCATTTCCGCCACCCCCCGCAGTGCCTGAACGATTCCCCCGTCGTTACCGATCGTTCCGGCACTTCCCCCACACAACGGCGCCATCGTGACCTGAACACGATGGCGCCGTTGTGCTGCCCGGAATTATTCGTTTTCCGGGACGGGGAGAATTCCTGAATTCCCCGAAGACCCCGAAGCCCCGAAGTGCCCGGGCGCCGGTCAGGCGTTCCCGAGGGCCCGGTCGACGGCGATCTCGATGACGATGCGCTCCGGGTTGTGGCGCGGCGTCCGTTCGTAGCGCTCGGCGTAGCGGCGTACGGCGTCCTCGACCTGTGCGGCCTCGGTGCGGACCACCGCCACGCCTTCCAGGGTCGCCCAGCGGCGCCCTTCCATCTGGCAGACCGCGACCCGGGCGCCCTCAGGGCCCGCCGCCAGGACGTTCGCGGTCTTCCTCGTGTTCCTGCCGGTGATGACCCGCGCGATCCGGGTCTCCGGGTCGTACGTCACCCCCACGGGCACCACGTGCGGCGTTCCGTCGGGGCGGAGCGTGGTCAGGGTGCACACATGGCGCTCACGCCAGAAGGCGAGATATCCGGTGCCGGGGTTGCGTACGTCAGGCATGGGTTCAGCCTAGATACAGCGGTGTCTTCGGGCCGGTGGGGTCCCCGGACCAGCCTTGAGTGGAATAGACTCAACTTTGTACTCGTTGATCGAGTCATAGTTACGTCGGACCACCAGCACGAGGAGGAGACAGCGCCCGTGGACGCCGAGCTGACCAACAAGAGCCGCGACGCCCTCAACGCGGCCACGAGCAGGGCCGTCAAGGACGGCCACGCCGATCTGACCCCCGGGCATCTGCTGCTCGCACTGCTCGCGGGTGAGGACAACGCGAACATCACCGATCTGCTGGCCTCGGTCGAGGCCGACCAGGTCGCCGTACGGCAGGAGACCGAGCGGGTCCTCGGGGCGCTCCCCAGCGTCACCGGGTCGACCGTCGCCCCGCCCCAGCCGAGCCGGGAACTGCTCGCCGTGCTGGCCGACGCCGACCAGCGGGCCAAGGAACTCGGCGACGACTACCTGTCGACCGAGCACCTGCTGATCGCCATCGCGGCGAAGGGCGGCCGTGCCGGTGAGATCCTCGACGGGCAGGGAGCCGGCGCGAAGAAGCTGCTGGACGCATTCGAGAAGAGCAGGGGAGGGCGCCGGGTGACCACTCCGGACCCCGAGGGCCAGTACAAGGCGCTGGAGAAGTTCGGTACGGACTTCACGGCGGCGGCCCGGGAGGGCAAGCTCGACCCGGTCATCGGCCGTGACCAGGAGATCCGCCGCGTGGTGCAGGTGCTGTCGCGCCGCACCAAGAACAACCCGGTCCTGATCGGTGAGCCCGGCGTCGGCAAGACGGCCGTCGTCGAGGGGCTCGCCCAGCGCATCGTCAAGGGGGACGTCCCCGAGTCCCTGAGGAACAAGCGGCTGGTCTCGCTCGACCTCGGCGCGATGGTCGCGGGAGCCAAGTACCGCGGTGAGTTCGAGGAGCGCCTGAAGACCGTCCTCTCCGAGATCAAGGAGAGCGACGGGCAGATCATCACCTTCATCGACGAGCTGCACACCGTCGTCGGCGCGGGCGCCGGCGGCGACTCCGCGATGGACGCGGGCAACATGCTCAAGCCGATGCTCGCCCGTGGTGAACTCCGCATGGTCGGCGCCACCACGCTCGACGAGTACCGCGAGCGCATCGAGAAGGACCCCGCCCTGGAGCGCCGCTTCCAGCAGGTCCTGGTCGCCGAGCCCTCCGTCGAGGACACCATCGCCATCCTGCGTGGGCTGAAGGGCCGCTACGAGGCGCACCACAAGGTGCAGATCGCCGACTCCGCCCTGGTGGCGGCGGCGACGCTCTCCGACCGCTACATCACCTCCCGGTTCCTCCCCGACAAGGCCATCGACCTCGTCGACGAGGCCGCCTCCCGGCTGCGTATGGAGATCGACTCCTCGCCCCTGGAGATCGACGAGCTCCAGAGGTCGGTCGACCGGCTCCACATGGAGGAGCTCGCGCTCAGGAACGAGAGCGACGAGGGCTCCAGGCAGCGCCTGGAGAAGATCCGCCGCGACCTCGCCGACAAGGAGGAGGAGCTGCGAGGGCTCACCGCCCGCTGGGAGAAGGAGAAGCAGGGCCTGAACCGCGTCGGTGAGCTCAAGGAACGCCTCGACGAGCTCCGCGGCCAGGCCGAGCGCGCCCAGCGCGACGGCGACTTCGACACCGCCTCCAAGCTGCTGTACGGGGAGATCCCCGGGCTGGAGCGCGAGCTGGCCGAGGCGGACGAGGAGGAGCGGGAGGCCTCCCGGGACACCATGGTCAAGGAGGAGGTCGGCCCCGACGACATCGCTGACGTCGTCGGCGCCTGGACGGGCATCCCGGCCGGACGCCTGCTGGAGGGCGAGACCCAGAAGCTGCTGCGCATGGAGTCCGAGCTGGGCAGGCGGCTGATCGGCCAGACCGAGGCCGTCCGGTCCGTCTCCGACGCCGTACGCCGTACCCGTGCGGGCATCGCCGACCCCGACCGGCCCACCGGGTCGTTCCTGTTCCTCGGCCCCACCGGGGTCGGCAAGACGGAGCTGGCCAAGGCGCTCGCCGACTTCCTGTTCGACGACGAGCGGGCCATGATCCGCATCGACATGAGCGAGTACAGCGAGAAGCACAGCGTCGCCAGGCTCGTCGGTGCCCCGCCCGGCTACGTCGGCTACGAGGAGGGCGGTCAGCTCACCGAGGCGGTGCGCCGGCGCCCGTACAGCGTGGTGCTGCTGGACGAGGTCGAGAAGGCCCACCCCGAGGTCTTCGACATCCTGCTCCAGGTGCTCGACGACGGCCGGCTCACCGACGGGCAGGGGCGGACGGTGGACTTCCGCAACACCATCCTGATCCTGACGTCCAACCTCGGCAGCCAGTTCCTCGTCGACCCGTCGACGGAGCCGGAGGCCAAGAAGGAGCGGGTCCTGGAGGTCGTACGCGTCTCCTTCAAGCCGGAGTTCCTGAACCGGCTCGACGACCTGGTGGTGTTCTCGGCCCTCTCCGGCGACGAGCTCGCCCACATCGCGGGGCTCCAGGTCGCCCGTCTCGCCGCCCGGCTGGCGGACCGCCGTATCCACCTCGACGTCACCCCGGACGCGCTGGCCTGGCTGGCCCAGGAAGGCAACGACCCGGCGTACGGCGCCCGGCCGCTGCGCAGGCTCATCCAGACGGCGATCGGCGACCGGCTCGCCAGGGAGATCCTCGCGGGCGAGGTCAGGGACGGCGAAACCGTGCGGGTCGACCGCGCGGGTGACGGCCTTGTCGTGGGGCCGGTGGCAGAGGCCAAGACCCTGTAGGGGACCCGTCCCGGGCCGGCGGGGCGCGCGGCGGGCCACGGCTCCGTCGGCCGCGCTGCCGGCCCCCTCCGCGCGGTGCGGGGTGACGCTGACACATGTGAAGCGCATGTGTCAGCGTCACCCCGCTTTCATGCGTGCATCAGGCATGCACCTTTGGCGGAGTCCGTCCACCAAATTGAGCCGAAAATTTCCCGGCCTTGGCCGAATGATGCGATGACTCCGTCTTGATCGACGCTCTTTGTGCCGGGGCGATACATATCTACGCCCTCGTCTGGGTGCCGGAACGCCCGGGGCGGTATTTCGTGATCCGCGTGTCTTCGGACACTCCGGGGCATTTTATTTTGCACCCGACGGCGTTCGTCCGGAATTCGGATAACGGTAAGGTGCCTGCATGACTGAGCGGATACCTGACGAGGCGGGCACGGAACCGGAGGAGCACGGAAGCGGCAATCTCATTCAGCAGAGTGAATTTCGTGCCATGTGGGCGGCCTTCGCTCAGTCCGTGCTGGGCGACCAGCTCGCCCGGGTGGCGCTCTCACTCCTCGTGTTCGAACGCACCGAGTCGGCGGGCTGGACCGCGGCCACCTACGCGCTGACCAGCCTGCCCGCCCTGCTCTCCGGGGTGCTCCTGACCGGACTCGCCGACCGTTTCCCGCGGCGCTCGGTCATGATCGGCTGCGACCTGGTGCGCGCCGTACTCGTCGGACTCATGGCGCTTCCGAGCATGCCGCTGCCGCTGCTCGCCGGGCTGCTGGTGCTGGCCCAGCTCGCGGAGGCGCCGTTCGGGGCGTCGCAGGGGGCCCTGATGCCCGCCGTCCTGGGGGAGCGGCTCTACGAGCGCGGCCAGCGGGCCATCATGATCACCCATCAGACCGGCCAGCTGATCGGGTTCGCGCTCGGCGGGGTGATCGTCGTCTGGCTGGGCAGCCACCTCGCCCTCGGGCTGAACGCCCTGACCTTCCTGATCTCGGCGACCCTCATCAGACTGGGCGTGAAGTCCCGGCCCCTGGACAGGGAGGCCGGTGCCGCACCCAAGCGGATGCACACCCAGGTGGGCAAGGCCGCCGCGCTCATCTGGTCGGACCCCCGGCTGCGCTCGCTGATCGCCCTCGGCTGGCTGGCGGGGTTCATCGTGCTGCCGGAAGGCCTGGCCGCGCCCTTCGCGGAGGAGGCGGGAGCGGGCGCCGCGTCGGTGGGATTGCTGCTCGCGGCCCATCCGGCCGGCATGGTCCTCGGGGCGGCACTCCTGGGCCGTCCGGGCTTCGACGCCGAACGGCGCCGCAGGCTGCTCGGACCGCTCGCCGTCGGCGCCAACCTCCCGCTGGTCGTCTACTGGGCCGGTCCGGGGGTGGGACTCGCTCTGCTGGTGCTGCTGGTCTCGGGTATCTGCTCGGCGTACCAGGTGACCGCGGGGGCGACCTTCGTGCTGCTCACACCGCCCGACCAGAGGGGGCAGACCCTCGGACTGGCCAGGTCGGGGCTGACCGCCATGCAGGGCATCGGGGTCGCGGGAGGCGGCCTCGTCGCCGAGCTCACCGACTCGTCGGCCCGGACGATCGGCATCGCCGGACTCGTCGGCACGCTGTGCGCCGTGCTCGTCGCGGTTTCGTGGTCGCGGGCCAGGGGAACGAGCGCGGGGACGATTCCCCTGAGCGCGTAGGACCGCCGGCCGCGATCGCGGCTAGGGTCGGAGCCAGGAAACCACGTGCGATCCACAGGAGTACCCAGCGATGTCTATCGACCCGTCCTCGATCCCCAACTTCGGAGGACAGCCCGAACCGCAGGCGACCGGACCCGAGGGCCCCGTGGTCCCCGACCAGGACCTCGTCAAGCAGCTTCTCGAGCAGATGGAGCTGAAGTTCGTCGTCGACGACGAGGGCGACCTCGCCGCCCCGTGGGAAGACTTCCGGACGTACTTCATGTTCCGCGGTGAGGACGAGCAGCAGGTCTTCTCGGTGCGGACCTTCTACGACCGCCCCCACGTGCTGGACCAGCGCCCCGTCCTGCTCGACGCGATCGACGACTGGAACCGCCGCACCCTGTGGCCCAAGGTCTACACCCACGCCCACGAGGGCGAGGAGGGGGCCGCGGGTTCCGTGCGGCTGGTCGGCGAGGCGCAGATGCTCATCGGTACCGGCGTGAGCCTGGAGCACTTCGTCTCCTCGACGGTCAGCTGGGTGCGCGCGTCCATCGAGTTCGACAAGTGGCTCGTCGAGCGCCTGGGCCTGGCGCCCGAGGAGAAGCCCTCCGAGGGCGACGCCGCCACGGAGCAGTCCGAGGGCTGATCCGGTGGACGGACCACGAAGGCCCGGTGCGGAGCGCGGTCCACGCTCCGCACCGGGCCTTCGCATGGGCGGGGTCAGGCCCCCCTCAGGCCCTTCAGGCGGCTGACCGCCTCTTCCAGCACCTCCGTCCGCTTGCAGAAGGCGAAGCGCACGAAGGGGGCGCCCTGCTCGCGGTGGTCGTAGAACACGGCGTTCGGGACGGCGACCACCCCGCAGCGCTCCGGGAGCGCCCGGCAGAAGGCGAATCCGTCGGAGCGGAGGCCCAGCGGACGGATGTCGGTGGTGACGAAGTACGTCCCGGCCGGCCGGTACACCTCGAAGCCCGCCTCGGCCAGGCCCGCGCCCAGCAGGTCGCGCTTGGCCCGCAGATCCTCGCGCAGCCCGTCGAAGTAGCTGTCGGGCAGCCGGAGGGCCTCGGCGACGGCGTACTGCAGGGGGCCGCCGGAGACGTACGTCAGGAACTGCTTGGCGGAGCGGACCGCGGCGACCAGATCCGGACTCGCGGTGATCCAGCCGATCTTCCAGCCGGTGAGCGAGAACGTCTTGCCGGCACTGCTGATGGCGACGGTGCGCTCGCGCATGCCGGGGAAGGACGCGAGCGGGATGTGCTCGCCCTCGAAGACGAGGTGTTCGTAGACCTCGTCGGTGACGACCAGCAGGTCCCGCTCGCACGCGAGCTCGGCCACCGCCGCCAGCTCCTCGCGGGTGAGCACAGTGCCGGTGGGGTTGTGCGGGGTGTTGAGCAGGATCAGCCGGGTCCGGGGCGTCACCGCGGCGCGCAGCTCGTCGAGGTCCAGCCGGTAGACGCCCTCATGGGGCCGGAGCGTGACAGGGACGCGGACGCCGCCCGCCATGGCGATGCAGGCCGCGTAGGAGTCGTAGTACGGCTCCAGGGCGATGACCTCGTCGCCGGGCTCCAGGAGGGCCAGCAGGGAGGCGGCGACCGCCTCGGTGGCTCCCGTGGTGACGAGGACCTCGGCGTCGGGGTCGTACTCCAGGCCGTAGTGGCGGGTCTGGTGCGCTGCGACGGCGGAGCGCAGTTCCGGGATGCCGGGACCCGGCGGGTACTGGTTGCCGAGGCCGGAGAGCAAGGCCCGGGCGGCGACCTCCCGGATCTCCTCGGGGCCGTCGGTGTCGGGGAATCCCTGGCCGAGATTGATCGATCCGGTCCGCGCGGCCAGCGCCGACATCTCGGCGAAGATCGTCGTGCCGAACTCGGCGAGGCTGCGGTTGAGCAACGGTCGTCCCTGTGTCATGCGCGCCATCCTGTGCCGAAGCTCTGGAGTTGCTCAAGTCTGCTTTGGCCCCGGCGGGGCGTGGGAATCCACCCGTCAGTCGAGAAGCGTGACCTCGCTTCGGGGGACGGAAGGGCGTGAGGTCGATGGTGTTGGTCGTCTTGATCGTGGTCCTGGGCATAGTCGCGGCGGGAACCGTCGCCGTCGTCTCGGGATCGGCCGGCCGGAAGAGGCCGTCGGGTCGCGGCGGGCGGCGCGGGAGCGGCGGCGGCTCCGACGGCGGCAGCTGGTGGGCCGGCGACAGCGGCGGTGACAGCGGGGGCGGTCACCACTCCTGTGGTGGCGGGCACTCGTGCGGTGGTGGCGGCTGCGGAGGCGGAGGCGACTGAGCCCGCCTCGTCCGAGACGGGTCCGCCCGCCCCGTACGGGGGGCGGGGCGGGCGGACCTGAGGTGTCCGGTGGGATGAACTCCCCCCGGACACCTTTTCGTTGAGCCACCTGGAACAGATGAACCGTGCCGCCCCCTGAGGGATGGAAACCACGGCAAGTTGGGTAAAAGCGCTGTGAGCGCGACGTACTTCGTGATTGCATCGATGTAGAGAACATTCAGCCCCCGGACACCAGTTGGGCCGGATCGGGCTCCCTTCCCCCATGGTGCGTGCCGCGCGGGGGTACCTCCTGTCCCTGTGTCCCTGTGTGCCCTGCGGAGCCGATCCATGCTCACGACCCTTCAGACCTCCTATTCCGACACCCGAGCCGCTGATCTCGCATGGACACTGGGCCGTGAACCGCTCCCGGCCCTCGCCGTCCTCGATCTCGAACTGTCCGGTGCGAAGGTCCAGTTGCGGCTGCTCGGCGCCTCGCACCAGGTCCTGCTGGAGGAGGAGCGCCGCACGTGCTCGGAGACCGTCGCCTGCCTGCCGGGCAGCAGCGCCCCGCTGCCGCTGGGTGTCGCCGAGAGCGTGGGCGACTGGGACTACGAGTTCGCCGCACGGGTGGAGACGCTGTCCGAGGGCTCGTTCGCCGGGCGGGCGCAGGAGCTGCTCGCGCTCGTCGCCGACCACCCTCAGGGGCTCGCGGGGACGTTCCCCGGCAGCCCCCACGCGTTCACGGCGATGCTTGCTCAGCGGGCGGAGGGGCAGGTGCGCTGGCGGACCTGGCACGCGTATCCGCAGGAAGGGCAGCTGGTCGTGACCCGTACGTCCGTGCGCGCGCGGGTGCCCGCGGCGGTCGCTTAGGGGCGGGCGGCGCGTAGCGCCGGAGGCCGAGGGCGGTCGTCGGGAGGGGGCCGTCGCGTGCCGGGCGCCGCGGGGCGGCCGCGCGGCCACGCGTGCGCCGGCCCGTGAGGTGGGGCGCGGCAGGCGGAGGGTGTCCGCGGGCGGAGTCACTTACACCCGTGTGGGTGACAAGAAGTGTCGGATCGGTCACGTAGCGTTCATTTCATGATCGACCAGCAGATACCGCTGAGGGGGAGCGCGGCTCCGCTCCCCGTACGGCCGAGGACCGGCCGTCTCCTCGTGCTGGCCGCGGTGTTCGTCTGCGCGGCGTGCGGGCTGGTGTACGAGCTCGAACTGGTCGCGATGGCCTCGTACCTGATCGGGGACTCCGTCACACAGGCATCCGTGGTGCTGTCCGTGATGGTGTTCGCCATGGGGGTCGGGTCGCTCCTGGCGAAGCGCCTGCGTGGCCGTCCCGCCGTCGGGTTCGGGCTGATCGAGGCGGCTCTCGCGCTGGCCGGCGGCACGTCGGCGATCGTCCTGTACGCCTGCTTCGCGTGGTTCGGGGAGTCGCGGCACGCGCTGGTCGGCTTCTCGTTCGTCATCGGAGTCCTGATCGGTGCCGAGATCCCGCTGCTCATGACGCTGATCCAGCGGGTCGACCGGCAGGACGCCGGAGGGGCGGTCGCGGACCTCTTCGCCGCCGACTACGTGGGCGCGCTGGTGGGCGGGCTCGCCTTCCCCTTCCTGCTCCTGCCGATGATGGGGCAGCTCACCGGGGCGCTGTTCACCGGCACGGTCAACGCCGCGGCGGGCGGCGCGCTGGTGCTGTGGGTGTTCCGGCGCGACCTGACCCGCCGCTCCCGCTGGCTGCTGATAGCCGTGAACGGGCTGGTGATCGCCCTGCTGGCCACGGCCTCGGTCCTGGTGGACGACTTCGAGCGGGCCGCCCGCCGTGCGGTGTACGGGGAGAGCGTCCGGGTCGCGGTGCGGACCGGGGTCCAGGAGGTGGTCCTCACGGGTGCCCGGCACGGCCCGCTCGACCTCTACCTCGACGGCCGGCTCCGGGTCAGTTCGCGCGACGAGTACCGCTACCACGAGGCGCTCGTGCAGCCGGCGATGAGAGGCAGCCACCGGCGGGTGCTGATCCTGGGAGGGGGCGACGGGCTGGCCGCCCGGGAGGTGCTGCGCCACCCGGACGTCGAGACGCTGGTGGTGGTCGAGCTCGATCCGGCCGTCACCCGGTTGGCCCGCGCGGACCCGGCGCTCTCCGAGCTGAACGCGCACGCCTACCGGGACCCGCGGCTCACGCCGGTCACGGCGGACGCCTTCACCTGGCTCCGGCACAACCGTGACCGCTTCGACGTGGTCGTCTCGGACCTGCCCGACCCCGGTATCACGTCCGGCGCCAAGCTGTACGCGGCCGAGTTCTACGGTCTGGTCGCCAGGACACTGGAGCCCGGCGGGCGCCTGGTGGTGCACGCGGGCTCGCCGAGCAGCGGACCGGAGACGTTCTGGACGGTGGAGGCGTCCGTCAGGGCCGCGGGCCTGCGGACCCTGCCGTACCGCGTCGACGGGCGGCTGACCGGCTTCGCCGCAGGACCGGAAGGGCCCGGTGGCGGCACGGACGCACCCCGCGACTGGGGCTATGTGCTGGCGGGCCGGCAGACGCCGCGCGTGCCGGGCGCGGGTCCGGGCGCACCGGCTCCGCGGGCTCTCGGGGCGCGGGAGTTGTCCGCGGGCAGCCGGGCGATGGAGAGGGCCCGGCCCCGCGAGGTCCCGCCGTCGACCTTGGTCCACCCGCGATACCAGGAGGACCACTGAGCCTCGCGGCGCCGGCCACGCGCGGTGTCCGGGGTATGGAGGCGGGGACGGCCCGGGCTGAGTACGCTCGGTCGGTATGGAGCATGAGGTGTTCGTTCCGGTACCGGCCCCGTCCCTTCGGCGGACGCTGGGTGACCCCGCCCGTCTCGCACGCTGCGTACCGGGACTCCAGCAGGACGCCGATACGTCGGCGGGCCCGCTGGCCGGCCGGCTGAAGTTTCGCGCCGACGGCCACACGATCACGTACCGGGGCGTACTGACCGTACGGTCCTCGGCAGAGGACGACTCCTTCTCGGTGAACGGAGAGGGCACGGAGGCGCGGGGCACGGGCTCGGCGAAGCTGGCGCTGACGATCGGTCTCAGGGAGACGGACGGCGGGACGACGCTCGCCTTCAGCGGCACGGCGAGCGGTGACGGGCGCATCGTGGAGCTCGAGGACGCGGCGGCCCTCGCGGCGGCGACCCGGCTGCTGGACCGCTTCACGCAGCAACTGGTGACGGAGTCCCTGGCCACGGGGGACGGAAAGCCGGAGTCCGGCGCGTCCGGCCCCGGCGCGCCCGCCGCCGGTCCGGTGGTTTCCGAGGGGGCCGACGGTACGCGGGCCCGGACCTCCGCCGACGGAACGGATCCCGTCGCGGAATCCGAGGAGCCGCCTTCGGAGCAGGAGCCTTCCTCGGAGCAGGAGTTGTCGTCGGGGGAGGGGGCACAGGCGGGGCGGGAACCGGCCGGCAGCTCTGCGGACGACTCCGAAATCAACTCCGAAAGCGACTCCGCAGGCGACTCCGACAGCGATTCCGACAGCGGCTCAGTTTTCGACACCCCCGTGCCGCCGCCCGCGCTCGACCCCTCCGCGGAGCTGGAGTTCACCGTGCCGGACGAGCCGCCCGCCGAGGCCGCGCACGCGCGGCGCACCATGATCGGCCGCAGCACGGAGGAGGTCGACCACGCGCCGCCGCGCGGCCGGTACGCCCCGGTGCCGGCACCGGAGGCGGGCGCCGCCGGCATCACGCTGCGCTGGGCCGCGCCAGCTGCCGCCCTGGCGATCGCCTCCGCCGTGGTGGTGAGCCGGGCTCTGCGGCGGCGAAGGCCCTGAGAGGAGCCCGGCGCCAGTAGTGTCGGAGGGTGAGCAGAGCTGCGAAGAACGCCCGGCTGACCGCCGGCGACGTCGAATTGACCGTTGACCCCGAGAACGGCTGCCGGATCAGCAGCCTGCGGATCGGGGGCACCGAACTGCTGCGCCAGGGCGAGCGGTACGGCTGCTTCCCCATGGTGCCGTGGTGCGGCCGTACCGAGAACGGCCTGTTCCGCAACGGCGGTGAACTGCACCGGATGCCGCTGAACGCCCCGCCGCACGCCATTCACGGCACGGGCCGGGACACCGCCTGGCAGCTCGCCCGCCAGGGTGACGCGGAAGTGGCCTTCTTCTACGACCTGGCCGACCCGTGGCCGTACGAGGGCCGGGTGACGCAGTCCTTCGAACTCACCGAGGAGACGCTCACGCTGACCCTCGGCATCGAGACGTACGGGGATTCCTTCCCCGCCCAGGCCGGGTGGCACCCCTGGTTCCTCAGGAACCTCGGCGCCAAGGACGTGCTGATCGACTTCGACCCCGCCTGGCAGGAGGAGCGCGGCGACAACCACCTGCCGACCGGCCGCCGTATCGATCCCTCCCCGAGCTCCCAGCTGCGTTCGAGCTCGGGCGACCCGATCCCCGGCACCTGGGACGACTGCTTCGGGATGCCGGAGGGTGTCGATGTGAAGCTGACCTGGCCCGAGCAGCTGGAGCTGACGGTGAGGAGCCGGGACGAGTGGGTGGTGATCTACGACGAGCAGGCGGAGGCGGTCTGCGTGGAGCCGCAGTCCGGCCCGCCGAACGGGCTGAACACCGCTCCGCGGCTGGTCACACCGATCGAGCCGCTGGAGATCGCGACGACCTGGAGCTGGGTGCGGCTCTGAACCGTCGGCCGTCAGCGCTTACCCTCGTGGACATGACTGACGTACGTGCTGAGCTGCTCCAGCAGATCAAGGACAAGGCCGTGGTGCACGGCAAGGTGACCCTCTCCTCGGGTCTTGAAGCCGACTGGTACATCGACCTGCGCCGGATCACGCTGGACGGCAAGGCCGCGCCGCTGGTCGGCCAGGTGATGCTCGACGCCACCGCCGACCTGGACTACGACTGCGTCGGTGGTCTGACGCTCGGCGCCGACCCGGTCGCCACCTCGATGCTGCACGCCTCGGCGGCGCGCGGCACGAGCCTGGACGCCTTCGTCGTCCGCAAGGCGCAGAAGGCCCACGGGATGCAGCGCCGCATCGAGGGCACGGACGTCAAGGGCCGCCGCTGCCTCGTCGTCGAGGACACCTCGACGACCGGTGGCTCGCCGCTGACCGCGGTGGAGGCGGTCCGTGAGGCCGGCGGCGAGGTCGTCGCGGTCGCCGTGATCGTGGAGCGCGGCGCGGCTCCGGCCATCGCCGAGGCCGGTCTGCCCTATGTCCACGTGTACTCGGTGGCCGACCTCGAACTGGCCTGACCTGCGCATTCTCCGCCGTGCTCCCCGTTTCACGTGAAACGGGGAGCACGAGTGCGACGGGCAGCGTGGAGCCGGAGCGAGAGTCTGGGAAGATAAGGGCGACGATGACGTCGCCCCCAGGTCAGGGACCAAGCAACGCACACCCGCACATCCCAAGGAGCGGACAGATGCCCATCGCAACCCCCGAGGTCTACGCCGAGATGCTCGACCGGGCGAAGGCAGGCAAGTTCGCCTACCCGGCCATCAATGTGACGTCGACCCAGACCCTGCACGCTGCGCTGCGCGGCTTCGCGGAGGCGGAGAGCGACGGCATCGTCCAGATCTCCACCGGTGGTGCCGAGTTCCTGGGCGGCCAGCACAACAAGGACATGGTCACGGGCGCTGTGGCCCTGGCCGAGTTCGCGCACATCGTCGCCGCCAAGTACGACATCACGGTCGCGCTGCACACGGACCACTGCCCCAAGGACAAGCTGGACACCTATGTGCGTCCGCTGATCGACGTCTCCGCCGAGCGTGTCGCCAAGGGTCTGAACCCGCTGTTCCAGTCGCACATGTGGGACGGCTCCGCCGAGACCCTCGCCGACAACCTGGCCATCGGCCAGGAGCTGCTGGCCAAGGCCGCCGCCGCCAAGATCATCCTCGAGGTCGAGATCACCCCGACCGGTGGCGAGGAGGACGGCGTCACGCACGAGATCAACGACGAGCTGTACACGACCGTCGACGACGCGCTGCGTACGGCCGAGGCGCTCGGCCTGGGCGAGAAGGGCCGCTACCTGCTGGCCGCGTCCTTCGGCAACGTCCACGGTGTCTACAAGCCGGGCAACGTCGTCCTGCGCCCCGAGCTGCTCAAGGACCTCCAGGAGGGTGTCTCCTCCAAGTACGGCAAGCCGGCCGGCAGCCAGCCGTTCGACTTCGTCTTCCACGGCGGTTCGGGCTCGACCGCCGAGGAGATCGCCACCGCGCTGGAGAACGGCGTCGTGAAGATGAACCTCGACACCGACACCCAGTACGCCTTCACCCGCCCGATCGTGGACCACATGTTCCGCAACTACGACGGCGTGCTGAAGGTCGACGGCGAGGTCGGCAACAAGAAGGTCTACGACCCGCGCAGCTGGGGCAAGTCCGCCGAGGCGGGCATGGCCGTGCGTGTCGCCGAGGCGTGCGCCAACCTGCGCTCCGCCGGCACCAAGCTGAAGTAACCACGTCACGGACGTACGACGGGCCCGGTCCTCCCCTCGGGGGGCCGGGCCCGTTCCGTGCCCCGAGGAGAGGACCGCTGTGAGCACGCCCGCGCGCTACGACTTCGACACCGTCATCGACCGCCGGGGCACCTGGTGTGTCCAGTGGGACGGTGTCGCCGACCGCTTCGGGGTGGACGGGCTGCTGCCCTTCACCATCTCCGACATGGACTTCGAGACCGCCCCCGAGGTCCTCGCCGCCCTGCGGGCCCGGCTCGACCACGGGGTCCTCGGTTACACCACATGGCAGCAGGACGACTTCCGGTCGGCGGTCGCGCACTGGTACGAGAGCCGGTACGGGACCCCCGTCGACACCGGCCGGCTCGTCTACGGCCCCTCCGTCCTCAGCCAGCTCTCACAGCTGCTCCAGATGTGGACCGCCGAGGGCGAGGGCGTGGTGGTCCACACCCCTACGTACGACGGCTTCCGGAAGGCCGTCCTGGGGCTCGGCCGTGAGCTGCGGGGCGTTCCGGTGGGCGACGGGGACGCACTCGAACGCGAGCTGGCCAGGGCTGACGCCAAGGTCCTGGTGCTCTGCTCACCGCACAACCCCACGGGACGGGTCTGGACGGAGGCCGAGCTGCGCGGGATGAGGGACCTCGCGCGGCTCCACGGGGTGGCGGTGATCAGCGACGAGATCCACGCGGACTTCGTGCACGAGGGGCACACCCACGTCCCGTACGCGCGCATCGCCGGGGACGGGCCGGGGGAGGGCCGCTGGGCCGTCATCACCTCCGCGTCCAAGTCCTTCAACTTCCCGGCACTCACCGGTTCGTACGGGCTCATCGGCGACCCGGCCGATCGCACGGAGTATCTGCGCCGCATGGAGACGGCCGAGGGGCTCGCCTCTCCGGCCGTCCTGTCGCTGACCGCGCACATCGCGGCGTACCGCCGGGGCGCGGCCTGGCTGGACGCGGTCCGCGCCTACACCGCGGGGAATCTGGCGCTGGTGGCCGAGCGACTGGACGCGGCGTTCCCCGAGCTCGCCTGGGAGCCCCCGCAGGCCGGTTATCTGGCGTGGATCGATGTGCGTCCCCTGGGTGTGGACGACGAGGAGCTGCAGCGGGTGCTGATCGAGCGGGAGAAGGTCGCGATCATGCCCGGCGCGGTGTACGGGGCGCCCGGCTTCCTGCGGCTGAACGTGGGGTGCCCCCGGACCAAGGCCGAGGCGGGGGTGTCCGCCCTGGTACGCGCGCTGCGCACCGTGGCGGGGTGACACTCCGGTGCCGCGCACCCGCGGGCAGGGCCGGCGGGCGGGATCTGAATGGCCACCGGACCCGGCCGCGGTGATGCTGCTCGTATGACTGACGCGGTGGGTGCTGACGGCGAAGGCGGTGCGGGCCGGGTGACCGGCGGAGGCGGCGAGAACGGCGGGGGCGGCGGCGGTGCGGCGGGTGGGGACGGTGCCGGGATCCGGGTCGCGTCGCCCGTGGGCCGGTGGGTCGTCCTGACCACCGTGCTCGGGTCGAGCATGGCCCTGCTCGACTCCACGGTCATCAACGTGGCGCTCCCGCGCATCGGTGAGGACCTCGGCACCGACCTGGCCGCCCTGCAGTGGACGGTCAACGCCTACATGCTCACGCTCGCCGGACTGATCCTGCTCGGGGGCGCCCTGGGGGACCGGTTCGGGCGCCGGCGGGTGTTCGTCCTCGGGGTCGTCTGGTTCGCCGCCGCGTCGCTGCTCTGCGGGATCGCGCCGAACGCCGAGGTGCTCATCGCGGCCCGTGCCCTGCAGGGCGCCGGAGGCGCGCTCCTCACCCCGGGCTCGCTGGCGATCATCCAGGCGAGCTTCCACCCCGACGACCGTGCCCGGGCGGTGGGTCTGTGGTCCGGGCTCGGAGGGGTCGGGGCGGCCGTGGGCCCGTTCCTGGGAGGGTGGCTGGTGGACGGCCCGGGCTGGCGGTGGGTCTTCCTGCTCAACCTGCCGCTCGCGGCCGTCTGCGTACCGGTGGCCCTGCGCCATGTGCCCGAGTCCCGGGACCCCACGGCTCACGGCCGGTTCGACGTGCTGGGCGCGGCCCTCGCCGCCCTCGCGCTCGCACTGGTCACCTACGCGCTGATCGAGGTGCCCGAGCAGGGGGCGTCCGCCCTGGTGATCGGTGCGGCCCTCGGCGGTGTCGTCCTCGGGGTGGGGTTCGTGCGGGTGGAGCGGCGCCGCGCCGACCCCATGGTGCCGCCGTCGATCTTCGCCTCACGCCAGTTCACGGCCGTCAACATCGTCACGTTCTGCGTGTACGCGGCTCTCGGCGGTTTCTTCTTCCTCTCCGCGATCCAGCTCCAGGTCGTCGCCGGGTACTCGGCGCTCGGCGCGGGCACCGCACTCCTGCCGACGACGGTGCTCATGCTGCTGTTCTCCGCCTCCGCCGGTGATCTCGGACGGCGCATCGGGCCCCGGATCCCGCTCACCGTGGGCCCGCTGCTGGCGGCGGCCGGGATGCTGCTGTTCCTGCGGGTCGGGCCCGGCGCCTCGTACGCGCGGGACGTGCTGCCGGCCGTCCTGGTGCTCGGCCTCGGCATGGTCACCCTGGTGGCCCCCCTCACCGCGACCGTCCTGGCGGCGGTGGACACCGGGCGGGCCGGGCTCGCCAGCGGCATCAACAACGCGGCGGCGCGGGCCGCCGGGCTGCTCGCCGTGGCCGCGCTCCCGCTGCTGGCCGGAATGGGACCGGAGGCCTACCGGGACGCCGGGGAGTTCGCCTCGACGTTCCGGAGGGCCATGCCGATGTGCGCAGGACTCCTCGTGGCGGGCTCGGTGATCGCCTGGTGGTCCGTGCGGAAGGTCCCGGCGGCACGCCCGGCGTGTGCGACACACTGCGGGGTCTCGGCCCCGCCCTTGGAGCCGGACGCCCGGCCCAGGCACACTTGAACCATGTCCATCCACGAGAACCTGCTCGGGGGCCCCGCCCCGACCCATCTGCCCGACGACCCGGAGCCGCGTGAGCTGCTCGCCGGCGGAACGGCTCCCGCCGACGTCGCGGCGAAGTACCCCACGTCCTCGCTGGCCTGGGCGCAGCTCGCCGACGAGGCGTTCGAGGGCGGCCGGGTCATCGAGTCGTACGCCTACGCGCGCACCGGCTACCACCGGGGCCTCGACGCCCTGCGCCGCGCGGGCTGGAAGGGCCACGGCCCCGTCCCGTTCGAGCACGAGCCGAACCGCGGCTTCCTGCGGGCGCTGCACGCCCTCGCGCGCGCCGCGCAGGCGATCGGTGAGCAGGAGGAGTACGAGCGCTGCTCGACGTTCCTGCGCGAGTCCTCGCAGACCGCCGCGGACACCCTGGGCTGAGCGGCCCCCGTTCCACGGGCCCCGCCGGGCACGGTCCGGCGGGGCCCGGCGTGTCTCCGGGAGGGCCGTTAGGATGCCGGGCAGGGGACCGGAGCTCCACCCACCTCAGAGGAAGGGGCGGACCGCTACCCGGAAGCTCGTGTCGAGGAGACAGAAATGTCGACGTTCCACCCCGACCCCGAAGCCACCGGTGCGGAGACCCCGCACCTGGACTTCGCGGGCACGACTCCGTACGAGGACTATGTCCAGGCGGATGTCCTGACCCACCTCCAGCACCTCCGCTCGGACGATCCCGGCGAGATGGTCTTCCTGGTCACCACCCAGGTCATGGAGCTGTGGTTCACCGTCATCGTCCACGAGTGGGAGACCGCGGCGCACGCCCTGCGCGAGGACCGCATACCGGCGGCCAGGGACGCGCTGAAGCGCTCACTGCGTGAGCTGGAGGCCCTGAACGCCTCCTGGAAGCCGCTGGCGGCGCTCACCCCCGCCCAGTTCAACTCCTACCGGGGCGCGCTCGGCGAAGGGTCCGGCTTCCAGTCCGCGATGTACCGGCGGATGGAGTTCCTGCTGGGCGAGAAGTCCGCGTCCATGCTCGTGCCGCACCGGGGCGCGCCCCGCGTCCACGCCGAGCTGGAGAAGGCGCTGCACGAACCCGGGCTCTACGACGAGACGCTCGCCCTGCTCGCCCGGCGCGGGTACCCCGTACCACAGTCGGTGCTGGAGCGCGACCTGGCGCAGCGGTACGAGCCGTCGGCGGCGGTCGAGGCCGTCTGGGCGGAGATCTACTCCGCCCCGGACCAGAACGACGAGCTGGTGCGCCTCGGTGAGGTGCTCACCGACGTCGGTGAGCTGGTGTGGCGCTGGCGCAACGACCATCTGACCGCCACCCGGCGGGCGATGGGGTCGAAGACCGGCACCGGCGGGTCGGCCGGGGTCGCCTGGCTCGAGAAGCGGGCCACCAAGAACGTGTTCCCCGAACTGTGGACGGCGCGCAGTCATGTCTGACTTCAAGGAGCGCGCAGAGGCGCTCGACTCCGGTGACGAACTGGCTCCGCTGCGTGAGCTGTTCCTCCTCGACGACACCGTCTACCTCGACGGCAACTCGCTCGGCGCGCTGCCCCGGCACGTTCCGGCCCGGATGCAGGACGTGATCACCCGGGAGTGGGGATCCCTGCGCATCCGCTCCTGGGGCGAGAGCGGCTGGTGGACCGCGCCCGAACGGATCGGCGACCGGATCGCCCCGATCGTCGGCGCCGCCGCGGGCCGGATCGTGGTGGGCGACTCGACCAGCGTGAACGTCTTCAAGGCGGTGGTCGCGGCGACCCGGCTCGCGGACGAGGGCCGGGACGAGATCCTCGTCGACGCGACGACGTTCCCCACGGACGGGTACATCGCCGCCTCGGCGGCCCGTATGACGGGCCACCGGGTCGTCCCGGTCGCCCCGTCCGACGTGCCCGGCGCGCTCGGGCCGCGCACGGCCGCCGTCCTCCTGAACCACGTCGACTACCGGACGGGCCGGCTCCACGACCTGCCCGGCCTGACCGCGGCGGCGCACGACGCGGGCGCGCTCGCCGTCTGGGACCTGTGCCACAGCGCGGGCGCCCTCCCGGTGGGCCTGGACGCGCACCGCGTCGACCTGGCCGTCGGCTGCACGTACAAGTACCTGAACGGCGGCCCCGGTTCGCCGGCGTACCTGTACGTCGCCGAGCGGCACCAGGCGGCCTTCGACTCGCCGCTTCCCGGATGGACCTCGCACGCGGACCCGTTCGCGATGACCCCCGGCCACGTGCCCGCCGAGGGTGCCCCGCGCGGCCGGGTCGGGACCCCCGACATCCTGTCGATGCTGGCGCTGGAAGCGGCGCTGGAGGTGTGGGACGGCGTCCAGGTGGAGGCCGTACGCGCCAAGTCCCTCGCCCTGACGGACTTCTTCCTGGAGTGCGTCGCCGCCTACGTCCCGGAGGGGCGGGTCACCTCGGCCACCCCCGCCGCGCACGCCGAACGCGGCAGCCAGGTCTCGCTGCGGTGCGCCGACGCGGAGGCCGTGATGGGCGAACTCATCGAGCGCGGTGTGGTCGGAGACCTGCGCCGCCCCGACGTCCTGCGCTTCGGTTTCACCCCGCTCTACGTCGGTTTCGCCGACGCGGAGCGGGCGGCGCGGATCCTCGCCGAGGTGCTGGCGGTCTGACCTCCCGCCGCCGTGCGGACCCGGTGCTCCGGGCCCGTGCGGCGGCACACCGCCCTCCTGGTACCGTCCCCGCAGGTCAGTCCAGTCGGGCACAGGCGTAGGGCGGTTGGAGCATCCATGTCGGAATCTGCCGGGCGTGCACAGGACGTCGTCGAGGAAGAGTCGGCCTTCGCCCATCCAGCCGTCGCCCCCGACCGGTCCGCGGCCTACGGCAGCCACCCCGACCAGATGATCGACTTCTACGCGCCGCGAGACGGCCGGGACGGGGCGCCCCTCGTCGTCGTACTGCACGGCGGGGCGTGGCGGGCACCCTACGACCGGCTCCACGTCTCCCCGTTCGCCGGCTTCCTCGCGCGGCGCGGCTTCGCGGTGGCGAGCGTCGAGTACCGGCGCGGCGACGGCTCCCCGCGGCAGGAGGGCTCGGCGCCCGTGGCGGGCCGGTGGCCCGACACCTTCGACGACGTCGCCGCCGCGATGGACGCCCTGCCGGCCCTCGCCGCACGGGAGCTGCCCCAGGCGGACGTGCGCAGGACCGTCCTCACCGGGCACTCGGCGGGAGGGCAGCTGGCCCTGTGGGCCGCCGCCCGGCACGTGCTCCCCGAGGGCTCGCCCTGGCGGCTGCCCGCGTCGCCGCCGCTGCGCGGGGTGGTCGCCCTCGCGCCGGTCGCCGATTTCGCGAGCGCGGTGAAGCTGGACGTGTGCGGCGGCGCCCTGCACCAACTCCTGGGTACAGGAGTCGACTTCGAGGAGCGGAGCGCACACACCGATCCGGCCCGGCTGCTGCCGACGGGCATCGCGACGACGGTGGTCCAGGGGGTGGAGGACACCACCGTGCCTCCGGCCGTCCCGGACGCCTTCGTGGACGCGGCCGCCAAGGCCGGCGAGCTGGTGGGGCTGACCCTGCTGGACGGCGTCGGGCACTTCCCGCTGATCGACCCCGCCGCGGACGCCTGCGCGGTGGTGGCCGAGGAGATCGCCCAGCTGGCCTGGTAGTACTTGCGACGGACGCCTCAGGATCCTCACCACTGCGGACGCCCGGGGTCCCGGCCCGCCCCTACCGTGTGGGTGTGACCGACACCAGGACCAGTAGCCCGGAGTTCCGGCTGGCCGCCGACGCGATAGGCGGCCTGAGGCAGGACCTCTTCCACGACGTGTTCGCCTACCGGCCGCTCGGCCCGCTCGGTACCGGGGGGCCGGTGATGCGCCGGCTGCCGGAGGGGATACGGCGGTGGGCGGTCTGGTTCCCGCACGCGGTGGTGGCGGCGGTCGCGGGGATCGCCCTGCTCGAGGGGGTCATCCAGCAGAACGGGCAGTTCTTCGGCCTCGTTGCCGCCCTGCTGCCCGTCGCCGCGCTGCTGATGACGCTGGTCCGCCCCGTGCTGGCGTTCTGGGGCTCGATCGCGAGCACCCCGGTGGTGGCGCTCCTGGGCGGCGGTGACTGGCCGTGGGGGCCGAGCGCGTTCGTCTGCCACCTGGGTGTGCTGGTCGTGGTCGCCGCGCGGACCAGGCCGCGGGCCGCGGCCTGGATGTGGGTGGTCACCGTGGTCGTGGGCAGCTTCCTCAGCGAGATCGGCCCCGGATACTCCGACATCATGCCCATGGCCGTGGCCTCCGCGTTCGCCCTGCTGCTCGTCGCCATGGTGCGGGTGCGGCGTGACGCCGAGCAGGAGGTGACGGTGCAGCGCACGGTGACGGCCGTCGAGCGTGACCGGCGCACCCTCCTGGAGGAGCGCACCACCATCGCCCGCGAACTGCACGACGTCGTCGCCCACCACATGTCCGTCGTCGCCATCCAGGCCGAGGCCGCCCCGTACCGGGTGGAGAACCCGCCGCCCGAGCTGGAGCAGGCCTTCGCCACCATCCGGGAGAACGCGGTGGCCGCGCTCACCGAACTGCGCCGCGTGCTCGGCGTCGTACGCGCCGACGACTACGAGGTCCCGGACGCCCCGCAGCCCACCCTGGCCGACCTCGACCGGCTTCTGTCCAACGTCCGGGAGACCGGCCTGGAGACGGAGAAGACCGTCACCGGGGCCGTACGGGAACTGCCGCAGGGCATCGAGCTGTCGGCCTACCGGATCGTGCAGGAGGCGCTGAGCAACACCCTCCGGCACGCGCCTGGTGCCGCGGCGCGGGTGGAGATCGGTTACGTCCTGGGCGGTCTGGGGCTCCGGGTGGTCAACGGGCCGGCGAAGGGGCTGGTCAAGCCGTCGCCGGGCGCCGGACACGGGATCACCGGGATGCGGGAGCGGGTCGCGATGCTGAACGGGGAGATGACCGCCGGGGAGACCGAGGACGGCGGATACGAGATCGCCGTGTTCCTGCCGGTGCCCGCAAGGCACGACGGAGGTGAGGACGCGTGAGCGCACCGCCCGTACGGGTGCTGATCGTCGACGACCAGATCATGGTCCGCGAGGGCTTCACCGTGCTGCTCAACGCCATGCCCGGGATCGAGGTCGTCGGCGAGGCCGTCGACGGACGCCAGGCCGTCACGCAGGCAGCGGCCCTGCGGCCGGACGTCGTGCTGATGGACATCCGGATGCCGGACCTCAACGGCATCGAGGCGACCCGGGAGATCGTCGCCGCCGACGCGGACGCGAAGGTCCTCGTCCTGACCACCTTCGACCTCGACGAGTACGTGTACCAGGCCCTGCGGGCCGGCGCCTCGGGCTTCCTGCTGAAGGACGCCTCGGCCCGGCAGCTCGCCGAGGGGGTACGGGTCGTCGCGTCCGGCGAGGCGCTGCTCGCGCCGACGGTCACCCGGCGACTGATCACCGAGTTCTCGAAACTCGCCGAGGCGCCGAGGCCGCCCGCCATGGCGCGGATCGGCGACCTCACCGAACGGGAGACGGAGGTGCTGGTGCTGATCGCGCAGGGGCTGTCCAACCTGGAGATCGCCGCGCACCTGGTGGTGGCCGAGTCGACGATCAAGACACACGTCAGCCGGATCCTGGTCAAGCTCGGGCTGCGCGACCGGACCCAGGCGGCCGTCTTCGCCTACGAGGCACGGCTGGTGACGCCCGGATAGCGCCCGGGGCGCGGGCAAGCGGCCGCGCGTGCCCGGGCGCGGGGCGCGGTGCGGCGTCCGCGTGCGTCGGGGGCGGCTGGGTGCGGCGTCCGCGTGCGGGGGGCCGCGGGACGCGTGCGGCGTCTGCGCGTACGGGAGGCGTGCGAGGCCGTAGCGTCGGTCCATGCACGTGTCCTTCGATCCCTGGTCCCCGGCGTTCGTCGCCGACCCGTACCCCGCCTACGCCGCGCTGCGGGCCACCGGCAGGGCGCACTACTTCGAGCCGACACGGCAGTGGCTCGTCCCCCACCACTCCGACGTGTCCGGGCTGCTGCGCGACCGACGGCTGGGACGGACCTATCTGCACCGCTTCGGCCACGAGGAGTTCGGTGTGGCCGCCCCGCCCGCCGAGCACGAGCCGTTCCACACCCTCAACGGCCACGGGATCCTCGACCTGGAGGCACCCGACCACACCCGGATCCGGCGGCTGGTCGCCAAGGCGTTCACCCCCCGCAGGGTCGAGACGCTCGCGCCGACCGTGGAGCGGCTGGCCGCCGGCCTCGTCGACGACTTCGTCGCGGCGGGCGGCGGCGACCTCCTCGGCGCGGTCGCCGAGCCGCTGCCGGTGGCCGTGATCGCCGAGATGCTCGGGATCCCGCAGGCCGACCGGGGCCTGCTGAGGCCGTGGTCGGCCGCCATCTGCGCGATGTTCGAGCTGAATCCGCCCGAGGAGACGGCACGCGCGGCGGTACAGGCATCGGCCGAGTTCTCCGCGTATCTGCGGGAACTCATCGCCGACCGGCGCACCGCCCCGGGGACGGACCTGATCTCCGGGCTCATCGCCGCGCACGACGACGAGGACCGGCTCAGCGAACAGGAGATCGTCTCCACCTGCGTGCTGCTGCTCAACGCCGGCCACGAGGCGACCGTCAACGCCACCGTCAACGGCTGGCGGGTGCTCTTCGAGCACCCCGGACAGCTGGAAGCGCTCCGGGCCGACCACGCCCTGCTCCCCACGGCTCTCGAAGAACTGCTGCACTACGACACCCCGGCGCCCATGTTCACCCGCTGGGTCCTGGACGACGTCGAGATCGGCGGCACCCTCATCCCGCGCGGGGCACAGGTCGCCCTCCTCCTCGCGTCGGCCAACCGGGATCCGGAGCGCTTCAGCGACCCGGACACGCTGGACCTCTCCCGGCAGGACAACCCGCACATCTCGTTCGGGGCGGGCATCCACTACTGCCTGGGGGCCCCGCTGGCACGGGTCGAACTGGCGGCTTCCTTCGGTGAACTGCTGCGCAGGGCGCCCCGGATGCGGCTGGTGGCCGAACCGGAGTGGAAGCCGGGCTACGTGATGAGAGGGCTCGCCCGGCTAGAGGCCGAGATCTGAGGCGGCGGGACCGGACAGGCGGATGTGATCCGGGTCGTGCGGGTTCGCCCAGCTGTGCAGGGCCCACGCGGACATGACGAGCACTCCGGCCGTGCAGACGGCCGCGAGGGCGACCCGTACCGGTGGGGCCCCTGGCCGGGACAGCAGACGCAGGGTCAGCAGCCATGCCGCCGTGGGGATCAGGAGCCCCGCGAGGAGGACGAGGGGCAGGTCGGTGAAGAGCGCGGAGAGGTCCCTGCCCTGCCCCTCGAAGCCGGCGCCCGCGTGGACCCGCGTCCTCCTGGACGACCCCCAGACGTACAGGGCGGTGACCACCCCTGACAGCGCCGCCGCGCACCCGCCGTATCCCGTCACATCCCTTTGCTCCATGTGTGATCACGACGCATGGCGCCGGTGACCGGTTCCCCGCGCCTACTTGGTCAGCAGGTCACGCCTGCGGAAGCCTTCCAGGCCGAGCAGGATCAGGACGGCGGCGACCAGGGTGAGGGCGGCCATGGGCGTCCAGTCCATGGACTGCGCCGGAAGCCTGGGCACGTGGCCGAAGGGGGACAGGCCGTTCGCCCAGTCCGGGAACCGCAGAAGCTGCCCCAGGTAGCCGGTGACGAACGAGTACACCGGGACCGCCCACGCCGCCTGAGCGGCCCTGGGAGCCCAGCCGAAGAGGACCGCGGCCACCCCGGCCGTGACCCACAGGGCCGGGGCGTAGGCCAGGGCCGCGCCCGTCAGGGTCAGGACGAGCCCGGCGTCGCCGGCCGAGAGGGCACCCAGTACGCCGATGCCGAGCCCGCCGGCGAGCAGCAGCACCGTGCCGCCCGCGAGCGCGACCACCAGATGCCCGCCGGCCCACCTGCCGCGGGACAGCCCGGTCGCCAGGAGCGCCTCGGCGCGGCCGGCGTTCTCCTCGGCGCGCGGCCGCAGGGCCGCCATGACCACGAACACCGAGGCCGCCACGGCGAGGACCACCATGATCATCGAGGCGAAGGACTCGGCCACGCTCGCGCCGCCGATCCTGCGGAGCGCCTCCTGGACCTGGTCGATGCCGCCCAGCATGTCCTCCGCCTGGCCGAGGACCGACCCGTACATGGCACCCATGACGAACAGCCCGGCGGCGAATCCCGCCAGCACGGCACGGTGCAGCCGGAGTTCGAAACCCAGTGGTCCGAGCAGCGCGCGGGACGCCGCCGGACGTCCGGGCCCGGCCGCGCGGAGGCCCGCTCCCACGTCCCGCCGGGTGGACAGGAGGAAGCCGGTGCCGGCGCAGAGGGCGGCGAACCCGCCGCAGAGCAGCAGCGGCCACCAGCGGTCGTCCACGTACGGGTAGGTGCGCTGGACCCAGCCGATCGGGGACAGCCACGAGACGCTGCCCTCGCCGCCCGCGTCCCCGGCCGCCCGGAGGGCGTAGGCGAGCCCGACGACCGCCAGCGCGGTGCCGGTGGCGCCCCGGGTGTGCGCGGTGAGCTGGGTGGTGATCGCCGCGACACCGGCGAAGGCGAGACCGACGGCCGCGTGCGCGACCCCGTACAGCACGGGGCCCTCCACGCCGCCCGGGGCCAGGTCCATGGACCCGAGTCCCACGGCGAGCAGGACGGCGAGAGCCAGGTCGGCGATCAGCGCGAGCGAAAGCGCGGCGGCGAGCTGCGCGTGACGTCCGACGGCGGTGGAGCGGACCAGCTCGGCGCGACGGGTCTCCTCCTCGTCACGGGTGTGACGGGTGATGACCAGGACGTTCATCAGGCCGACCAGGACGGCCAGGAAGCCGAGCATCTGGTGGCCGAGCATCGCGCCGAAGGTGTAGTCGTCCAGATAGTGCCGGGGGCCGGTCATCGCGAGTCCGGCGGGGCTGCCCATGGTGCCGACGAGGGAGGCGCGGGCCTCCGGACCTGCGTACAGCGTCGTGTACTTGTCCGCCGTGGCCAGCGTGCCCGCCCACAGGGCGAGGACCCACACGGGCAGCCGGACGCGGTCCCTGCGCAGGGCGAACGCGACGAGGGTCCGGGTCCCGGCGAGGGCACCGGAGCCCGCGGGTGACCGGGTGGTCGCCGGGGCCCCGGCGGTGGCGGCGGCGCTCACCGGGGGTTCCCCGCCCGGCCGTGGCCGTTGGCGGCGAGTTCGTCGCCGTAGTGCCGGAGCATGAGCTCCTCCAGGGTCGGCGGGTGGCTGACCAGGCCGCGCACACCGCTCTCGGCGAGCCTGCCGACCGCCGCGTCGAGATGGCCGCCGTCCACGGCGAACCGCACCCTGCCGCTGCCGTCCCGGGAGACCTCCAGGTCGTGCACCCCCGGAATCGACTCCAGCCCCACCGGTGGCCTGGCCGTCTCGGCCTCGATCGTCGTACGCGTCAGATGCCGCAGCTCGCTCAGCGACCCGGACTGCACGGTCCGGCCCTGCCGGATGATGCTCACCCGGTCGGCCAGCTTCTCGACCTGCCCCAGGATGTGGCTGGACAGCAGCACCGTGCGGCCGGCTGCCTTCGCCTCCAGGACGACGTCCTGGAAGACCACCTCCATCAGGGGGTCGAGCCCGGCGGTCGGCTCGTCCAGCAGCAGGAGTTCGGCGTCGGAGCTGAGGGCGGCGACGATGGCCACCTTCTGCCGGTTGCCCTTCGAGTAGGCCCGGCCCTTCTTCGTGGGGTCGAGATCGAAGCGCTCGGTCAGCTCGTCCCGCCGGCGCCGGTCGGTCCCACCCCGCAGGCGTGCCAGCAGGTCGATCGCCTCGCCGCCGGTGAGTCCCGGCCACAACTCGACGTCGCCGGGGACGTACGCCAGGCGCCGGTGCAGTTCCACGGAGTCCTGCCAGGGGTCCTTCCCCAGCAGCCGGGCGGTACCCGAATCGGGGCGGAGCAGGCCCAGCAGGATCCTGACGGTGGTGGACTTCCCGGCACCGTTGGGCCCGAGGAAACCGTGCACCTCGCCCGTCTCGACGCCGAGGTCGAGGCCGTCCAGCGCACGTGTCCGCCCGAACGACTTGTGCAGGCCGGAGACGCTGATTGCCGTCGTCATGTCCTGGAACGTACGCTGGTTTCACAAAGTTGTGAAGTTAAGGAACCGTATAAAGT
This sequence comes from Streptomyces sp. NPDC059166, assembly GCF_042755185.1. Classification (NCBI taxonomy): domain Bacteria; kingdom Bacillati; phylum Actinomycetota; class Actinomycetes; order Kitasatosporales; family Streptomycetaceae; genus Streptomyces; species Streptomyces sp. NPDC059166. The sequence continues at coordinate 81,272 of NZ_JBHZCI010000026.1, read as the reverse complement.
CGGGTGATGATCGGAGCGGGGAAGGCGGCGGAGCCCATGACCGGCGAGACCGGGGGCGGCGGAAGGGCGGACGGGGGCGCCGAAGCGGAGCGGGAGCCCGTCATCGCCGCCGAGGAGGATTCCGGTCCCGTCGCCGGCAGGGACGAGGACGCGGTGTCGCGGTTCGTCGAGCGTTTCGCGGCGGAGATGACCGAGGCCGGGATGCAGCGGATGGCCTCACGCGTCTTCGCCGCGCTCCTCGCCGCCGACGACGGGTCCATGACCTCCGCGGAACTCGGCCGTCAGCTCCGGATCAGCCCCGCCGCGGTCTCCGGCGCGGTCAGCTACCTCACCCAGGTCAGCATGGTCGGCAGGGAGCGCGACCCCGGCTCACGCCGCGACCGGTACCGCCTGCACCACGAGCTCTGGTACGCGACCTTCGCCAGCCGTGACCAGGTGCTGACCCGCTGGGAGCGCACCCTGAAGGACGGCGCGCGCTCCCTGGGCGAGGACACCCCGGCCGGTGCGCGGCTCATGGAGACGGCGGAGTTCTTCGCCTTCCTCCAGGCGGAACTGGTGGGTGTCCTGGACCGGTGGCGCGAGAGCCGCACGAAGTCCGGGTGACGGCCGGTCCGGGTGACGGCCGGTACGGGTGACGGCAGGTCCGGGTGGATGCTGCGCGGCGCCCGGGCGGTTCGGGCGCCCTGGCGGTTCACGCCCGAGTGGGTTCAGGCGTCCTGGTGGGGCACGGCCCGCTCCGCCCGGGGCGGCCTCAGGCCGCCGTGGTGGGCAGGATCAGGCCCCAGGCGTCCGCCCGTACCGTCCAGGTGCGCGTCCTGACCGGGCCGGAGATCTGTATGTCCGCGCGGTAGCGGAAGTCCGGTCCGGCCACGGTGACGGCCTTGGCCTCCGCGGCACGGGTCTCCCCGCCCGCCGTGCGGATCACCACGGCTGCCAGGCCGCCGTCGCCCTGGGCGGCCACGGAGACGTCCTCGAGGGGCCGGTCCAGGTCGTTCAGCAGCACCCCGTCCGCCTCGATCCGCAACCGGTGGGTGTGTGCGGCACCGGCGGGCGGGGCCGGAACGGGGCGGACCCATGAGGTCACGAGGGTCCGGCAGGTGTCCCAGACCGTCTGGTGCCGGCCCGCGGCGGGGCCGGCCGCCGGTATGCGGAGCTTTCCGAGGACCACGCCGTCGCTGTCGTCCACGAGCAGATCCAGCCGGCGCGCGGTCCCGTCGAGGGCCGTGCGCGCGGCCGCGACCGCGCCCCTGGGCACGCCGAGTCCGTGGGCGACCTCCAGGGTGTGTGCCGCGCCGACCGGGATCAGGGCGAGCGTGCTGTCCGAGAGCTCGCGTTCCCGGTGCAGCTGGGACACCGCGCGCAGCAGCGCATGGTCGTCGCCGACGACGACGGGCCTCCTGGAACCCCGCCGGGACAAGGCCCTGGCGAACTCGTCCGGGCTGTCCGGAAGGCAGATCTTGGCGTGCGCGCCCGCGCTCAGCACGTCCTTCGCGATGCGCACGGACTCGCCGTCGTAGCGGCGCGCCAGGGGGTCGATCAGCACGAGTAGCTGGTGGTCGCCGTCGCCGGGGGGCTCTGCAGCCGACACCTCGGTCCTTCCTCGGGTAGCATCTTGGTGCAAGAGCCCCTTGCGCTATTGCGCCAGGGGCTTCGTCTATTCCGGGGCACCCGGTTCGACGGCTCAGGCTTTGCCGTACATCGTCGTGCGGCAGGTACGACCTTTACGTACGCCCCCTGACCTTGGACATGCCCCGCCCGGAAGGGGTGTACGCCTGTGCCCGCACTTGTGCTGCTCGGTGCTCAGTGGGGTGACGAGGGCAAGGGGAAGGCCACCGACCTGCTCGGTGGATCCGTTGACTATGTGGTGCGCTACCAGGGCGGCAACAACGCCGGTCACACGGTCGTCGTAGGCGACCAGAAGTACGCACTGCATCTCCTCCCCTCCGGAATCCTTTCGCCGGGGTGTACCCCGGTCATCGGTAACGGTGTCGTCGTCGACCCGGCGGTCCTGCTCTCCGAGCTGAGCGGTCTGAACGAGCGAGGCGTCGACACGTCCAAGCTCCTGATCAGCGGCAACGCTCATCTGATCACTCCGTACAACGTCACCGTCGACAAGGTGACGGAACGCTTCCTCGGCAAGCGGAAGATCGGCACGACCGGGCGCGGTATCGGCCCGACCTACGCCGACAAGATCAACCGTGTCGGCATCCGCGTCCAGGACCTCTACGACGAGTCGATCCTGGAGCAGAAGGTCGAGGCGGCGCTGGAGCAGAAGAACCAGCTCCTGGCCAAGGTCTTCAACCGGCGCGCGATCGAGTCCGGGAAGATCGTCGAGGAGATGCTCCAGTACGCGGAGCAGATCAAGCCGTACGTCGCGGACACGACGCTGATCCTGAACGACGCCATCGACGAAGGCAAGGTCGTCCTCTTCGAGGGCGGCCAGGGCACCCTGCTCGACGTCGACCACGGCACGTACCCCTTCGTCACCTCCTCGAACCCGACCGCGGGCGGCGCCTGCACCGGGGCCGGGGTGGGCCCGACGAAGATCAGCCGGGTCATCGGCATCCTCAAGGCCTACACCACCCGTGTCGGCGCCGGCCCGTTCCCGACGGAGCTCCTCGACGAGGACGGCGAGGCGCTGCGCCGCATCGGCGGCGAACGCGGTGTGACCACCGGCCGTGACCGTCGCTGCGGCTGGTTCGACGCCCCGATCGCGCGCTATGCGACCCGGGTCAACGGCCTCACCGACTTCTTCCTCACCAAGCTGGACGTGCTGACCGGCTGGGAGCGGATCCCGGTGTGCGTGGCGTACGAGATCGACGGCAAGCGCGTCGAGGAACTCCCCTACAGCCAGACCGACTTCCACCACGCGAAGCCGATCTACGAGACGCTGCCGGGCTGGTCCGAGGACATCACCAAGGCGAAGACCTTCTCCGACCTGCCGAAGAACGCGCAGGCGTACGTGAAGGCGCTCGAGGAGATGTCGGGCGCCCCGATCTCCGCGATCGGCGTCGGCCCCGGCCGTACCGAGACCATCGAGATCAACTCGTTCCTGTAGGCCGGTAGGGCCTGTAGGGGCCTGTAGGCGCTTCAGGGTCCGGAGCCCTGTGGGCGCCTACAGGCCCGGAGCCCTACAGGCCCGGAGCCCTGTCGGGCCTGTGGTGGGCCTGGGCCTCCGGGGCCTGGGACGACCACGGCGGCGGCCGGACCCTCACATCGGGGGTCCGGCCGCCGCCGTCTTCGTCGGCAGTGGGGACACGGCGGTCGGCCGGTGGACCGGTGACGGCCCCGGTCAGGGCAGTTGCCGGGAGAAGGCGACCGCGAACAGCGCCCCGGCGGCGCAGCAGACCAGCACCGCCGGCACGACCCAGCGACCCCTGCGCTCTCCGCGCAGGGGCGCCGTCAGCCGGCACTGGAGGCCGGCCACCCCGTACAGCGCCGCCATCGCCGCGAGCACGACGGGGACGGACACGGCGAAGTGGGCCACCCACGCACCCGTCCTGCCGGGACCGCCCCACGAGTGTTCGTAGGGCCCGTGCTCCACGAGCCCGTAGAACGGCCCGCGGGCCACCCCCGTCAGCAGCACCCCGGTGAGGAGCAGGGACAGCACACCCAGCAGCGCCGTCGCCCCGGCATGGGCGGCCGTCCGTGTCCCGCCGGGCCGCGGAGTCCCGGAACCGGCCGCCGGTCCCGCGCCCAGGAGAGCGCGGGCGAAACCCCCGCGGCCCGCGGCGGCCATCACGAGTGCGGCCGCGCCCCGGGGCAGCAGGGCGACGGCGGCCAGGGCGCGCAGGGCGATGTGCCGCGCCGCGGTGGAAGGGGCGGTGGGTGTGGCCAGGGGGGAGCGCTTCCACGAGGTGTCCATGGGCGTGGACGCTACGACCGGGCCACGTCAGCGAGCGAGATACCGAGGTGCTGTTCAGGGCCCCTACCCGGGTAGGGGGTCGTCCGCGCCGCACAGCCGCGTCCCCTTCGGAGTCGCGCACGGCAGGTGGCCGTTGGCGCGCATGATCTCCTCGCCGTAGTTGTCCAGGTAGTTCAGGAAGCCGGCCACCAGGGAGTCGGCGGGCGGAGAACCGTAGGTGTAGGCGTATTCGATCTCCCGGTACGGGTAGTCGCTGGTGCCGATGGCGTCGACGGACGGGAAGGTGCCGTCGATCGCGGTCCGGTGTGCGCCGTCCGGCACGGCTCCGCCGCGCAGCTCGGTGTAACCGATCGCCCCCTCCAGCCTGGCGACCTCCGTCAGGACCTGGTCGGTTCCGTCGAGTTCACAGCGCAGGACCGGGGCGTCGGCGTAGTCCTTCGTGGTGCAGTCGCGAGAGGATGCCGCAGGCTCGTTGGCGTCCAGGACACGGCGCTGGAAGACCTCCCGTGTGCCGGAATTGGCGTCCCGGCTGACCAGTCGGACATCCATGTCGGGGCCGCCCGGAATGAGCTGGTTCCAGTTCCGGATCTCGCCGCGGTAGATCTTCCTGATCTGGTCCAGGGAGAGGTCCTTCACCGGCACGGTGTCGTTGACGACGAGTGAGAAGAGTGAGATCGCCACCTCCTTGCCGTGCAACGCGGTCAGCGCTGCCGGCCGGGGGCCGTCGGACAGCGCGATCATGGACGGGGAGCCGGAGGACTTGGCGCCCTCTCCGTCGAGCTTCCGTACACCGGCGTTGCTGCCGTGGATGTCCAGGCGGATCGTGGCGCCCTCGCACTCCTGCTCGTACTTCCGCCTGAGCTCCTCCACGACCGGCTTGAAGGCGGTCGACCCGGTGATCGTCAGGGTGCCCTCGGCGCAGTCCATCGGAGGAGGGGAGTCGTCCCGCACGACGATGATGCCGGCGAGCGCGACGACGCAGCAGGTGAGGGCCACGGTGATGATCCTCGACGCCGGGCCGAACAGCGGGGGCTTCTCGTCGGGGCGGGCCGCCTTGTTCCGTGCGACCACTCCGTCCCGGATGCCTCCGGTGATCCTGATCGGCCCGCCGACGTGGGATCCGGTGAGCAGGACCAGGAGTTTGAAGTGTTCGTTGCGGTTGAGCGGGACGCGCGGCAGCCGGATGACCGAGCCGTCGTGACGCAGCCCTGCCGACGGGGTGAAGTGGTCGGTCAGATGGTCGGCGTCGGACGAGTGGGTCACGGCGATGCCGCGGACCGACCGCCCGGTGAACTCGACGGTCAGGCCGTTCAACTCGCCGCGGCCGGTGTAGTCCTCGTAGCCGATCGACTGTGATCCGTCGTTCTCGATGCGCAGCAGGACGAGGGTGGCGTCGGCCATGTCAGGGGTCTCGTTGAAGAGACCGAGCCGGACGTTGGCCCTGCCCTGGCTGACCTCGCTGCCTATCGGTGTGTCCATCTGCACGCGGTAGCCGATGCGTTTGCGGCGCGGGACGCGGCGTTCGTACCAGAGCACGCCGGCCGAGGTCGCCACGCCCAGAAGGGCGGTGAGGACCGCGATGACGTTCTCCGCGCTGACCCACTCCATGTGCCTCGTGCTCCCCCTGCGCCCGCGTGCCCGTGTCGCCCGCTTGCCCGTGTCGCCCGCTTGTCCGCGTGCCCGTGATCCCTGCGTGCCCGTGATGCCTGCGTGCCTGTGATGCCTGTGCGGCTGCCGCGCCGCGCTGCCCGGGCGCCGGTCGTGTGCCGGCCGTGTGCCGGACACCGTAGGGCGGGGAGTCGTGTGGTGGGGCGGGTGGCGGTTTCCTTCCGGTGAAGTTCGTCCTTCGTTCAACAGGGCAGTTGTGAAGCCCAGTTGGGGCAGGGGGTGGAGTTCGAGTTCTGGTCTAGACCTTGACAGGTCCAGACCATCAGCGCTTGGGTGGCCGTACCCCCCATGGCGGCGCACGCTCGGCGCGAGCGCCGCGCCGAAGGAGTGATCACGTGTTCAAACGTGTCATGAGCCTGATTGCCGCGCTGGGCGCGGTCATCGCGACGTTCGTCCTCCTCCCCACCACCGCATCGGCAGCCGCGTGCGCACCCGCGTGGAGCGCCTCCTCCGTCTACGTCGGCGGCGGGTTCGTCTCGTACAACGGTCACAACTGGTCCGCGAAGTGGTGGACGCAGAACGAGCGGCCCGGGTCCGCCGACGTCTGGGCCGATCAGGGTGCCTGCGGAAGCGGCGGTGAGACCGACCCGGATCCGGATCCCTCGGGCTTCGTCGTCAGCGAGGCGCAGTTCAACCAGATGTTCCCGAACAGGAACTCCTTCTACACCTACAGCGGTCTCACCGCGGCCCTCAGCGCCTACCCGGGCTTCGCCGGCACCGGCAGTGACACGGTGAAGAAGCAGGAGGCCGCCGCCTTCCTCGCCAACGTCAGCCACGAGACCGGAGGGCTGGTGTACATCAAGGAGATCAACGAGGCCAACTACCCGCACTACTGCGACGCCGGCCAGCCCTACGGCTGCCCGGCCGGTCAGGCCGCCTACTACGGCCGCGGCCCCATCCAGCTCAGCTGGAACTTCAACTACAAGGCCGCCGGCGACGCCCTCGGCATCGACCTGCTCGGCAACCCCTACCTCGTCGAGCAGGACGCCGCCGTGGCCTGGAAGACCGGCCTCTGGTACTGGAACACCCAGTCCGGCCCCGGCACCATGACGCCGCACAACGCGATGGTCAACGGGTCCGGCTTCGGCGAGACCATCCGTTCCATCAACGGCAGCCTGGAGTGCAACGGCGGGAACCCCGCCCAGGTGCAGAGCCGAATCGACAAGTACCAGGCGTTCGTCCAGATCCTCGGCACCACCCCCGGCTCGAACCTGAGCTGCTGACCCTGCCCGGTCACGGGAAGCGGGGGCGCGTCCGGCCTTGGGCCGGGGGCGCCCCCGCTTCGTGTCCCGGTGCCGGCCGTTGGCAGGATCTGGTGTCATGAGCACGGACGGCAGTAGCGCACCGGACCACACGCACGCGGCCCTTCTCGCCCGGGTCGACGACCTCCTGGACCTGCCCTTCCCGGCAGGGGAGGAGGGGAGCGAGGACGACGACGGGCGCAGCAGCGGCCCCGGCCACCACCTGCTGATCCTGCGCGCCGGCCCGGACTACTGGGACGGCCGTTCGCCGGAGACCGTGGAGCCGGCCGAGCAGGAGATCGAGGACGGCTTCAGCTTCCTGGCCACCGAGTTGAGCGGACGGTGGGGGGAACCGAGGACCGTGGACCTCTGGCCCTGGCTGGAGCAGGACGAGGAGAGCGGTGCCGTAGTGCCCGAGCCCATGGCACAGCTCTGCAACCTGGCGGGCAGCATGCAGGTCTGGCACCTGCCTGGAGGGGCGCGATGGATCGGACTCGCCGTGGGGCAGGCTGACCCGGAATGGCCGATCTGGCTGCTGGCGGCCGTGGGGGAGGAGGCGGTCCTGCCGGGGTGAGGCTGTCCTGTCAGGTTGAGGTGGCCCTACCGGGGTGAGGTGGTCCTGCCAGGTTGAGGTGGCCCTGTCGGGCCCATGGTGCTGTGGCGGTGTGGCGGTGTGGCGGTGTGGCGCTGTGGCGGTGCTCGGGCCGCGGTTCGGCCGCGGTTCGGGTGTCGGCGTGGTGGGGCCTGGGCCACTCGACGTCGGCGGCTTCCGTGGGCGGTGACGGCGGGCGACGACAGCGACCACCCCCGTGAGCCGCTGCCGTCGTGCCGTCCGGACATCCCCGATGTCCTCAGGCTCCCCGCGGGACGCCGCAAGGCTGACACGTGACGCCTTTCCGACCCCGGGATGTGCACCTTCCGGACGTTCGCGACGTCCTCCGGTCCCCGGATCCGAAACGTCCCGACGTCCCCCGACGTCCCCCGGACGTCCCGGAACACCCTGTGGACTCTAGGTGGAGTCCGCGGTCCGAGGGGAGAATCAATTCGCACCGTGTGACTCCCGACGGGTATCAAAGAGCACAACCGGACCGGTACTCTGCACTCCGGTTTCGGGGAGGTGAGGACGTGGGCGTCCGTGAAAGGGCCGACGACGTACTGCTGATGTACCGGCTGGCCCGGACAGGCGGAACCCCCGAACTACTCCGCAGCCTGGCCCGAAGAGCGGACGGCTGGGCGGGGATCCTCGACACCGACGGGACGGTACTCCAGGCCGTCTCGGGGAACCTCCGCATGCCGGCCCACGAGGCTGTGGACCTCGCGTCCCGGGCCGCAAAGGAACTGACTGCGCGTGGAGCGGGCTCGTACGCCCTCGATGCCGAAGGCCGTGCGCTACTGCTCTTCCCCCTCGACCGAAACCTGACTCACCGGAACCCGGCCTACCGGAACGCGACTCACCAGAATCCGGCCTACCAGAACCCGTCCGCCCGGGAAACCGACGCCCGCACCGGCGCAACTCGCGTCCACACCTCCCACAACGAAACCCCGCACGACGGCACTTCCTTCTTCGGCATCGCTGAGGAAGACGCCTCCCCCGACGGGATCCCGCACACCGGTACCCCCGCTGTCGGGGTGACCGGGGAGCGCGGGCCTGTTGTGGCCGTGGTCGCACCCGGCCCCATGCCGAAGGGGCTGCCGACGCTGCTGGCCGACGCCGTGATGCCCCTGGGGCTTTCATGGGCTGCGGAGAGCGTCGAACGCAAGCGGCGCCGCGTGGACCTGGCGGAGTCACGCGGCCGCGAGGCGGTACTGCATCTGCTCATGACGGGCCAGCTCTCCATCGCCCATCAGGTGGCGGGCGCGCTGAGGCCCAGGCTGCCCGACCCGGTCCGCGTCTGTGTCGTCGAGTGCTCCGGGGGCCGGCGGGACGAGGTGGCCCGCATCTGCGCCGAAGCCTCGGGCGGCCGGACCTGGATCGTGCGCTGCCCTGTCTACGCGCGCCATCTGATCCTGATCGCGCCGGTGGACGAAGAGCCCGAGGAGCGGGTCCCGGAGAGCGGACGCACACTCGGTTCTGCGGTGACGGGGCTCGTGGACGACTGCGTCGTGGGGGTCAGCGAGGAGGTGCGGTTGCCGGACACGGCGACGGCGTACCAGCAGGCGTTCCACGCGCTCGCCGTCGCGCGTGGACTCCCCGGGCGCCACGCCCGGTTCGGGGCTGCCGTCGAGCCCGCACTGGTCGTCGGTGCTGCCGGGGCACGATGGGCCGACGCGCTCCTGGCGCCGCTCCTCAGCCATCTCCCGCGCCGTTCGCAGGACCCGAACAGCCAGGAGCTGTCGGCGACCGTCGCATCCTGGCTGGCGTTCGCCTCGCACGCCACCCAGCACCTGAAGATCCACCGCAACACCCTCGCGGCCCGTCTGAAGTTCGTCGGGGAACTCCTCGACCTGGATCTCCAACGCGTCGAGGACCAGGCGGTCGTCGACCTTGCCCTCCGCATCCGGGCCACCCCCTCGCTCAACCGGTCCGCTCCCGGCACACCGGCGGCAGGCCGCGACGTCGAGGAACTGGACACGGTGCTGAGGGCCCCCGGCGTCCAGGACTGGGCCGCACAACAGCTGCGCCTCATCGCCGAGGCCGGCCCCACGGGTGAGGAGACCCTGCGGACGTGGCTGCGCTGTGAGGCCCAACTCAGCCTGACAGCAGCCGAGCTGGGCATCTCCGTACCCGGCGCCCGAAAGCGGCTCACCCGGCTGGAGGCCTTGCTGCGCCGGTCGCTCCTCCGGACGCCGAGCGCGCGGTACGACCTCTGGCTCGCCTTCCGGGCGACGGATGTGGCAGCGGCCTGATCCACGGCTCTTCCCTGGCCCTTCCCTCCTTGCCTAGGAATGCATGACCATCACCACGTACACGCCGGACACGACTGCGACGACGCAGAGCGCGGCCAGGACGGTCAGCGCGCAGCCCAAGGCTCCGACCGTGCCGGCAACGACCCCCCAGCCGAGGCGCGTTGCTCGACCGGCGCGTCGGAGTGCGTCGTGGTACCCGCTGTCGTCCTCCCAGTCGGAATCGTTCATGGGCACCACCGCTGCACTCGATCCAGGAGCTCGGTCAGACTCTCCGGGAGTCGCTGCCGGTGGCCTTGAGAGGTGAGCACCTTCATCGTCCGGCCGCGTCCTGGCCGGACTTCTCGTACGTGAGGCTCTGGCCGGTGGACGTGATCTCCCGGCGCAGGGTGCCATCGGGCAGCAGAGCCAGAACCGTGGCTTCCCCCGGGGTGCACGAGGACATCGGTTCGCCCTCCACGACCCGTGACGGGCCGATCCGGACAGGGCCCGCCGAGGACGGCTCGTTCGCCAGGGAGGCCCGGAAGACACAGCGGTACGATCCGCCTCCGGCGAGCGGACCCTCGGCGGTCAGCGTGAGTACCGGATCTCCCACCGAGCCCTGGGACAGACTGAGCCGGCGGGCGGAAGCACCTCCGTCACCCTGCACCGTCCCGGTCCAGGACCCCAGGAAGCCTGAGGGTATGACGCCGCCGGAGGACCCTTTTCCTGAACCGCCGGAATCCCCGGAGGACCCGACTTCCGACGGGGATGCCTCACCGGTGTGCGATCCCGTGGTGTCGTCGTGCCCGCCGCTCAGGAGGCCGTAGACCCCCCAGCCGGTACCTAGCGCGACAAGCAGAGCCACCATGGCCAGCACCAGCACGGAGCCCGCTCGCCCACGACGGTCACCCTCTCCGGGCGGGGCCGGGCGTTCCGGCTCCTGTGTGCCAGGCGGACAGGGGGCCGCCGTGCTCATGCTGTGGGTGCTGCCCAAGGGCTGCGGATGCCCGTGGGGCCCTGCGGGCCATGGGGCTCGCGCTGTCCGATCATGCGGCGCAGGAAGTGCCGTCGGAATGGCGCGCGTGGATGCGGGCACGGGCTCGACGCCGCGATGTGCGGATGCGGGTATGGGTATGGGTACGGCGGGTGCGGGTGCGGGTGCGGGTGTGGATCCGGGTGCGGACACGGATTCGGTGGCGGACGCGGAAGGTGCGGCTACCGACCCAGCCACGGTCTGTGCGGGCACAGGGGGTGTGGACTCGGGAGCCGATGAGTCGGCAGGCGTGGACGGGTGAGGCGTGGCCGTGCGGGAGGTGGACGGGTGAGGCGTGGCCGTGCGGGACGCGGACGGGTGAGGGGAGGCGGCAGGTGGCGGTTCGGACGGGGCTCGGCGGTCATGGTCCGCGACGGTCCCGCCATCCCCCATGGGCACTTCGGAGACCTCGTCGGAAGGGTCTTCGTAGTCGAGCAGCTCCACAGCATGCCTGCCGAGTTGGGCGATCAGCACTCCCGGCAGCCACGGCTCGGACACGTCCGGGTCGTGCCACTCCTCCAGGAGCGTGTCCGCCGAAGGCCGGGCAGCCGGATCCTTGGCGAGACACTCCTCGATCAACTCCGCCAGGCCGACGGGGACACCGGTGAGGTCCGGGGCTCCCTCCGCGATGCGGAACATCAGGGCATGGGCCCCGCCTTCCGCAGTACCGAAAGGAAGCCGTCCGGTCGCCGCGTAGACCAGCACCGAGCCCAGACAGAACACATCGCACGCAGGTGTCAGGCGGTCGCCCCGTACCTGCTCAGGTGCCATGAACCCAGGGGAGCCGACCATCGAACCGGTGCGCGTGAGGCCTCCGTCGGAGACAAGATCCAGCGCGCGTGCGATGCCGAAGTCGATGACTCTGGGGCCGTCGATCGTCATCAGCACGTTGGACGGTTTCAGGTCACGGTGAATCAGCCCGGCGCGCTGGATGTCCTGGAGGGCTTCCGCCAGCCCCGCGCCCAGGATGCGGACGGAACGCTCGGGAAGCGGGCCGTACGCGGCCGGCGCCGGCGCCGGTGCCGCAGTGTTCGTCCGTCCGGAGACGACGGTGTGCAGGGACGGGCCGGCGATGTAGCCGGTGGCCACCCACGGCACTGCGGCATCCACTCCGGCGTCCAGGACCGGGGCGGTCCAGGATCCGCCCACCCGCCGCGCGGCCTGCACCTCGGCCCGGAACCGGTCGCGAAAGTGCTGCTGTGCCGCAAGCTCGGGGCGCACGAGTTTCAGGGCGACGGTGCGGCCCCGGTCGGACCGCGCCAGGAAGACCTGCCCCATCCCCCCGGACCCGAGGCGTCCCAACAAGCGGTAGCTTCCGATGCGTTGCGGATCACCGGAGCCCAGTTTCTCCATGGTGCGCTTCCTCCCCCGTACGGCCGTGTCGGACCGTGGATCGAGAATAGCGGCGGGCAGGCTCCGGCGGACTCCCTCATTCCTTGAGCGGTTCCGGCGGTTCCGGCGGTCCGACGGCTGGTGGTGTGGACGGCGTCGTCACCGGTGACGACGGCGCCTCCGGCGATGGTGAGGGCGAAGGCGTCGCGGGATGAGCCGGGGAGGGTGACGTGCCGACAGGCTCCGGAGGCGAGGTGCGTGACGTGCCGACAGGCCCTGGAGGCGAGGTGCGTGACGTGCCGACGGGCGCCGGGGCCGTGAGCTTGTCCATGGCGGCGGAGAGCCGCTCCAGCACGTGAACGGTCTGCGTGAACTGCTCCTCACCCAGTTCTTCGGCCAGCTTCGTCGCGAACTCCGCGTGGGCAGGGGATATGCGGCTCACAGCCGCACGGCCCTCAGCGGTCGGCCGAAGCAGCTTGGCCCGTCGGTGAGCCGGATTGGGCACGTACTCGGCAAGGCTGAGACCGACCAGAAGATCGGCGATCCGCTGCACACTCTGTCGGGTGATCCCCATCGCACGGGCGATCCCCGAAACCGGCAGAGGCTCGGACAGTACCGCGCCGAGGACCTGCCACCGGGCCGCGGTGAGCCCGGCGGGATCCGCCAGTTCCTCGGCCACGGAGAGGAACCTCCCGTTGAGGCGGAACACCCCGAGCGCGGTGCGGCTCAGGAGCTCTGCCGCCCTGCCGTCGTGCTGGCCGACATGGTCGTCAGGCGGGGTCCGCCCCGCACGATCCGTGTCACCGGTGAGGTCGTCCGTCATCCTTGAAGCACCTCGTACGCGCTCTGGTCGGAGTCGTGGAAGAGCCGGTACCAGGCGTCGAGTCTCTTCGGTTCGAACACCTCGAGGAGTCCGAGGATCTCGCGGGCGAAGGCGACCGGTTCGGTCGGTCCGGCCGTGATGAGGGCCCCCTGCGAACCCTCGCCCCGATGCGTCACCGCGTCGGTGTCGACGTAGTGCCCGCCGCCGGCGTACCCGGTGGCGTCGAGGTAGAAGGGCACAGCGCTCGTGTGCGCGCGGTCGTCGAGCAGCCCCTCGCGCGCCAGCCCCGCGGTCGCTCCGCAGATGCCCGCGACCGGGACTCCTGCCTCAAGGAAGGTCCGCGCCGCGCGGGCGAACGGGGCGAGGGTGTCGCCCGTGTCCCAGAGGGAGGCGCCGGTGAGGAGGAGCAGGGCGCTGTCACCGGGATCCAGATCGGCCAGCGCGAGGTCCGGCTGGATACGCAGGCCGCCCATGGTGGTGACAGGGGCTGTGGTGAGGCCGACCGTGCGCACGGTGTGGCCGTGCTGGGTGAGCTGGGACGTGGCGAAACCGGGCTCCCAGTCGGCGAACGTGTCGTAGACGGCGAGGTGGACTGTCCTGCGGGCCATGGTGACCTCCGGTCGCTGAGTGCGGATCCAGGGCTGATGACGAGGCTTATGACAACATCCTGTCATCAAGGCAGCATGCTGTCAATGGGCGATCCGGTTCCGGCGGGAAGACCCGACAGCCTGCCGAGCCGCGCGGCTCAAGCCGTACACAGTGGCCATGGAGGAGGGGCCATGGAGCCGCATACGCTCGCGCCATGAGCTCAGATGCCTCCCGCGCCCCCTTCGCCGATCCCGCCGCGGGCGCGGCCGTGAAGGCCGCCGACCGCGCACACGTCTTCCACTCCTGGTCCGCCCAGGGCCTGATCGACCCGCTCGCCGTCGCCGGCGCCGAGGGGGCCTACTTCTGGGACTATGACGGAAACCGCTACCTGGACTTCACCAGCGGCCTGGTCTTCACCAACATCGGCTACCAGCACCCTGCAGTCGTCGCCGCGATCCAGGAGCAGGCGGGGCGTCTCGCCACCTTCGCTCCCGCGTTCGCGGTCGAGGCGCGTTCCGAGGCGGCGCGCCTCATCGCCGAGCGCACCCCCGGTGACCTGGACAAGATCTTCTTCACCAACGGCGGTGCCGAGGCCGTGGAGAACGCCGTCCGCATGGCACGGCTGCACACGGGACGTCCGAAGGTGTTCTCGGCCTACCGCTCGTACCACGGCGCCACGGCCACCGCGATCAACCTCACGGGTGATCCCAGGCGCTGGCCGTCCGACACCGGCGCGGCAGGAGTGGTGCGCTTCTGGGCGCCGTTCCTCTACCGCTCCCCCTTCTACGCACGGACCGAGGCCGAGGAGTGCGCCCGGGCGCTCCAGCACCTCGAGGACACGATCGCCTTCGAGGGGCCGGCGACCGTCGCCGCCGTCGTCCTGGAGACGATCCCCGGCACGGCGGGCATCATGACGCCGCCGCCCGGCTATCTCGCGGGCGTCCGGGAGATCTGCGACCGGTACGGGATCGTCTTCGTGCTGGACGAGGTGATGGCCGGGTTCGGGCGCACCGGGAAGTGGTTCGCCGCCGAACACCACGATGTGGTGCCGGACCTGATGACCTTCGCGAAGGGGGTCAACTCCGGCTACGTCCCGCTGGGGGGCGTAGCGATCAACGCGGAGATCGCCGCGACCTTCGAGACCCGGCCCTACCCGGGCGGACTCACGTACTCCGGCCACCCGCTGGCCTGCGCGGCCGCGGTCGCCACGATCCGGGTCATGGAGGAGGAGCGGGTCGTGGAGCACGCCGCCCACCTCGGCGAGCACGTGATCGGCCCCGCGCTCCGCGACCTCGCCGAGCGCCACCCGTCCGTGGGCGAGGTCCGGGGGACCGGTGCGTTCTGGGCGCTGGACCTGGTCCGTGACAGGGAGACCCGCGAGCCGCTCGTCCCGTACAACGCGACCGGCGAGGCCAACGCCCCCATGGCGGCCTTCGGGGCGGCCTGCAGGAAGAACGGTCTCTGGCCCTTCATCAACATGAACCGGACCCACGTCGTCCCCGCCTGCAACATCACGGAGGCCGAGGCGAAGGAAGGGCTGGCGGCCCTGGACGCCGCTCTCGCGGTCGCCGACCAGCACACCGTGTAGGGGCCATCCGACAGGACGCCCTCCCCGTGCCCGGAACCGGGCAGCGCCCTGGCTTAAGGTGACCCAAGCCAGGAACGGGAGGGCGTCATGGGTGCGAGCGGTGGTGTGACCCGCAGTACGCTGCGGCAGCAGATCGCCGACGCACTGCGTGACGAGGTGCTCGCGGGGCGTCTGCAACCGAGGGTGGAGTTCACCGTCAAGCAGATCGCCGAACAGTACGGTGTCTCCGCCACGCCGGTCCGCGAGGCGCTCTTCGACCTCTCCGCGCAGGGTCTCCTCGAGTCCGACCAGCACCGAGGCTTCCGCGTCCGTGAGTTCGCCGTCGCCGACTACCGCTCGATGGTGGAGGCCCGGGCCCTGGTCATCGACGGGGTCTTCCGCGTGATCTTCGACGGGAGCGGATCGGCGCCCACCGTCCTCGGCGCCCACCATGCCGCGCTCGTATCCGTGCGCCGCCGCGCCGAGGAGGCCGCACGGGCGGCGCGCTGCGGCGACCTCGACATCCTCATCGGCTACGACCTGCGGTTCTGGAAAGAGCTCGGCGCGGTCATCGGCAACGCCTACATCAACGATTTCCTGCAGCGGCTGCGCATGCAGGCCTGGGCCTTCGCCGTCCCCTACCTGCGCGGGGACGGTGCGCTGCGCGAGGACCTGTGGAGCGGTCACCAGGACCTGGTCGAGGCGATCGCGGCCGCCGACGGTCCGGCGGTACGCGCCGTGCTGGACGCCTACTACGCGCACGGGCTGGACTGGGCGGACCGCCTGGAGGCCGGAGGCCGCCCCGGCCCCGGCTGAGCGCCCGCGTGCGCGAGGTGGCCGCCGGAGGCGCCGTACGCGTGACGCTCCGGCCGCGCGGCCCCGCCCGCGTACGCCGGACGTCCCTCCCGTCCGTGCGGGGCGCGGTCCGCGGGTCCGCACCCTGTGCGTCGGGTCCCGGGCCGCATTACGCTGTCCCGACCATCGCACGAACCCGTTGGAGAGCGAGACTTCGTGGCCTGTGACCTGTGGCTGGTCCCCCTCGTCGATGTGCTGTGCCACAGCCCCGACAATCCGTTCGCCGAAGAGATCGCCGTCTACGACAAGGCGCTGAACGACGCCGGCCTGCCGCCCGTCCCCGTACACGCCTACATGCCGGGCCTCACCGGTGACGTCGCCCCGGTCGCGGGCTTCGACTACGAGGCCCTGCACTTCCTGCGCCGCGCCTACCTGCTCCAGCTGAGCGGCCTCGCCGTGACGCCCGTGGACGAACTCGGCGGGGACTACGAGCAGTTGCTGGAGATGTTCGAGCAGAGCGCGCAGGCGTCCCATCTCGTCTGGCACTACGACCACGCCGGTGCGTACATCCCTCTGGACTTCCCGCACCCGCTCTCCGACGACCAGCTCCTGGAGGGTGGCGGGCCGCTGGGGTCCTCCCACGGCCTGCTGAGGGAACTCGAGTTCGTCGCACCGTCGATCGGCATCGACCCCACGAACCCGCCGCCGACGCCCCTCCCCCCTTCCGGACCGACCGAGTTGGAGGAGCCTGCCGCGCCGGCCCCCCACGACGACAGCCCCTTCTCCAAGGAGCGTCACGTCTGGCTCGGACTGCACGTGGCGGCCACCCGGAGTCTCGCCCAGGGGTCGATGATCATCTTCAGCTGACGGGGCGGAGGCCGGAGTCCAGGGCACGGGCAGGGCCGCGGAGCCCGTCGGTCGAGCCACCGTGGCACCGCGCCGGGGGCGGGCCGGCGCGGCGCGGAGAACGGCCCCTACCGGCCCGGAGGGCCGGCGGCATCACCGAGGCGGCTCGGGTGGCCGCTGGCGCGGCATGTTCGGCCTGGTCACCGAGGGCATCGTCAGCCGTCCGGGCGGGGTGCCCGGCTCGGGGCGTCCGCCCGGCCCGCCCGAGAGCAGCGACTGCATGCCCATGGGGGCGGGGCCGGCCCGGAATTCCACCATCCAGTCCGCCGTCTCCATCCGGACGAGCTCGGTGATGTCCTCCGAGAACCGGCGGAGCACCCCCAGGCACCGCTCCGCCGCCTCGCTCGCGGTGCCCTCCGTCGGCCCCAGCACCTCCCTGACGCACTCGGACGACCAGTCGAACTGGAGCGCCTGCAGCCGCCGCTGCACGGCCTGGGCGGTGGCCAGGTTCCTTATCCACCCGGAGGTCAGCCCGAAGTAGCGGTCGCAGGCCATGCACGCCGCCCCGAGCAGCAGGGACAGGTAGCCCCAGCCCGCGGACCCGTGCAGTTGCCCTGTCAGGTCGAGCAGGGGGAGCGCCGCCCCGGCGACCACCCCCGACGCCGTGCCGAACCTGAGCAGCCGAGCCGTGCGGCGTTTGCGGACACGGTCGCGCAGATACCAGTCGGCTGTCTCCAGGGCGCCGGCCTCCACCCAGCGGTACAGCTCGTCGAGCCGTTCGGCGGGCTCGCCCCAGTCCCCGAGGGGGAAGGCGCGGCCGGTCAGGTCACGGGGGCCCGAACCGTCACGCGTACCGGACCGCTCGGTTCCGGTACCTGTACCGGAACCCGCGCCGGACTCCTTGCGGGGCGGCCCGTCGGGCTGCATCTCCGGCTGACTCACCGGGGCACTCCTCTGCACTCTGCGTTCGGCGCGTATCGAAGCGGATCGGCACGGCTCTCGGTCACTGCGGGGCGACGACCGGCATATGACCGAAGCCCCATCCGTGTAACTCTGCGTTACCTGCGATATGCGTACGGGTACGGATACGCATGCTCTTCCTACCGCCGAATGGTGGGCCGCGGGGGCGAAATCGCGGGATTCCCGGGTGGGTACGGCCTCTGGTCAGGTATAGGAGCACGGCAGACGGATTTGAGAACTCACTCGAAAGAGTTGGTCCCCGGTGCGTGGGGCATGGTTTCCGCGGAGCACGTAGGCTCGGCGTACCGAAACAATCCGTCGTCGAAGATGCCAGGAGTGACCGTGATTCCCGGTGGTGGCCAGCCCAACATGCAGCAGCTCCTCCAGCAGGCCCAGAAGATGCAGCAGGACCTCGCCGTGGCCCAGGAGGAACTGGCGAACACCGAGGTCGAGGGACAGGCGGGCGGCGGCCTGGTGAAGGCCACGGTGACCGGTTCCGGAGAGCTCCGCGGGCTCGTGATCGACCCGGGCGCGGTGGACCCGGAGGACACCGAGACGCTCGCCGACCTCGTGGTCGCCGCGGTCCAGGCCGCGAACGAGAACGCGCAGCAGCTCCAGCAGCAGAAGCTGGGACCGCTGGCGCAGGGCCTGGGCGGCATGCCGGGTCTCCCGTTCTGACCCTGTAGCTACCCGGGCGTACCGGATACGGTACGAACAGGAAAAACGAGAGGCGTTCCGTTGTACGAAGGCGTGGTCCAGGAGCTGATCGACGAGCTGGGCAGGCTGCCCGGCGTCGGTCCCAAGAGCGCGCAGCGGATCGCCTTCCACGTGCTGCAGGCCGAGCCCACCGACGTGCGCCGTCTCGCCCACGCACTCCTCGAGGTCAAGGACAAGGTCCGCTTCTGCAAGGTCTGCGGCAACGTCGCGCAGGAGGAGCAGTGCGGCATCTGCCGGGACGCCCGCCGCGACCGCTCGGTCATCTGCGTCGTGGAGGAGCCCAAGGACGTCGTCGCGATCGAGCGGACCCGTGAGTTCCGGGGCCGCTACCACGTGCTCGGCGGGGCGATCAGCCCCATCGAGGGTGTCGGTCCGGACGACCTGCGGATCAGGGAGCTGCTGGCCCGTCTCGCGGACGGCTCCATCACGGAGCTGATCCTCGCCACCGACCCCAACCTGGAGGGCGAGGCCACGGCGACGTACCTCGCCCGGATGGTCAAGCCGATGGGCCTGCGGGTCACGCGGCTGGCCAGTGGGCTGCCCGTGGGCGGCGACCTGGAGTACGCGGACGAGGTGACTCTCGGCCGCGCCTTCGAGGGGAGGCGGCTGCTCGATGTCTGATCCGGCGCCTGACGGCCTCCTTACGCCCGGCGGCGCTATGTTCTACCCACCGTTCGCGACCGTGCCCACGGGAGGTCACCCTCGATGTCTGACGCCACGCTGAACTCCGTCACGCAGGACCCGGACGATTTCGCGGTGCAGATCGCGGACCAGATCAAGACGTTCATCGTCGCGGTCACCGAGGTCTCCAAGGCCGAGGAGCCGGAGGAGGCCGTACCGGTCCTGCTGCTCCAGGTCTCCCAGCTGCTCCTCGCGGGCGGCCGGCTCGGGGCCTACGAGGACATCCTCCCGGACGAGCGCTACGAGCCGGACCTGGGAGCCGAGCCGGACGCCGACGGCCTGCGCGAGCGCTTCGCGGAGCTCCTGGAGCCCATCGACGTCTACTCCGAGGTCTTCGACCCGTACGAGCCCCGCAAGGCACCCGTGCCCCACCGGATCTCCGACGACCTGGCCGACCTGGTCACGGACCTCAGCCACGGCCTCGCCCACTACGAGGCGGACCGCACGGCGGAGGCCATGTGGTGGTGGCAGTTCTCGTACTTCTCCAACTGGGGTTCCACCGCCTCGGCCGCCCTGCGTGCCCTCCAGTCCCTGATCGCCCACATCCGGCTGAACCAGCCGCTGCAGGAGCTCGACGGCCTCGACACCGACCAGGACCCCGGGGAGGGGGACCTGGCGGAGGAGGCGGGGCGCGTGATGGCCGAGGAGATCGGCCTTCCGCTGGGACTGCGGCCGGTCCTATAGGCGACCCACCCGGATCCGGTGGGCGCCCGGGCCCCGGACAGGGCCGGCGGGCACGTCTCCCCGGCCCGGGGCGTCTCTGTGGCCTGGGACACAAACGCGCTTGTGGCGTGAGAGATCGGGAAGCAGTCCGGCACGAGCAGTTCGGGGCGACGCGCCGTACCGGGTGGTGGGCGGGACATCTCATCATCCGGTACCGACGGGTCGATTCCGGGCTGCTCGTTAGACTGAGCCGACCGCACCATTATTGAGCGAGGAGCGCACGTGGGCCTTGTCGTGCAGAAGTACGGAGGCTCCTCCGTAGCCGATGCCGAAGGCATCAAGCGTGTTGCCAAGCGAGTCGTCGACGCCAAGAAGAACGGCAACCAGGTGGTTGTCGTGGTGTCCGCGATGGGCGACACGACGGACGAGTTGATCGATCTCGCCGAGCAGGTATCCCCGATGCCTGCCGGGCGTGAGTTCGACATGCTGCTGACCGCCGGAGAGCGGATCTCCATGGCCCTGCTGGCCATGGCGATCAAAAACCTGGGCCATGAGGCCCAGTCGTTCACGGGCAGCCAGGCCGGTGTCATCACCGACTCGGTCCACAACAAAGCGCGCATCATCGATGTCACGCCCGGGCGCATCCGGACCTCGATCGACGAGGGCAACATCGCCATCGTCGCCGGGTTCCAGGGGGTCAGCCAGGAGGGCAAGAACATCACGACCCTCGGTCGCGGTGGTTCCGACACGACCGCCGTCGCGCTGGCCGCCGCGCTGGACGCGGAGGTCTGTGAGATCTACACCGACGTCGACGGTGTCTTCACCGCCGACCCCCGGGTCGTGAAGAAGGCCCGGAAGATCGACTGGATCTCCTTCGAGGACATGCTGGAGCTGGCGGCGTCCGGTTCCAAGGTGCTGCTGCACCGTTGCGTCGAGTACGCGCGCCGTTACAACATCCCGATCCACGTCCGCTCGTCCTTCTCCGGACTGCGCGGCACCTGGGTCAGCAACGAACCGCAAGGGGACCAGCAGGTGGAGCACGCCATCATCTCCGGAGTCGCTCACGACGTCTCCGAGGCAAAGGTCACGGTCGTCGGTGTCCCCGACAAGCCGGGCGAGGCCGCAGCGATCTTCCGTGCCATCGCGGACGCCGAGATCAACATGGACATGGTCGTCCAGAACGTCTCCGCCGCCGCGACCGGCCTGACGGACATCACGTTCACCCTCCCCAAGGCCGAGGGCCGCAAGGCCATCGACGCCCTGGAGCGCAGCCGCGCCGGAATAGGGTTCGACTCGCTTCGTTACGACGACCAGATCGCGAAGATCTCCCTCGTCGGCGCGGGCATGAAGACCAACCCGGGCGTCACGGCGGGCTTCTTCGAGGCGCTGTCCAACGTCGGCGTGAACATCGAGCTGATCTCGACGTCCGAGATCCGCATCTCGGTGGTCACCCGCGCCGACGACGTCAACGAGGCCGTGCGCGCCGTGCACACCGCCTTCGGTCTCGACAGCGACTCCGACGAGGCCGTCGTCTACGGGGGCACCGGCCGATGACCGGACGCCGCCCTTCGCTCGCGGTCGTCGGTGCGACCGGTGCGATCGGCGGCGTCATGCTCCAGATCCTGTCGCAGCACGCGGACGTCTGGGGCGAGGTGAGACTGATCGACTCTCCGCGTGAGGCCGGCGGCAAGCTGGTCGTACGCGGAGAGGAGTCCGAGGTCCTTCCGCTGTCCGAGGACGTCTTCGACGGGGTGGACGTGGCCCTGTTCCTGGTGGCGGACGAGGTGTCCGCCCAGTGGGGACCGGTCGCCGCCGCCCGGGGAGCCGTGGTCGTGGACGACTCGTCGGCCTTCCGGCTGGACGAGGACGTGCCCCTGGTGGTGCCGGAGATCAACCCCCATGCCGCGCGGCTGAGGCCACGCGGCATCGTCGCGTCCCCGCACTGCACCACGCTGTCGCTGATCGTCGCCGTAGGGGCGCTGCACGCCGAGTTCGGGCTGCGAGAACTGATCATCTCGTCCTACCAGGCGGTGAGCGAGGCGGGACGGGACGGTGTCGGCGTGCTCCGGGAGCAGCTGTCCCTGGTCGCGGGCACGGACCTGGGCATGCGGCCGGGAGACGTGCGGCGGGCGCTGGGCGAAGGGGACGGGAGCCCGTTCGCGGCGCCGGTGGCACTGAACGTGGTGCCCTGGGCCGGTACCGATGCCGGAGACGGCTGGTCGTCCGAGGAACTGGCGATCCGCGCGGAGTGCCGCAAGGTCCTGGGGCTGCCGGGCCTGAAGGTGACGGCTACCTGCGTCTACGTGCCCGTCGTCGCGGCACACTCGATGTCCGTGCACGCGCGGTTCGAGAACGAGGTCCCCGTGGACCGGGCCCACGAGGTACTGGCGACCGCGCCCGGCGTGGTGCTCTTCGACAACCCTGCCGCGGGAGACTTCCCCACCCCCTCCGACGTGGTCGGCACGGACCCGACCTGGGTGGGCCGGGTACGGCAGTCGATGGACGACCCGAATGCCGTGAGCATGTTCATCTGCGGCGACAATCTCCGAAAGGGCGCGGCTCTCAATGTTGCCCAGATCGCGGAGTCGGTGGCCGGAGAATTTCCTCGTAACTGATCGAACCAGTTTTGTAGGATCTGTGCACACCCTGTGAGTGATTCGCCGGTCTGAACCTCTTGAGCTGCGGTGTTGTCATGTCCGACGATGATCTCCTGGTTCCTTGCAACCGCTGGGCGGTTGCGGCGCGTCTTTGCCGTCACTTCTTGCGTGACTGGATGCGGGTTCAGGGCATTTGGGGAAGAGCGGGTACGAATGAGGGCATGTCGCACGGCATCGAACGGGATGCCTGACGCGTACAACCCTGGCGGGGGGAAGCGTGTCCAACTGGCGTGGCAGAGGTTCTCGACATCACAGTGGTGGGCCCGTTGCGAGGCGCTTCGGTGCGCCCGCTCCGGAGGCCCCGCGCAGCCGGCGGCATGCCGGTGATTGCGCCCATGCCCGCTGCGCGTCCCGCCAGGCTGCCCTCGCAGCGCGAGGGCGCTGAGGAGGCGGTGGCGGCGGGGACGACGGTCGACCATCTCACCGAGACCTATCGGGCCCACTACCGCTCGCTGCTCGGGCTCGCCGCGCTGCTGCTGGACGACACCGCGTCCTGCGAGGACGTGGTGCAGGAGGCGTTCATCCGGGTGCACTCGGCACGGAACCGGGTGCGTGATCCGGAGAAGACGCTCGCCTATCTCCGGCAGACCGTGGTCAACCTGTCGCGCTCCGCGCTCCGGCGCCGCATCCTCGGCCTGAAGCTCCTCTCGAAACCCATGCCCGACATGGCGAGTGCGGAAGAGGGCGCCTACGACCAGCTCGAGCGCGACGCCTTGATCAGGGCGATGAAGGGGCTGCAGCGCCGTCAGCGCGAGGTGCTGGTGCTTCGCTACTTCTCGGACATGACGGAGTCCCAGGTCGCGGAGACCCTGGGGATATCGCTCGGCTCGGTGAAGGCGTACGGCTCCCGGGGCATCGCGGCACTGCGCGTTGTCATGGAGGCGCAGGCATGAGCGGGTCCGAACGCAGGCACGACGATGACCGGACTGGAAGCGGAATGGTGAACCACAGGCCGGAGACCTCCCCGGACGCCCAGTCGGGGCAGGAGGCTGAAACCGAGCGCGAGGTGGGTGAGGCGGCCGCAGCCGCGGACGCGGCCTCAGAACCTGACGCCTCCGCATCCGGGGCACCGGAACCCGAGGTATCCGGGGCGTCCGCACCGCAACCGGATGCATCCGAGGCCGCCACATCGGAACCCGAGGTATCCGTGCCGGCCACATCGGAACCCGAGGTGGCGGGAGCGAATGCGGCAGGAGCGAACACAGCGGGACCCGGAACCGCGGAGCGGGACGGGGCGATCGTGGGTCGCGACGGTGGGCCTGCGGAGACAGCTGGGCGAACCGGCGCAGTCGACGGGGATGTCGTGTCCGACGGGGCTGACGCGTCCGACCGGGCTGTCGTGTCCGACCGGGCTGACGAGGCCGGATCGCCGGCTGAGGAGGAGATGCCTGGCGGGTCCGGCGCCGGCACTCTGACCCAGCTCTTCGGTGGCAGGGGAGGCGGCGTCCAGGGGCGTGCCGGGACCGGTGGCACCGGAAGTTCCGGTGACGGTGCGGGCGACGACCCGGATCGTAGCGACGCCCCGGATCTCGGCGGAAGCCTTGATGAGGCAGCGCTGCGCCGCATGCTGCAGGGCGCCGTCCACGGTCTCCAGCCCTCCGTCGGCAGCCTCGACCATCTGCACCGCGCGGTACCCGCCCGACGTGCCAGGCGGCGCCAGGGCGTCGTCGGCGCAGCCGCCGCGGCCCTCCTGATCGGCACGGCGGTTCCGGCGTTCGTCCACGTCGCCAATTCGGGTGGCTCCGTCTCCGCCAACCCCGCCATCGCCGGCCATGGCGAACAGGCTCAAGGGGGCAGCGGGGAGGACGCGGGCGCCGCATCGGACGGCGAGGCAGCAGGCCCCGGTGACAGCCGGAGCGAGACCGGCGAACGGGAGAGCGCCGCCGAGACGGCACCTTCACAGGGCTCGGACCCGGACGCCGAGAGCACCGGAGCCAGCGGTCTCGGCGCCTCGCCGGGCTCCGCGGCCGCGGCCACCACGACATGTGACCCGGGCCAGCTCGGGGTCGCCTCCGCGGCAGCCGGTGCGCCCGGCGCGGACGGTACGGTGTACGGCACATTCAAGATCGCCAACGTGTCGGGAGACGCCTGCTCCGTGACCAGCAACGGCACGGTCGGCTTCCAGGCCGCCGGGGCCGCCGATCCGTTGAAGATCACCGTTGTGCAGCACACCCCCGGAGATCCGGCAGTCGGATTGCCCGACCCTTCGCTGGAGCCCGGCACCGTGCTCCTGAAGCCGACGATGACGTACGAGGTGCGCTTCGCCTGGGTTCCCTCGGACACCTGCCCGACGGCTGGTGGCGAGCCCAGCCCGACACCCACGGACGGCGTCGGAGGCGGCGGCGACGGGGTGGGAGCGGCTGAGGGGGCTGCCGCTGACACCGCCGCTCAGTTCGGAACCGCGGACGAGGGCCCGGCGGACGGCAGTATCGCCGTCACCCACACCCCGGAGGCCGGTGCGCCCACCGCGGAGACGACCATCGACAACGCGTGTGCGGGGACGATCTACCGCACCGGCGTACTGGACCCGTCCTGAGCGACGGCCGGACGCGTCCAGAGCGGCACGGACTCCGGACGCCCTGGCGGCAGATGACGGCAGACCCAGCCCGTGGCCGGGGTGTGCGGCTGCGGGCCACGGAGGCCGCGCCCTGCCGACGCGGGATCGTCGGCAGGGTGAGGACAGGGCTGAGTGCTGAGGGCGCGGGGGCGCGGGGGCGCCGAGGGTGCCGAGGGTGTCGGGCGTCAGTCCGCGTCGGCAGCGAGGCCCAGCCGCACGTCGCGGGCGGCCTCGGCCTCCCGCCGCACCAGCCGGAACCACATGAAGAGCACGAATCCGCCGAAGACGAACCACTCGCCGGTGTAGCCCAGGTTCTGGAAGGCCTTCAGGTCGAGACCGCTTCCCTGGGCGGCCGCCGGGGGTACGGGCAGCATCCCGGCGCCCGCCCCCTTGCCGGTCGCGGGAAGGGTGATCCAGGCGTCGTACACGTCGTACGGGACGAGGTTCACCAGTGACGCGGCACTGATCATGCCGAGCTGACCGTCAGGGAGTCCGCCACTGAGGTCGACCCCGGTGGACCCACTGTTCTCCGATGCCTGCAGATCGCCGGTCACCGTGACCTCACCGGCAGGTGGGGACGGCACCTGGGCGGTGCCAGGGTGGCCGGGCAGCCAGCCCCGCACGACGGGGAGGGCCTTTCCACTGTCGGTGCGCAGCAGATCCAGGACGTAGTAGCCCGTGCGGTCGTCCAGTTCGCGCCCGGGCACGAGGAACTGGTCCTTGTACGTCCCGGTCGCCACGGCCGGGCGCCCCGAGGTCTCCGTGCTCACGGGCAGCAGCTCGTCGAGCGGCTTCGGGGAACGGGTGCCCGGGTCGGGGCGGTCCTCGGCCTTCTCGTGCGTCTGCACCCGGTCCTCGAACCGTCCGAGCTGCCACGTGCCCATGAAGACGCAGAACGGGATCGCCAGCACGACGAAGAGGTTGATCCCCCACCACCGCGGGGTCAGCAGGAACCGGTACACCCCTCCACGGTACGGTTCCCCGCTCCGGGCCAAGGGAGCGGGGTGCACCATTTATCCGTTGCTTATACGGTCGGCTTGCTCTCGTCCCCGCCCGTCGCCTGCCCCCGGACGTGATCGCCGGGGCCGAGGTGCCGCATCGCGAAGTCCAGCTCCAGGCGTACCTGCTTGATCCGCTCCTCCACCACGAGGGAGCCGTGCCCGGCGTCGTACCGGTAGACCTCATGCACGGCGCCGCGGGCCGCGAGGCGGTCCACGTAGTTCTCCACCTGGCGGATCGGGCAGCGGGGGTCGTTGACGCCCGCCGAGATGTACACCGGAGCCCGGACCGCGTCCACGTAGGTCAGCGGGGACGAGGCCTCGAAGCGCTTCGGCACCTCCTCCGGGGTCCCTCCGAGCAGCGTGCGGTCCATCGCCTTCAGGGCTTCCATCTCGTCGTGGTAGGCCGTGACGTAGTCGGCGACGGGGACCGCCGCCAGCCCGAGAGCCCAGGCCTCGGGCTGCGTACCGAGCCCGAGGAGCGTCAGGTATCCGCCCCAGGAACCTCCGGCGAGTACCAGTCGCCCGGGATCGGCCAGCCCCGACGCCACGGCCCACTCCCGGACGGCCGCGATGTCCTCCAGCTCGATCAGGCCGACCCGGTGCTTGAGCGCGTCCGTCCAGGCGCGGCCGTACCCCGTCGACCCGCGGTAGTTGACCCGCACCACGGCGAAGCCGTGGTCGATCCACGCGGCGGGGCCGGAGGCGAAGGCATCGCTGTCGTGCCAGGTGGGGCCACCGTGTATCTCGAAGACCGTGGGGAACGGCCCCTCCCCGGCGTCCGGTGTCTGCACCAGGGCGTGGACACGGCCTCCGGGACCGTCCACCCAGGCGTCCCGCACCGGCACCGACGCCGGCGCCTTCGCGCCGGGCGGGTCGAGGACGACGGAACCCGAGGTGGAGCGGACCGCGGGCGGCTGCGCGGCCGACGACCACAGATACTCCACGGTGCCGTCCGGGCGGGCCGTGGCCCCCGACACCGTGCCCGGCGGGGTCTCCACCCGTACCGGAGCAGCCGCGCCGGGCTCGTACCGCCACAGCTCGCTGCGTGCCTCGAAGCTGTGCTCGATCAGCAGGGCGGAACCGTCCGGATACCACTCGGCACCGGCGTCGCCGGGCAGATCGACCGGCAGATCCGTCTGCGTCCCGGCCACCGGGTCCCAGATCATCGGTTCCCAGCGCCCGCGCCGCTGATGTCCCACCAGGAGCCGGGTGTCGCCGGCGACCGGGGCGAATCCCAGCACCGAGAGCCCCAGCTCCTTCGTGCCGCCCTCGGTGTCGTCGAGCTCCGCTACCGTCGAGCCGTCGGGGCGTACCACCCGCAGCGCGGAGTGCATGGCGTCACCGTGCTCCGTGTGCTCCAGGGCGATGAGGGTCCCGTCGTGCGAGAGGTCGCCCACTCCGGCGGACTCCCGGTGCCGGTAGATCTCGACCGGCTCCCTCCCGGGACGCACCACGTGGACGCTGGTGCCGTCGTCGTCCGTCGACCGGCCGATCACCGCTGTGCCGTCACGGCCGATCGCCAGGCCCGCCGGGTAGGAGGGCTCGAGCCCGGGCGCCGCCGGTTCGTCCGGGCCGCCGTCGAACGGCTGGCGCATCCACACACCGAACTCGTCGCCGTCGGTGTCGGCGAACCACCAGACGGCGTGTCCGTCCGGGGTCAGCACACCATCGGTCGTCCCGTTGGGCCGGTCCGTCACCTGCCGCTGCTTCCCGGTCGCCCGGTCCCAGGTGTACAACTCGTACGTCCCGGTGGCGTTCGAGACGAAGAGCGAGTGGTCGGGAGCGTCCTCCGCCCACTCGGGCAGAGACACCCGGGCGGCCCGGAAGCGCTGCTCCCACAGCGGCGGCTCCTGCTTCCGACCCGGTACGGACGCGTCGTTCTGTGTGTCGCTCATGCCCCCATCAAACCCGATGTCCCCACGGGGCGACGTGGCCTGTGGACAACTTCTGGCGGCCCCGCCGCTCACGGTCCCGAGCGGGGGCCGACGGCGTCGCGCTGTCGGTGGCGGGTGTCACACTCCGGTGCATGGACGAGACGGCCGCGAAGGCGCCGAAGGACGGGGGAGCGGCCGAGGCGCGGGCCGCCGTCGAGGCGGTCCGCCGGCCCGACCGGCCCCCGCACATCTCCCGGCCCGACCGGCCCCGTGCCAGGAGAGGCGCGGGGCCGGCCGGTGAGCCGGCCGCTGTGGTTCAGGGGCCGAAACGGTCTCCTCTACGCGCGTCAGGCCACGGACCTGAAGGCGGGGAGGTAGCCGTTGGACTGCCCGATGGCCCTGGGGTGGTAGGAGTTGCTCACCGGGATGGACACGCTGTGAAGCCACGGATCGCCGGAGCAGAGTTCATGCCCGGTGAACTCGTCCACCACGCTGGAGTAGGTGAAACCCGCGTTCGCCGCCCGCTTGGCCAGCACCCCGTTCAGCACGTCCGACGCGTTGTTGATCGCGCCGCGCTCCGTCTCGGTGAGGCCCGCGATGCAGGAGCCGGACAGCTTGTAGAAGCGGGGGTATCCCAGGACCACCACATGCGCCTGCGGAGCGCGCGAACTGATGCCCGCGTAAAGGGAGTCGAGGCGCCCCGGGAGCGTGCTCTGCATCTGGGAGACGGCGGTGTCCACCCGGCTCACGCAGGTCGCCTCGCTCTGCAGGACACAGGTCTGCATGACGTCGGCGAAGCCGACGTCGTTGCCGCCGGCCGTGAGACTCACGAGCGTGGTCGACGATTTGAGGGCGCCCAGCTGGCCACTGGCCACCGATGCCGTCGTCGCGCCCGAGCAGGCGACGAAGTTGAAGGAGGCCGGGGCGTTGGCGTTCCGCCAGAGATACGGATAGGCGTTGGTGCTGCGCATGCAGCTGCCGCTCTCCGACGTGTAGCTGCCTGCTCCGACACCGGAGGAGTAGGAGTCGCCGAGGGCGACGTAGTTCTCGCCGGCCGCGAACGCGGGCTGTGCGAGTCCGAGCGCCGCCAGGGCGGCGATCGCGAGGGTGAAGACGGACGCCCGGAAGGTTCGTACTGACATGGCTGCCAGCCCTTCGAAATGTGGGGGACGAGTGGGGAGTTCGTGGGGCGAGCACGTTTCTAGCAGCTTCCGGTACCCGGCGGTATCAGGCCCGGAAGAAGTCGTCTGATATGCCCGAAGGGCCGTTCGACAGGTGATGCTCCGCGCGTAGATAAACCATCAACCGGCCCTCGAATGGGTGAAGTTATGGATCTATCGACCTCGCGCGGGGCTTCTGCGAGCCCACCCTGTGAGGGACCGTCCGAGGTTCGTCCGGTCACCGCTTCCCGTCGCCGTTCCGTCTTCACCGACTGGTCTCGCACCGCATGCGGCCGCGGCCGCCGGGAACGTCCCGGCGGCCGCGGATGCGTGAGCGAGCGGGGTTACAGGGTGCGCTCCAGGCGATCGGCCATCAGCCTGCTGAAGCGGGAAGGGTCGCTCAGTTCGCCGCCGTCCGACAGCAGGGCGAGGCCGTGGACGAGCTCAGCGGCCTCGGCGAGTTCGGCAGTGGCCCCCTCGTCGGCGCTCCGCTCCGCGTACGCCTTGTTCAGTCCGCTGATCAGCCCGTGCGACGGGTTGAGTTCGAGGATGCGCTTGATGTGCGGAACCTCCTGGCCCATGGCGCGGTACATGTTCTCCAGGGCCGGGGTGACGTCGTGCGTGTCGGAGACGATGCACGCGGGCGAAACCGTGAGGCGCGTGGACAGGCGCACCTCCTTCACGGTGTCGCCGAGCCGTTCCGTCATCCAGGACAGCAGGTCCGCGTAGTCCTGCTGCTGCTTCTCCCGCTCGGCCTCGACCTCCTTCTTCTCCTCCTCGGTGT
This sequence comes from Streptomyces sp. NPDC059166, assembly GCF_042755185.1. Classification (NCBI taxonomy): domain Bacteria; kingdom Bacillati; phylum Actinomycetota; class Actinomycetes; order Kitasatosporales; family Streptomycetaceae; genus Streptomyces; species Streptomyces sp. NPDC059166. The sequence goes on along the minus strand of NZ_JBHZCI010000026.1, from coordinate 51,634 downwards.
CGAGGTCGACCTCGCCCTTGGAGATGGACCGGAGCGGCTTCCCGTCGAACTCGGGGACGGACTGGACCCAGACCTCGTCCACGGGATCGGTCAGCAGGATCACCTCGAAACCCTTGGCGCGGAAGGCCTCCATGTGAGGGGAGCTCTCCATGGCCGCGCGGGATTCGCCCGTCATGTAGTAGATCTCCTCCTGGCCCTCCTTCATCCGCTCCACGTACGAACGCAGGGTGGTCGGTTCCACCTCGTCCCGGGTCGAGGCGAACGAGCAGATCTCCAGGATCGCGTCACGGTTCTCGAAGTCCTGGAACAGCCCCTCCTTGAGGACCCGTCCGAATTCCTTCCAGAAGGTCGCGTACTTCTCGGGGTCGTTGGACCTGATGTCCTTGACGGTCGAGAGGACCTTCTTGACCAGGCGGCGGCGCATCATCTCGATCTGGCGGTCCTGCTGCAGAATCTCCCGCGAGACATTGAGCGAGAGGTCCTGGGCGTCGACCACACCCTTCACGAAACGGAGATACGTCGGCATCAGCGCTTCGCAGTCATCCATGATGAACACGCGCTTCACATAGAGCTGTACCCCGCGCTTGTGGTCCTGCATGAACAGATCCTGCGGCGCGTGGGCCGGAAGGAACAGGAGGGCCTGGTACTCGAACGTGCCCTCCGCCTGCATGCGGATGGTTTCCAGCGGGTCGGTCCAGTCGTGGCTGATGTGCTTGTAGAGCTCGCTGTACTCCTCGTCGGTCACCGAGTCCTTCGACCGGGCCCACAGGGCCTTCATCGAGTTCACCGTCTCGACCTCGGGCTCCGCGCCCTCCTCCCCCGATGCCGCCGCCATGCGGATGGGCCAGGTGATGAAGTCGGAGTACCGCTTGACGATTTCCCTGATCTTCCAGGGCGAGGTGTAGTCGAAGAGCTTGTCCTCGGTGTCCTCGGGCTTGAGCCGGAGCGTGACGGAGGTCCCCTGCGGGGCGTCGTCGACGGACTCGACGGTGTAAGTCCCCTCGCCGGTGGACTGCCAGCGGGTGCCGGTGGTCTCGCCCGCGCGCCGGGTCAGGAGGGTCACCTCGTCGGCCACCATGAAACTCGAGTAGAACCCGACACCGAACTGTCCGATGAGCTCTTCGGACGCGGCGGCGTCCTTAGCCTCCTTGAACTCCTTGAGGAACTTCGCCGTACCGGAATTCGCGATCGTGCCGATCAGCTGCACGACCTCGTCGTGCGACATTCCGATGCCGTTGTCGCGCACCGTCAGGGTGCGCTTCTCCTGATCGGCTTCGAGGGCGATGTGGAGGTCGGAGGTATCCGCCTGGAGCGTCTCGTCGCGAAGCGTTTCCAGCCGCAGCTTGTCCAGCGCGTCCGAAGAATTGGAAATGAGCTCACGCAGGAATACATCCTTGTTCGAGTAAATCGAATGGATCATCATCTGCAGGAGCTGGCGCGCTTCTACCTGAAACTCGAACGTCTCGGCCGGCATGGGTACGGGTTCCTTTTCCTGGGGTAAGTCGTCTAGCCGCTGAACATCGTAACCAGGCGGCGGACCACCCATGTGCCGCTTCGAGCAGGGCCGTTGGGCCTGGGGCCTGCCGCGTGGGAGACACACCAGGGAGGCGCACGGGACAGGGGAGGCACGGCATGGGGGCAGACTGTCGGTCATGGGCGATACGCGAACGTATTTCGAGGCCACGGGGGCTCCCGGCCCCCCTCCGGTGATCACCTGCCGGGAGCGCGGCAGCTTCGCCCACAGCGTGATGGCCGAGCGTCATCCCGCACTGATCGAGAGGGTCCGCGACGCCTTTCCCTACGGCCCCCGGCAGCACCGCGCACTGGACGTACTGCTGAACGAGATCCTTCACGGCGTCGTGGAGCCGCTCGGGCAGGAGAGCCCGGACCGCGCCTTCTGGGAGGCACACGGGGAGGCGTACTTCGGACGGCCGTGGTTCGATGCCCCGTTCCTCTGGGCGGAGAGCTACTTCTACCGCAGGCTGCTGGACGCGATCGGTTACTTCGGTGCGGGGCCATGGCGGGGTGTCGACCCCTTCGAGCCGTTCAAGCGCGCCGAACTGCTCGGTGGCACGGTCGAGGAGGAACTGCGCTCCCTGGACCGACTCGTGGAGCTGCCGGCTCCTGCGCGGGACGGCGCCCTTCTCCAGGCTTCGCTGTGGGGCAACAGGGCCGACCTCGGGTTCAGCGGCGGCGGGGCGTCCGCACCCGGAGAGGCGGGACACGCCCTGGTCGCGGACGACAGCGCCGCGCTCTGGGAGCTGCTGCCCCCCGGTTCCGGTGGCACGGTCGCGGTGATCGCGGACAACGCCGGGCGTGAGCTGATTCCCGACCTTGTGCTCGTCGACCACCTGTTGGAGCAGGGGCGCGCCGCCCAGGTGCTGCTCCACGTCAAACCCGCGCCCTACTACGTCTCCGACGCGATGACCGCCGACGTCGTCGACTGTGTCCGACGGCTGTGCGAGGCACCGGGAGAGGCCGGGGCGATCGGAGGACGGGTCCGTGCGGCCATGGGCGAGGGCCGGGTCGACGTGCGTACGCACCCGTTCTTCTGCGCCCCGCTTCCGTACGAGCGCATGCCCGGGGATCTCCGAGCCGAGTTCGACGCTGTCACGGTGACGATCCTGAAAGGCGACCTCAACCACCGTCGCCTGGTGGGTGACCGACTCTGGCCGGCGACGACCTCCTTCGCCGAGCTCACCGCCCACTTTCCGGGCGCCGTCGCCTCGTTGCGCACGCTGAAGTCCGACGTGGTCGTCGGGCTCACTCCCCAGGCACTCGACCAGCTGGACGCCTCAGGCGGGGCGTGGCGTACCAGCGGGACCCATGCCTCGGTTCAGGTGCGCGGCAGGCTCAGCCGGCCACACCGTAGCGGCTGAGCAGCTCGTGCCAGCCCTGTTCGAGCCGTTCGGCGGCGAGGCCCCGCTCGCATGTCAGGTGGTGGACGAGGGGGGTGTCGATCGAGGCGAGCAGGGTGTGGGCGAGCAGATCGGGTTCCCCCTCGGCGCCGGCCTGGCGCAGGAGCAGGGAGACGTGGCTGTGCCGTAGCCGCTGGGCGGGGACGGAGAAGGTGCGCAGGGGGTCGGTGCGCGAGGCCAGGATGAGCTCGTGGTGCTCTCGTTCGTGGCGCATCAGGGCCGGGCCGAAGGCGTGCAGCCGCTCGGCGGCGGGGGCGTCCGGGCCCAGGGGAGGCGGCCCCGAGAGGAACGCCGCCTGCAGCAGGGCCTCGCGGTGGTCGAGGAGCGCGATGAGCAGGCCGGTGCGGTCCTTGAACCGCCGGAAGACCGTGCCCTTGCCCACTCCGGCCGCCGCCGCCACCGACTCCATGGTGAGGTCGGCTGCGCCGCAGCGGGCCAGGAGGCTCAGCGCGGCGTCCAGCAGCAGGGCACGATTGCGGGCGGCGTCCGCCCGCAGCGGCTCCGGCCCGTCGGCAGGGGCCATGGTGAGATTCGGCCGTGCCGCACCGGGGTCCGGGGGCCCGGGCTGCGGGAGGAGGGGAGCGGTCATGGTTTCAGGGTAGTGCGGACCGGAGGTAAGTGGACCGCGGTCCGTTTAGGTGGTACAACTTTAAACGGACCATGGTCCGCTTACCTCTGCAGTCTCCGTCTCCCTGGAGCTTCCCCCATGTCTGTACGCATCCTCGCCCTCGTCGGCAGCCTCCGCGCCGGCTCCCACAACCGCCAGCTGGCCGAGGCCGCCGTCAAGCACGCGCCCGAGGGTGTCGACGTCGAGCTGTACGAGGGCCTCGTCGAGGTCCCCTTCTACAACGAGGACATCGACGTCGAGGGCAGCGTCCCCGCCGCCGCCGCCGCGCAGCTGCGTGAGGCAGCCGGCCGTGCCGACGCCTTCCTGCTGTTCTCGCCCGAGTACAACGGCACCATGCCGGCCGTGCTGAAGAACGCCATCGACTGGCTGTCCCGCCCGTACGGCGCCGGCGCGCTGTCCGGCAAGCCGGTCGCCGTCGTCGGCACCGCCTTCGGCCAGTTCGGCGGCGTGTGGGCCCAGGACGAGGCCCGCAAGGCGGCCGGTCTCGCGGGTGGAGCGGTCCTGGAGGACGTCAAGCTCTCCATCCCCGGTTCCGTGGTCCGCTTCGCCGAGACCCACCCGGCGGACGACGCCGAGGTCGTCGCTTCGCTGACCGAGGTGCTCGCCCAGGTCGCGCAGGGCGCTGCGGCGGCTGCCTGATCCGCTTCCGGTGACGGTCGCGGCGGAGATCGCCGCACCGTCCACCCGGTGCCATGAGGGCCCGGCAGGCATCCCATCGAGTGGGGCCGGCCGGGCCCTCGCGCTTGTCGCCGCGGACCGGAATCCAGGGAGGGGAGGGCCGTCGCCACAGCGGTGTGACCCGGGCCGGCCTCCGGGGACGGGTGGCGGGGCGGATCACGGCTTCGGGAGAAGCGAGACCCGGTCGAGTGTGAACACGCCCCGAGCCGGCTCGGGGACCACTAGAGTCGGTGCCTGTGTCGGGGGATACGCACTTCACGGTGGGCGGGCCGGCCTACGCCATCGCGAGCGTCGTCATCACGCTCAAGCAGGGCGTCGACGTCCGCACGCACGAGCACGCCCAGCACCAACTGACCTGGGCACCGGGCGGCCCGCTCACGATCGAGGTCGACCACGCACGCTGGGTGGTGCAGCGTTCACGCGCCCTGTGGATACCGGGCGGCGTGGCCCATTCCGTCGTCCCCGGCTCCTCCTCGTCCTCGATGCTCTCGCTGCACTTCGAGGCCGATGACTGCCCGCTGCGCTGGCCCGCTCCGACCGTGGTCGACGCCACGGGGCTGGTCGGACCCCTGTTGCGTCACCTCGTGCAGCTCGGCGCCCGGGCGGGGGAACAGCGGGCCCGGGCCACGGCCGTGCTGTGGGATCTGCTGACGCCCCTGTCGGTCGCCACGCTCCCGGCCGTACTGCCCACCGACCCCCTGGCGTTACGGGTCGCCCTGTCCATCAAGGAGAACCCCGCCGACCCCCGGGATCTGCAGGCATGGGGCCGGGAGGTCGGCGCGTCGGCGCGCACTCTCTCGCGCCGTTTCCGGGCCGAGACCGGAGTGAGCTTCAGCAGCTGGCGGACGAACGAACGGCTCAACGCCGCGCTGCCCCTGCTGGGCTCGGGACATCCGGTGTCCCGCGTCGCGCATACGGTCGGCTATCAGACCGCCAGCGCCTTCATCACCGCGTTCCGCCGCGAAGTGGGCACCACTCCCGCCGCATACTTCAGCGGGAGCGGTGCCCCTTCCATCACACGGACACCGTCTGCGGCTGCGATTCCCGCCGCGATTGTCGCGCCCGGCCGGCCCGGTGGTGACCGATCATGAAAGCGGCGGCCGCGAGGAGCACGGACGCGGCCCCGATGAGAGCACCCAGGTCGACAAGGGCGTTCAGCCCGTCGATCGAGGCGCTGTCCGCCGCCCGCTTCAGCGCGGGTACGACCTCGCTGAACTGCGGGGGCACGGCGGCGGCCACCTGGTGCCCGGAGCCCGACCCGACCTGATCGACGAACTGCTGCCTCAAGTCCTCAGGAAGCGAGGCCGCTTCGGGAGCCGCAGCCAGCCCGGACTCGACGCCGCGGGTGGCCGCACGAGTGAACACGGCGCCGAGCGAGGCGATCCCCATCGCCAGACCGACCTGTCGCAGAGTGGCGAACGTGGCGCTGGACATCCCGGCCCTCTCCGGCGGGGCGAAGTTCAGGGAAGCGGCCTGGCTGAGGGAGGTGAGCGCGCCGATGGCCAGCCCGCCGACAATCATGCCGGGCAGGAAGTGGGTCCAGTCGTCGTCATCACCGTAGTGACCCAGCAGGTACATGCCGACGGACACCAGGGCCATGGCGCCCGTCATTCCGGCCGGGAGCGGGACGCGCCGGGCGAGGGCCGGAGTGACGGCAGCCGCGACCATCGCACAGGCGCTGATCGGCAGCAGTCGCAGGCCCATTTCCAGCGGCGTGTACCCCTGGCCCATGAGGAACAGCGCCAGGTACGTGGCAGAGGCCATCAGCGTGGCCATGTGTGCGACCGACACCACCGCGGTTCCGGTGAAGCCGGGATTGCGGACCATCGAGAGATCGAAGAGCGGGTGCGCGATCCGCGTCTGCCGGAACAAGAACCCGACCAGCAGGATCAGACCGATGGCTGTCAGGGACAGAACGGCAGCCGACGTCCAGCCGAGGGCGTGACTGCGTGTCACGGCGAACACCCCGGCCACGAGTCCCCCGGTGAGCAGCACCGACCCCAACCAGTCGGCGCGGTGCTCGGGGCCCCTGTCTCCCTCGGGCATCCTCACCACGGCCAGCACGATCATGGCGAGACCGATCGGTACGTTGATGAAGAAGATGGATCGCCAACCGAACTGCGTGACCAGTCCGCCGCCGACGACCGGCCCCAGCACCGTCGCACTCGCCATGACGGCCCCGTAGACGCCGATCGCCTTCGCCCGCGGCTTCGCCTCGGGAAACGCCACCGCGAGCAGCGGCAGCGTCGTGGCGAACAGCATGGCGGCTCCGATGCCCTGCACCATGCGCAGGACGTCGAGGGCCACGATGCCGCCCGCCATGGTGATGGCGAGCGAGGAGGCGGTGAACACGACCATCCCGGCCACGTACAGGCGCTTGCGCCCGTAGCGGTCACCGAGCGTGGCGAACGTGAGCAGGACGCCCGCCAGTGGGATGGAGTAGGCGTCGACGACCCACTGCAACCCGTCGATCGACGCGTGGAACTCGGCACGGATCTCGGCCAGTGCGGCCGATACGACCATCGCGTCGAGCATCAACATGAAGATGGCGACGCAGACCATGAACAGCACTGGGCCGGGCCGGCGCGCCGCGGATACGGACATGGAAACCCCCTGGTAGGTCGGGCTACGGCAGTGGTCACGACGCTAGGGCCGCACCAGGGCTGTCAGAAATGACGTACGCGGACTGCCGATTGCGCGTAGCGGCCAGGCCGAGTGGTGATCCCGCACGGGGAGCCGGTCCGAGAGCGGCACCGTCGTGCCGCGACGGACCGACAGGCTGCCGTGGGACGACCGGCAGTCCTCGATTCCCAGGGGGAAGGCGGTCGGAGTGGCCACATCGCCCACGGGTACTGAACAGCGGCTCGCGGTCCCGCGTCGGATCCGCCGCAAGATCAATACGTGCCTGGACGGCCGCTTGGCAGGCACCACGACTTCAACCACCTCATCGCCGTACCGCAGACCGCGCATGGGCGACCGCCGACCGGTTGCCCGGGAGCACTGCCGTCCGCGTCCGGGTGCTAACCGAGCCGTGGCCCACAGGCAGTCCCCGGGGGCGGGCGGGTGACCGGAGCTCGAGAGACGAGAGTGCGAGCGGACGCGGGGGAGGCGTACCGCCCCTGTCGTGAGACCGCCCGCGGGGGGAGCCGGCCAGGATCCTCTCCCCGGCCTCTTCCCGAACGATCACCCGAGACGCAGCAAGGGCCTGACCCGCGATGCGGATCAGGCCCTTGACCTGGTGTTTCAGCTGTCGGGGTGGCGGGATTTGAACCCACGACCTCTTCGTCCCGAACGAAGCGCGCTGCCAAGCTGCGCTACACCCCGATGTCCACCGGTTCTCCCGGCGACATCGACAACCTTAGCCCACCCGCGCCCGGAGGCGAAATCCGGTATCGGAGGCCGGGCCGCGGCCTCAGTCCCGGGGCGTCAGCGTCAGCAGGGTCGCCTCCGGCGGGCAGGCGAAGCGGACAGGGGTGTACCGGTTCGTCCCGCACCCGGCGGAGACGTGGAGGTAGGAGCGCCGCTCACCGACCGTGTGGCCCGAGAGCCCCTTCACCCGGTCGGTGTCCAGGTCGCAGTTGGTGACCAGAGCGCCGTAGAAGGGAATGCAGAGCTGTCCGCCGTGGGTGTGGCCGGCGAGGATCAACGGGTACCCGTCGGCCGCGAAGGCGTCCAGGGAGCGCAGGTAGGGCGCATGGACGACGCCGATCGAGAGATCCGCGCCGGTCTCCGGACCTCCGGCGACCTCGGCGTACCGGTCCCGCTTGATGTGCGGGTCGTCCAGGCCGGTGAAGGCGATCTCGAGCCCGTCGGCCTTGATCCTGCCCCGGGTGTTCGACAGGTTCAGCCAGCCCGCCTCGTCGAAGGCGTCACGCATGGGCTCCCACGGGTTGTGGACGACGCCGACGGCAGGAGCGTTGCCGTTCAGGCCGTGCTTGCCCTGCGCCTTCTCCATGAGGTAGCGCACCGGGTTGCGCAGCTTGGGCCCGTAGTAGTCGTTGGAGCCGAAGACGTAGACCCCGGGGAACTCCATCAGCGGGCCGAGGGCGTCGAGCAGCTCGGGCACGCCCTCCGGGTCGGAGAGGTTGTCGCCCGTGTTCACCACGAAGTCCGGGCGCAGGCCCGCCAGCGACTGGAGCCAGGCGCGCTTCTTGCGCTGACCGCTGACCATGTGGATGTCGGAGACCTGGAGTACGCGCAACGGGCGTGCCCCGTGCGGGAGTACGGGAATGGCGATCCGGCGGAGGCGGAACGAGCGAGCCTCGAATCCGGCCGCGTACGCGATGCCTGCGGCACCCACCGCCGCGCCGACTGCCGTGACTTTCAGGGGTACTCCGTAGCGTGCGCGCATGGTCCCATCGTCGCAGAAGCCGTGGTGCCGGACGAAAACGGGAGGGCGGCAGGTGCCCCGTACCTGTCACAATCACCGCATGACCACGCTCAAGTCCAAGCTCCAGGAAGACCTCACCACGGCCATGAAGGCGCGTGACGAGCTCACCTCGTCCACCCTCCGGCTCACCCTCACCGCCATCACCAAGGAGGAGGTCAGCGGCAAGACGTCGCGCGAGCTCTCCGACGACGAGGTGCAGAAGGTGATCGCCAAGGAGGCCAAGAAGCGCCGTGAGGCGGCCGAGGCGTTCGCGCAGGGCGGCCGGACGGAGCAGGCGGAGCGGGAGAAGGCCGAGGGCGAGCTGCTCGACGCCTATCTGCCCAAGCAGCTCTCCGACGACGAGCTGAACGTGATCGTGGCGCAGGCCGTGGAGGAGGCGAAGGCGGGCGGCGCGGAGGGCCCCCGGGCCATGGGGGCCGTCATGAAGATCGTCAATCCGAAGGTGGCCGGCCTTGCCGAGGGTGGCCGGGTGGCTGCCACCGTGAAGAAGCTGCTCGCGGGCTGAGCGCAGGGCTGCGCGTCGGGCTGGGCGCAGGTCCGGACCGGACGCCGGCGTCCTCCCGTCCGAGAGCACGGGCCCCTCACCCCGGAGGCCGGGAACTCCTCGCCCCGGAGGCGCCCGCGTACCCCGCCCGGCGCGGGCCGGTGCCGGGGCGCCGGTCAGGGTACGTGAACGACGGAGGGTGCTCCCCGGCCGGGGAGCACCCTCCGTCGTTCTTCGCGTGACCCGGAGCGGTCAGGGCCCGTTGCCGCCCCGCCCGCCACCGTCGTTCCCGCCGATGATGCCGGGCGGGAGGGTGATGCCGCCGATGGGGTCCGCCCCGGGCTTGTCGTTGTCGCCGCCCGTGTCGCGGTCGCGGTCGCGGCCACGCCCCTTGTCCTTCTCCTTGTCCTGAACCTTCTCCTTGGCGCGCGGCACCGCGATCGGGTTGAAGGAGGGGGTCTCGGAGGCGCTGAGCGCGCCGGTCATCGCGGTCTTCCAGATCGGGCCCGGCAGGCAGCCACCGCAGACCTTGTCGTAGTACTGACCACCGATGGTGATGTCGTACATCGGAACCTTCTGGCCGCCGTCGGAGCCGACCCACACCGCGGTGGAGAGGTTCGGCGTGTAGCCGACGAACCAGGCGTCCACGCGCTGCTCCGTCGTACCGGTCTTCCCCGCGTTGTCCCGGTCGGTGAGACCGGCCAGGGTGCCGGTGCCGTCCTCCACCACTCCCTTGAGCATCTGGTTGAGGGTGTCGGCCGTCTTCTCGCTCATCGCACGCGAGCAGGCGGACTCGGGGATCGGCAGCTTCTTGCCGTTGGCGTCCTTGATCGACTCGATCGCGACGGGGGTGCAGTACATGCCCCGGTTGGCGAAGGTGGCGTATGCGGTGGCCATGCTGAGCGGAGTGCTCTCCGTGGTACCGAGGGTGATCGAGGGGTTCTCCGTGAGCGGCTTGCCGTTGCCGCGCTGGTATCCGACCTTGCCCGCCATGGTGAGCGTCTCGCAGAGACCGGCCCGCTGCTCAAGCTTCGCGAAGTAGGTGTTGATGGACTTGCCGAGGGCGCTCGTCATGTCGAACGAGCCCTTCTCGGATTCCAGTTCGTTCTGGACCGACCAGTCACCACCGCCGGCGGGGCCGCCGTCGCAGGTCCGGTACTCGTCCAGCGGCAGGGAGATCTTCCACGGGGTGTCGAAGGTCTGTGCCGGGCTGATGCCCTTCTCCAGGGCGGCGGCGGCGGTGATCGGCTTGAACGTGGAGCCGACCTGGAAGCCGTAGGTGCTCCCGCCCATCTTGTTGCTGACCGCCAGGTTCAGCACCGTCTCGTGCTTCTTCTGGTCCAGGCCGTACGGCCTGGACTGGGCCATCGAGAGGATCTTGCCCGTGCCGGGCTCGACCTGCACCACAGACGCGGCGATCTTGTCGGTCTTGTCGACCTTGGAGGTCGCCGCGTCGTCGGCCGCCTGCTGCGCCTGCGGCGACAGCGTGGTCCGGATGGTCAGCCCGCCGAGGTTCCAGAGCTTGGTGCGTTCCTCCTCGGTCTTCCCGAAGACCGGGTCGGTCAGGATCGTCTTGCGCACGTAGTCGCAGAAGAAGCCCGAGCCGCTGACAGCGGTGATGCAGCCGCTCTTCGGCTTGCTGACCTTCAGCTTGAGCGGGCTGGCGATGGCCTTGTCCGCCTCACTCTGGGAGATGCTGCCGACCGCCGCCATGCGCTGCAGCACGATGTTGCGGCGCTTGGTCGCCTCCTCCGCGTCGTTGACCGGGTCGTAGCGGGTCGGCGACTGGACGAGGCCGGCCAGCATCGCGGCCTCCTCCACCTTCAGATCCTTGGCGTGCTTGGAGAAGTAGCGCTGGGAAGCCGCCTCGACGCCGTACGCCTGCTGCCCGAAGAACGTGATGTTGAGGTAGTTCTCGAGGATCTTCTTCTTGCCGAGCTCTTCCTCGACCTGGATCGCGTACTTGAGCTCCTTGACCTTGCGTCCCAGGGTCTGCTGGGTGGCCTCGGCGACCTTTTCCGGGTCGTCGCCCGCCTCCTCGACGAACACGTTCTTCACGTACTGCTGGGTGAGCGTCGAGGCTCCCTGAGTGCCGCCGCCGGCTTGGACGTTGCTGTTCAGCGCACGCAGGATGCCCTTGAGGTCGACGGCCCCGTGTTCGTAGAAGCGGGAGTCCTCGATCGCGATGATCGCGTCCTGCATGTACGGGGACATGTCCTTGAGCGGGACGACCGTGCGGTCACGGGAGTAGACGGTGGCGATCGTGCCGCCCTCGCTGTCGAGGATCTTGGTCCGCTGGCTCAGCGGCGGCGTCTTGAGGTTGGAGGGGATCTCGTCGAATCCCTCGACCGTCCCCTTGGCCGCGAGCCCGAGTGCGCCGGCGGCCGGCAGCGCGATGCCTGCGAGCACAGCTCCGGAGAGCGCGGCGACACCGAGGAACTTGGCGGCCTGCTGGGTCGTCGTCAGACCCCCGCCTGAGCGCTTCTTTGGCATGAGGGCAGCCTACGTTCTGATTCGCCGGACACGCGTATAGGCCTTGGCCTAAGCTGCTCTCAACTGTCACAGCAGTCTGTTGGTGCATCAACCCCTCTGCACCGCCCACTGCAGAATTCAGCCAACCGCCGAGGCGCCCCCGAATTCGCCTCATCTGTCGCTGAATGTCCGTTCCGAATTGGGTTCTGTGTCCCGATTCATTAGGGATGGTCACGCATGTCCTCGCGTCACTCCTCTGGGTGATCCGCCGCGTACGCATAGTCCGTTCGGGCCATTCAAGATTGGGCCCGAAGGGGGTGTTGTGCTGTCGCCACCTTCCGTAACGTCCTCAACTGGCAGCGGTGAATATGCCTCTGCCGCCGTGGGGGAGCCTCGATTCGGGAGAGGACGGCGCCGGTATGGGCTGGGTAACCGACTGGAGTGCGCAGGCAGCCTGTCGCACTACCGATCCGGATGAACTGTTCGTACAAGGGGCAGCGCAGAACAGGGCCAAGGCGGTGTGTACCGGATGCCCGGTGCGCACCGAGTGCCTGGCCGACGCGCTGGACAACCGCGTCGAGTTCGGCGTGTGGGGTGGGATGACGGAGCGGGAACGCCGCGCACTGCTGCGACGGCGGCCCACCGTGACGTCCTGGCGCCGGCTGCTGGAGACCGCGCGCAGTGAGTACGAGCGGTCCACGGGCATGCTGCCCGCAGCGGTGGGCCTCGATGACGATCTGCACGACGACGAACTGCACGAGACGTTCGCCGCCGTCGGGTGAGAGCCCCGGGAGGGAGCCCCCGGCAGGACCGGTGGTTTCTCCCTGTGCCTCGCCCGGGCTGCCGGCTAGACGGTCCCGGCCGTGTCGGACGCCGAGCCGGCCGCGAGCCGTTCCCCGATGGCCCTGAGGCCTGAGAGGTCGTGCACGTCACCCGGCAGCGCGGCCACCTCGGTCACGGGGACCTCGGGATGGAGCACGGTGAAGCGGTCGCGCGTGTCCTGTTCGCGCGCGACGACCTGCATCCGCTCGGCATGCAGGCGCAGCAGCCCCGCGGTCAGCTGCTCGACGGACAGCTCGGTCGAATCGGCCTCCGCGTCGTGGCTGTCGTGCCTGGTTGCTGTGGGCGATTCAGCGGTGTCCGAGGGCAGACCCGACGGACCTGAGGACTTCCGGCCACGCTGTTCGGCGTTGTGCGACGACCGGTCGTGCTGGGGCGGCTCCTGCTGTGGCGGCTCGTGCGGATGCGACTCGTCGTCCTCCGGGGGGAGGGAGGACTCCGGCGCCTCGGGAGAGGTGGCGGCGACCCGGTCCGCCGTGTCACCAAAGCCAGCCTTCCCGGCCGCCTGATCCACAATGCGGGAGCCTTCAAGATTTTCTGCGGCGGCCAGCGCGCGCTCGGCGGAGAGCCGCGAAGCGTCGCTGCCGTGCACCCGGTTGAGGACGAGACCGGCCAGCGGCATGTCCTCGGCTGCCAGCCGTTCGACGAAGTAGGCGGCCTCGCGCAGCGCGTCCCTCTCGGGCGTCGCCACGACGAGGAAGGCGGTGCCGGGAGCCTGGAGGAGCTTGTACGTCGCGTCGGCCCGGGTGCGGAATCCGCCGAACATGGAGTCCATCGCCGTGACGAAGGTCTGTACGTCGCTCAGGAACTGCCCGCCGAGCAGCTTGCCGAGCGTGCCCGTCATCATCGACATCCCGACGTTGAGGAACTTCATCCCGGCCCGTCCGCCGATCTTCGCCGGGGCGATCAGCAGCCGGATGAACTTCCCGTCCAGGAAGGAACCGAGACGCTTCGGCGCGTCGAGGAAGTCCAGCGCCGAACGGGACGGAGGGGTGTCGACGATGATCAGGTCCCATTCGTCGCGCGCCCTCAGCTGGCCGAGCTTCTCCATGGCCATGTACTCCTGTGTGCCCGCGAAGCCGGCCGACAGGGACTGGTAGAAGGGGTTCTCCAGGATGGCGCGGGCCCGCTCGGCATCGGTGTGCGCCTCGACGGTCTCGTCGAAGGTGCGCTTCATGTCGAGCATCATGGCGTGCAGCTCGCCCTCACCCTCGACGCCGTCGACCCGCCGCGGAACGTTGTCCAGCCGGTCGATGCCCATGGACTGAGCGAGCCTGCGGGCCGGATCGATGGTGAGGACGACCACCTTGCGGCCCCGTTCGGCCGCCCGTACGCCGAGTGCCGCCGCGGTCGTGGTCTTGCCGACGCCGCCGGAGCCGCAGCAGACGACGATCCGGATCTTCGGGTCGTCCAGCAGCGCGTCCGTCGCCAGCCCTTGCGCGTCGCCGGTCTCTGCCGTACCGGTGCCCGGTGTCATGACCCCATCCTTCTTCCCGAACCGCGCTTCCCGCCCCGGGGCGCCTCGCCCGCCGCGTCCGCGCTGTCGTCGCCGACGCCCTGTTTGCGGAACTCCTCGGCCAGCTCGTGCAACGCGGACAGACCCACTCCCTCGCCCATCAGCGGGAGCTCGGCCATCGGCAGCCCCAGACCGGTCAGCACCGCGCGCTGCTCACGCTCCAGGCGCACGCGCTGGGCGTGTTCGGCGGCCTGCTCGACCAGCGGCCTCACCAGGCCCGCGGAACCTGTCACTCCGGCGCTGGTCAGCGTCTTGGCGATCTCCTTGCGGCGGCCTCCCGACGCCGTGCGCAGGGCGTCCTCGTCTAGCAGATGAGGACGCACCATGTTCACCACGACCCGCCCCACGGGCAGTTCGGCGGCCCGCAGCTCGGCGATGCCGTCCGCGGTCTCCTGGACGGGCATCTCCTCCAGCAGCGTGACCAGGTGGACCGCGGTCTCGGGGGACTTCAGGACCCGCATCACGGCCTGTGCCTGGTTGTGTATGGGGCCGATCCGGGCCAGCCCGGCCACCTCGTCGTTCACGTTGAGGAAGCGTGTGACGCGACCGGTGGGCGGCGCGTCCATGATCACGTGGTCGTAGACGAACCTGCCCTGCTTGTCCTTGCGGCGTACCGCCTCGCACGCCTTGCCGGTCAGCAGGACGTCCCGGACCCCAGGGGCGATGGTCGTGGCGAAGTCGATCGCGCCGATCTTCTTCAGCGCCCGGCCGGCGCTGCCCAGCTTGTAGAACATCTGGAGGTAGTCCAGGAGCGCCCGCTCCGCGTCCAAGGCCAGGGCGTGCACCTCGCCGCCCCCCGGTGCGACGGCGATCCTGCGCTCCTCGTAGGGGAGCGGTTCGGTGTCGAAGAGCTGGGCGATGCCCTGCCGGCCCTCGACCTCGACGAGAAGGATGCGCTTGCCCTCGGTCGCGAGGGCGAGCGCGAGTGCGGCGGCGACCGTGGTCTTACCGGTCCCGCCCTTGCCGCTGACGACCTGGAACCTGCTCACGTCTTCGAGCCTAACCAGTCGGCAGGCAGGCTACGCACGAGGCCGCCTGTGCCAGGCATTACAGTCGGGCCCATGACCAAGTGGGAATACGCGACCGTGCCCCTTCTCGTGCACGCGACCAAGCAGATTCTGGACACCTGGGGCGAGGACGGCTGGGAGCTGGTCCAGGTCGTTCCCGGCCCGAACAACCCCGAGCAGCTCGTGGCCTACCTGAAGCGGGAGAAGCCGTAGTGGCGGGCGCCGTCGAGGCGAAGCTCGCCGAACTGGGCCTCACCCTCCCGGACGTGGTGCCGCCGCTGGCCTCGTACCAGCCCGCCGTGCGGTCCGGGGTGTACGTCTACACCTCCGGCCAGCTCCCCATGGTGGACGGCAAGCTCGCGGTGACCGGCAAGGTCGGCGGGGAGGTGACGGCGGACGAGGCCAAGGAACTGGCCAAGACCTGTGCGCTCAACGCCTTGGCGGCCGTCAAGTCGGTCGCCGGTGACCTGGACCGGATCGCGCGCGTCGTGAAGGTCGTGGGGTTCGTCGCCTCGGCGTCCGACTTCACGGGTCAGCCCGGCGTGATCAACGGCGCGAGCGAACTGCTCGGCGCGGTCCTCGGAGACAAGGGCGTGCACGCCCGCAGCGCGGTGGGCGTCGCGGTGCTGCCGCTGGACGCTCCTGTGGAGGTCGAGGTGCAGGTCGAGCTCGTCGACGCCTGAGCTCGCACGCCCGGCCCAGCACATCTTCGATCCCGCCCGGTTGAGACCGGGCGGGATCGGTGCGTCAGGGCCTCCCGCGCACGGGGACAGGGGCGGCGTCCCAGCGGGCCGGCACCGGAGGGCACACGTATGACCTGGCCGGACGCCTGGTCCAGGACCCCTCGAACATCGGCGCGGTACCGGATAGCCTCCGGCCATGTCCAACGGTCAGTGGTACCCACCGGAATGGCCCGCCAGGATCCGGGCACTCGCCAGCGGCGAGCTGACAGCCGTGACCCCCAGGCGGGCGGCCACCGTGATGCTGCTCCGGGACTCCGCGCCGGGGACGGGCGCCGGGGGTCCGCGGGTCCACATGCTGCGCAGACGGACCTCGATGGCTTTCGCCGGGGGTGCGTACGCCTATCCGGGTGGCGGGGTCGACCCGCGCGACGACGATCAGCTCGTGGGATGGGCGGGCCCCTCGCTGGAGACCTGGGCCGGGCGTCTGGGCGTCGCCACGGCAGCGGAGGCGCAGGCGGTGGTCTGCGCCGCCGTCCGGGAGACGTACGAGGAGGCCGGCGTCCTGCTGGCCGGTCCCACCGCCGAGACCGTCGTGAGCGACACCACGGGCGCCGACTGGGAGGCCGACCGCGAAGCACTGGTCGCCCACGAGCTGTCCTTCGCCGGGTTCCTCGCCCGCCGCGGTCTGGTGCTGCGTTCCGACCTGCTGGCCGCCTGGGCCCGCTGGATCACTCCGGCGTTCGAACCGCGACGCTATGACACCTGGTTCTTCGTCGCCGCGCTGCCGGAGGGGCAGCGAACGCTGGGGGCCTCCGGTGAGGCCGACCGGACGGTGTGGATCCGGCCCGCCGACGCCACCCACGGCTACGACAGGGGCGAACTGCTGATGATGCCGCCCACGGTGGCGACCCTGCGGGCGCTGACGCCCTACGGAACGGCCGAGGAGGCCCTGAAGGCGGCGGATTCGCAGGACCTCGCCCCGGTTCTGGCAGAAGCCCGTATGGAAGGCGACGAGCTGGTGCTCAGCTGGCCCGGGCACGAGGAGTTCACGAAGCACGTCGGGAGGGGATCCGCGCAAGGGGCCGGCTCACCGCCCGTGAGCGGCGTCCCCGGGCACGAGGGTGCCGCGGACGGAGGCTCCGATGAGTGACGCGGCCGTGCTGCCCGGGCAGCCACGCGGCGGGGCGCTCTCCGGCCCCGCCACCGCCCGGACCGTCAACGTCCTGGCTCCCAACCCCTCGGCGATGACCCTGGACGGCACGAACACCTGGATCGTGGCGGAACCCGATTCCGACCTGGCGGTCGTGATCGACCCCGGCCCGCTCGACGAGATACACCTGCGGGCGGTCGTCGAAACAGTCGAGAGGTCGGGGAGGCGGGTCGGCCTCACCCTGCTCACCCATGGGCACCCGGACCACGCGGAAGGCGCCGGCAGGTTCGCCGAACTCACGCGGACCGAGGTGCGTGCCCTTGACGCTGCCGTGCGGCTCGGAGACGAAGGGCTCACGGCCGGTGACGTGATCACCACCGGCGGGCTCGAGCTCCGGGTCGTCCCCACTCCGGGGCACACGGCCGACTCGCTCTCCTTCCACCTGCCGGCCGACCGCGCGGTGCTGACGGGGGACACGGTTCTCGGGCGTGGCACGACCGTCGTCGCGCACCCGGACGGGAGGCTCGGCGACTACCTGGACTCCTTGCGGCGACTGCGTTCGCTGACGGTCGACGACGGGGTGCACACGGTTCTCCCCGGGCACGGACCGGTGCTCGAGGACGCGCAGGGTGCGGTGGAGTTCTACCTGGCCCACCGGGCCAACCGCCTGGCCCAGGTCGAGACCGCCGTCGAAGCGGGGCACCTGACGCCTTCCGAGGTGGTGGCGGCGGTGTACGCCGACGTCGACCGCTCCCTCTGGCCGGCGGCCGAGCTGTCGGTGCGGGCCCAGATGGAGTACCTGCGGGAGCACGGACTGATCTGACCGGCCGTTCCGCGCCTGAGGCCCCACCGGTCGGTGGGGCCTCAGGCGAGAGGTGTGTGTCCGGGACGTCGCGGTGCCGGTGAGGGCGCACGCACGCCGGGCGCACCGCGGCAGCCGGTGAGGGCGCCGTACGTCCGGGACCTCAGCGGGAGCGCTTGGCCAGCCGCTCCACGTCGAGCAGGATGACGGCGCGTGCCTCGAGCCGCAGCCAGCCGCGGCCCGCGAAGTCCGCGAGGGCCTTGTTGACCGTCTCGCGGGAGGCGCCGACCAGCTGCGCCAGCTCCTCCTGCGTCAGGTCGTGCACGACGTGGATGCCCTCCTCCGACTGCACGCCGAACCGGCGCGACAGGTCGAGGAGCGCCCGCGCGACACGGCCGGGCACGTCGGAGAAGACCAGGTCGGACATCTGGTCGTTGGTCTTGCGCAGCCGACGGGCGACGGCGCGCAGCAGGGCGGTGGCCACCTCGGGGCGCGCGTTCAGCCAGGGCTGCAGGTCTCCGTGTCCGAGACCGAGGAGCTTGACCTCGGTCAGCGCGGACGCGGTCGCCGTACGCGGACCCGGGTCGAACAGCGACAGCTCGCCGATCAGCTCGCCGGGGCCGAGGACGGCCAGCATGTTCTCCCGTCCGTCGGGAGAGGTGCGGTGGAGCTTCACCTTGCCCTCGGTGACCACGTACAGGCGGTCGCCCGGGTCGCCCTCGTGGAACAGCGCGTCGCCGCGCGCGAGGGTCACCTCACTCATCGAGGCGCGGAGCTCCGCGGCCTGCTCGTCATCGAGCGCCGCGAAAAGCGGGGCGCGCCGCAGAACGTCGTCCACGAGTTCTCTCCTTGTCGGCCTGTTCAGGGAAGCGTGGTTTCCATGATGCCGGACGGTAAAACAGTGCGATCGATCACAAACCAGTTTGACGCACGGGCGTGCCGGACCCTACGGCAGGGGGGCCGATCGGGCGTGGACAGGTGGCGACAGGGGTGGATGTCGGCCCCTGGCTCTAGGCTGGGCGGGTGTCCGGAACGCCGGTGACAGCGCAGGCAGAGGGGGCTGATGGGGTGTCGCAGGACAAGAATTCCGCTGTGGGCGAACAGGGCGGGCGAACTAGTGCAAAAGCGGTGAAGCGATCCGCCGGGAAGGCGTCGGCGAAGCCCTCCGGCGATCAGCCGAGGCGTCCTGCCGGACCACCGGGCAAGCGCCCGGGAGCGGCCGCCAAGTCCTCGTCCGCGAGCTCCACGGCCCCCAGATCCTCGGCGGCGAAGCCGGAATCGCATCTGGCGATGGTCCGCCGCGCGCGCCGGATCAACCGCGAGCTCGCGGAGGTCTATCCGTACGCCCATCCGGAGCTGGACTTCCGCAACCCGTTCGAGCTGCTGGTGGCCACGGTCCTCTCCGCCCAGACCACCGACCTGAGGGTCAACCAGACCACCCCCGCGCTCTTCGCCGCCTACCCGACGCCGGAGGACATGGCCGCGGCGGTGCCCGAGCGGCTGGAGGAGATCATCCGGCCGACCGGTTTCTTCCGTGCCAAGGCGCGTTCCCTCATGGGGCTGTCCGCCGCGCTCAGGGACGACTTCGGAGGGGAGGTTCCGGGGCGGCTCGCGGACCTGGTGAAGTTGCCCGGTGTCGGACGCAAGACGGCCAACGTCGTCCTCGGCAACGCCTTCGGCGTGCCGGGCATCACCGTGGACACCCACTTCGGCCGGCTGGTCCGCCGGTGGAAGTGGACGGAGCAGGAGGACCCGGAGAAGGTCGAGGCGGAGATCGCCGCCATCTTCCCGAAGAGCGAATGGACCATGCTCTCGCACCGGGTGGTCTTCCACGGCCGCCGCATCTGCCACTCCCGTAAGCCCGCCTGCGGCGCATGCCCCATCGCCGCGCTCTGTCCCGCCTACGGCGAGGGCGAGACGGACCCGGAGAAGGCGAAGAAGCTGCTGAAGTACGAGATGGGCGGCAGGCCGGGCCAGCGGCTCAGCCCGCCCCCGGACTATCCGGGCAGCCCCGCCCCGCCGTTGGGAGCGGGGTGAACGGCCTCTCCGCGCGGCACCGTCGGCCGGATCTGCGTGGCGAATCGGTGCCGCCCCCGGCGGAACGAAACGGCCGGCCGCAGGCGTTGCCACGACGGGGGTGTCCATGACGCACGCACGGAGCACAAGGGCCGCGGCCGACGCGGCCACCACCGGGACTGCGGCCCGCCGCGACGGCGAGATCGCCGTCTCCGCCGACGGTCTGCCCGCCTGGCTCGAGCCCGTGGCCCGAGCGGCGCGGACGGTCGAGGCCCAGCAGCTCAGCCGCTTCCTCCCTCCGAAGAACGGTGCAGGCCGTCAGTCGGCCGTACTGGTCCTCTTCGGCGAGGGGGAGCGAGGCCCGGAGCTCCTCCTGATGGAGCGCTCCGGCACGCTGCGCGCGCACGCCGGCCAGCCTTCGTTCCCGGGGGGCTCCCTCGACCCCGAGGACGGCGACCACACGACCACAGGCCCGCTGAGAGCGGCACTGCGCGAGGCCGAGGAGGAGACCGGGCTCGATCCGAGCGGGGTGCAGCTCTTCGGCGTGCTTCCCCGGCTCTACATCCCGGTGAGCGGCTTCGTCGTCACACCCGTCCTGGGGTGGTGGCACACCCCCAGCCCGGTGGGCGCCGTGGATCCGGCCGAGACCGCCCGGGTCTTCACCGCCCCCGTGGCGGATCTCACGGACCCCGCGAACCGGGCGACGGCGGTCCATCCGAGCGGGCACCGAGGCCCCGCGTTCCTGGTCGAATCCGCTCTGGTCTGGGGGTTCACAGCCGGTGTGATCGACAGGATTGTGCACTACGCCGGATGGGAACGCCCCTGGGACAGGGCCAGACAGGTGCCGCTCGACTGGCGCGCATGACAGGCTGACTCCCTGCTGCGCTGTTCCGGGCCTGGCCCGGACCCCGTCGTTCCGGACGGGCCAGGTGACGAATCTGCGAGGCTATAGACGTTGAACGTGCTGGACATCCTGCTGCTCGTCGGTGCCGTGTGGTTCGCGGTCATCGGCTACCGCCAGGGCTTCGTCGTCGGCATCCTGTCCGTGATCGGTTTCCTGGGCGGCGGCCTCGTGGCCGTCTACCTGCTGCCGGTCGTCTGGGACCAGGTGACCGACGGAGCGGAGGTCTCCTCCACCGCAGCCATCGTCGCGGTCGTGGTCGTGATCGTGTGCGCCTCGGTGGGCCAGGCCCTCACCACCCACCTCGGCAACCGGCTCCGCCGGCACATCACCTGGTCGCCTGCGCGCGCCCTGGACGCCACGGGCGGCTCCCTGGTCAACGTCGTGGCCATGCTCCTGGTGTCCTGGCTCATCGGCTCCGCGCTGGCAGGCACCTCGCTGCCGACGCTGGGCAAGGAGGTACGAAGCTCCTCGGTCCTGCTCGGGGTGTCGAGGGTGATGCCCGATCAGGCCTCGACCTGGTTCACGGACTTCTCCTCCGTGCTGGCGCAGAACGGCTTCCCGCAGGTCTTCAGCCCCTTCGCCAACGAGCCCATCACCGAGGTCGACCCTCCCGACCCGGCCCTGGTCGGGAGCCCCGTCGCGGAGCGCGCCAAGAAGTCCATCGTGAAGGTCGTGGGTATGGCACCGGGCTGCGGCAAGGTGCTCGAGGGGACGGGGTTCGTCTTCTCCGACCGCCGCGTGATGACCAACGCCCACGTGGTCGGCGGTGTCGACGAGCCCACCGTCCAGATCGGGGGCGAGGGGCGTCTGTACGACGCGAAGGTCGTGCTCTACGACTGGCAGCGGGACATCGCCGTACTGGACGTGCCTGACCTGGACGCCCGGCCCCTGCGCTTCACCGCTGCCGACGACGACGCGGGGAGCGGCGACAGCGCGATCGTGGCCGGCTTCCCGGAGAACGGCGCCTACGACGTGCGTTCCGCCCGCATCCGGGGCCGGATCGATGCGAACGGCCCGGACATCTACCACCGGGGCACCGTACGCCGCGACGTGTACTCACTCTTCGCGACCGTGCGGCAGGGAAACTCCGGCGGCCCGCTGCTCACCCCGGACGGCAAGGTGTACGGAGTGGTGTTCGCCAAGTCCCTCGACGACCCCGACACGGGTTACGCGCTGACCGCCGACGAGATCCGCAAGGACATCGAGCTGGGAAGGTCCGCGGCCCAGGAGGTCGACAGCCAGGGCTGCGCGCTCTGAGCGAGCAGCCGCGCCGCCGCGCGTCCTGAGAGGGACGCCCGCTGCCCGCACCCCCAGCGGGTCCCCTCCCGGGCCGCCACATGGCCGTCGGGGGCCCGAGGGCTCGGGGGGCCGACGCGAGGGCACCGACGGGTCGGGAACGTCCGGCGCGCCGTGCGACGCCGGACAGTGGTTCCGGGCTCGCCGTACGGATGCCATGGACAGGCCCCGGGCCGGTCGGCCCAGGGCCCGATCCCCCGACGACGTGTCGTCCCGGTGTCGGCTGTGTCCGCGTCTGCTTCGTCCGCGTCGGCGTCCGTGTCGGCTTCGTTCGTCCGTGCAGGCTTCGTCACCCGCGGGGATGGCGCAGCCGCGCCGAGACCCAGCGGGCCCGGCGGTGGAGAATGCGCGGAATGCCGAGCCTGAGCTCGTGGAAATCGTTCACCTCATGCACCCGGCTCGGTGAGCCGTCCCCCTCAGGAGTGCCCGGACCGACGAGAGCGGTCGAGCGGCGGTTGCGTGCTACGTCATTGAAGTCGCGCGTCCAGCCCATACCCCGACGTCTGCCCGTGACCCAAGGTCGGTAATCGCGCGCGACTCGGCCAATTGGCTTATGCGGAAGGCAATTGGCTGTTCGTCGGACAGGTGTGCGCCCGGACTACCTGTCGGGCTCGGGATCCTTGAGCCAGTTGATGAGTTCGGTCGAGAATCCGACCGGATCCTCCTCGTGGGGGAAGTGCCCCAGACCGTCGAAAAGTCGCCAACGGTAGGGCGCCTCGACGTACCTGCCCGACCCCGCAGCACTGCGTGTGCGGATCGCCGGGTCCAGGGAGCCGTGGAGGTGCAGCGTGGGCACGCGCACGGGGCGCTTCATCCGGCGGTTGAACTGCACGCCGTCCGGACGCGCCAGGGAACGCACCATCCACCGGTACGGCTCGATCGAGCAGTGCGCCGTCGACGGGATGCACATCGCGCGCCGGTAGACGTCCAGGGTGCAGTCGTCGGGGAACTCCGGCGTGCGCGGGCCGGACCAGTCCCGAATGAGCCGGGCCACCAACGCGGCGTCGTCCGCCACCAGCTGACGTTCCGGCACCCAGGGCCGCTGGAAGCCCCAGATGTGCGATCCGGCCCTGGACTGCGCCAGATCCGCGACCATCGAGGAGCGCCAGCGACGGGGATGCGGCATGGACGAGACCACGAGGCGCCGCACCAGCTTCGGTCGCATCACGGCGGCCGTCCAGGCGAGATAGCCGCCCATGTCATGCCCCACGAGCGCCGCGTCCGGCTCGCCGAGCGAGCGGATCACGCCGGTGACGTCCAGCGCCAGGTTCGCGGGGTCGTAGCCCCGGGGCGTACGGTCGCTGCCGCCGACGCCGCGCAGGTCCATCGCGACCGCGCGGTACCCGGCGTCGGCCAGTGCCGTGAGCTGGTGGCGCCAGGTCCACCAGAACTGCGGGAATCCGTGCAGCAGGAGGACCAGGGGCCCGTCACCGAGTTCGGCGATGTGGAAACGGGCGCCGTTGGCCGCCACATCGCGGTGGGTCCAGGGGCCGTCGAGACGGACGGGGCCGCCCGCCGCCGCAGCCGGGGCCAGCGGCCCCACCGGGCCGTACGCGCTGAAGTCGGGATCGGTCATGCGGACGAGCGTGTCACAGGGAGCGCCTTGTCCGTGACCGGACGGTTCTCGATGGCCTTGTCCGCAAGGGTGCTGCCCTGAGCCTGTTCGATCGCGCGAGCGGTGGCGACGGGGCGCGGATGCGGCTTGACGCTCTGGAGCACGGCCGCGCTCTGCTTGGCGGACGCGATGGACTTCTCCGGCGGCTTGACCTTCTTGAACTTGGCGTATCCGAAGAGGGCGAGCAGGATGCCCAGCAGGATGTAGGCACCGCCCACGATCAGGAACGACCAGGCGAGACCGAGCCCGAGGTTGTGGATTCCGTAAGCCGCGGCGAAGCTCAGCATCGGGATCGCGAAGATCAGCAGGCCGGCTGTGACGATGAACGCCACACTGCCCATGACGCCGCGCTTGACGTCCTGCCGTACCTCGGCCTTCGCCAGGGCGATCTCGTCGTGAACCAGCGCGGACATCTCGGCTGTGGCCGAGGCGAACAGCTGTCCGAGACTACGGTCGGTGCTGCCCGCGTAGTTGCCGGGGTCGCTCATCCCTGACTCCCTCTCGTCTTCCGTACATCCGATGTCAGATCATGCCGGACTGTCCGGCTTGTTGCTCGCTGCCCCCGCCTCTTCGGCAAGGCGCCGGTGCTCGGCGGCCTTCCTTTCGTGGATCACCGCCATGCGCCGGTGGTACTCGGGGTCGTCCTGCTCGTAGACGTCGGGGACCCCTGATTCGTCCTCGTCGAGTTCCTCGGCGTCGTACAGCGCCCTGTATCTGCGTACCCGCAGCCTGAGGAGTACACCTGCGAACAGCGCGGCGATCAGCGAGCCCATGAGTACTGCGGCCTTGATCTCGTTGATCATGGTGTCATCGCCGTCGAACGCGAGCTCCCCGATGAGCAGCGAGACGGTGAAGCCGATACCGGCCAGTGTGGCCACGGCGAAGACGTCGGCCCAGGCCAGGTCCTTGTTCAGCTGTGCCTTGGTGAAACGGGTGACGAGCCAGGTGCCGCCGAAGATGCCGATCGTCTTGCCGACGACCAGACCGAGCACCACGCCGAGCGTCTCGGGCCGGGTGAAGACACCCGCCAGGGCATCGCCCTTCAGGGTGACGCCGGCCGAGAAGAGGGCGAACAGCGGAACCGCGACGCCGGCCGACAGGGGCCGCACCAGGTGCTCGATGTGCTCGCCCGGGGACTGTTCCTCGCCGTCTCGCCGGGTGCAGCGCAGCATGAGCCCCATGGCCACACCGGCGATGGTCGCGTGGACACCGCTGTTGTACATCAGACCCCAGATGACCAGCGCGAGCGGGATGTAGATGTACCAGCCCCGCACCTCTGCCCGGAGCAGCGCGTAGAACACGACCAGCCCGACGGCCGCGCCGCCGAGCGCCATGAAATTGATGTTCTCGGTGAAGAAGACCGCGATGATGAGGATGGCGAAGAGGTCGTCGACCACGGCGAGGGTGAGCAGGAAGGCGCGGAGTGCCGCGGGCAGGGACGTGCCGATGACCGCGAGAACCGCCAGAGCGAAGGCGATGTCGGTGGCGGTGGGAACGGCCCAGCCGGACAGGGAACCATCCCCGATCACCGTGGTGAGGGTGTAGACGATCGCGGGCACCGCCATGCCGCAGAGCGCCGCGGCGACAGGCAGGGCTGCTGCGCGGGGGTCCCGGAGCTCACCGGCGACCAGTTCACGCTTGAGTTCGACGCCCGCCACGAAGAAGAAGACGGCGAGCAGTCCGTCCGCGGCCCAGTGGGCGACCGAGAGGTCCAGCCCGAGGGTCTCGGGACCGAAGTGGAAGTCGCTGACCGAGTGATAGCCGGACCCGGCGGTGTTGGCCCAGATCAGTGCTGCGACCGCTGCGACGAGCAGGATGACGCCGCCGACCGTCTCGGTGCGCAGGGCCTCCGCGACGTAGTTGCGCTCGGGCAGGGGCAGCCGGTCGAACAGGGTGCTGCGGCGCTCGGACGAGCGGGTGGGCGGGGCCACTGGGGAGACCTCCGGGTCGGTTGGTGTGGTGGTGGCATGACGGACTCACATGCCGACCAGACTTCCCGGCGCCCCTGTGGACTTTTCTCTGCAGTTGTCGTCGTGTGCGTTCGTGCCGACGCATCAGCCTGATCGTCGACGGATCTGCCTGAATCGCCGGCGGATCTACCAGAATCGCCGACGGGTCTGCCTGATCGCTGCGCCGAGGCACTCGTACAGACGTGCCCGGTGACTGGAAGTTCACTCTACCTGGGGCATCGAAAACGTATCCGGTGCCGGCGTCCGCCGCCTGGCGAGCTCAGCCGTCCTCGGACGGCCTTTCGCGCCCGGATCGCCGACAGGGGCATCCGGAGAGATCCGGATGCCCCTGTCGGGTGTTGGGAGGGTGACGGGCGGGAGCCGTCCTCGGCGCTGTCCTCGCCCCGGGACCCGCGTACCCCGGGCCTCAGTCCTCCGAGGAGGCGGAGGGCAGCTGGGTCTGGATGAGAGACATGACCGAGGAGTCCGTCAGCGTGGTGACATCGCCCAGTTCACGGTTCTCGGCGACATCGCGCAGCAGACGCCGCATGATCTTGCCGGACCGGGTCTTGGGCAGCTCCGCCACCGGCAGGACACGCTTGGGCTTGGCGATCGGGCCCAGAGTGGCGCCCACATGGTTGCGGAGTTCGGCGACCAGCTCCTCGGAGGCGGTCGCCGTGCCGCGAAGGATCACGAAGGCGACGATGGCCTGGCCGGTCGTCTCGTCGTTGGCTCCGACCACTGCGGCCTCGGCCACCGACGGATGCGACACGAGGGCGGACTCGACCTCGGTGGTCGAGATGTTGTGGCCGGACACGAGCATCACGTCGTCGACCCGGCCCAGCAGCCAGACGTCGCCGTCCTCGTCCTTCTTGGCGCCGTCGCCCGCGAAGTACTTGCCCTCGAAGCGAGACCAGTACGTGTCGATGAAGCGCTGGTCGTCGCCCCAGATCGTGCGCAGCATCGAAGGCCACGGCTCGGTGAGGACCAGGTAGCCGCCTCCGCCGTTCGGCACTTCGCGAGCCTCGTCGTCGACGACCGTTGCGGAGATGCCGGGCAGGGCGCGCTGGGCGGATCCGGGCTTGGTCGCGGTGACCCCGGGGAGGGGCGAGATCATCATCGCGCCCGTCTCGGTCTGCCACCAGGTGTCCACGATCGGGCAGGAGTCCGCGCCGATGTGCTTGCGGTACCAGATCCACGCCTCGGGGTTGATCGGCTCACCGACCGATCCGAGGACACGCAGCGAGGACAGGTCGAACTTCGCGGGGATGTCTTCGCCCCACTTCATGAACGTACGGATCGCGGTGGGCGCGGTGTAGAGGATCGTGACGCCGTACTTCTGGACGATCTCCCAGAAGCGTCCCTGGTGGGGCGTGTCGGGGGTGCCCTCGTACATGACCTGGGTCGCGCCGTTGGCCAGCGGGCCGTAGACGATGTACGAGTGTCCGGTCACCCAGCCGATGTCGGCGGTGCACCAGTACACGTCGGTTTCGGGCTTGAGGTCGAAGACCGCGTGGTGGGTGTACGACGCCTGGGTCAGGTAGCCCCCGGACGTGTGCAGGATGCCCTTCGGCTTACCTGTGGTGCCGGAGGTGTAGAGGATGAAGAGCGGCTGCTCCGCGTCGAAGGCCTCCGGTGTGTGCTCGGCCTGCTGCCTGGCGGTGATCTCGTGCCACCAGACGTCCCTGCCCTCGTTCCAAGCGGTGTCCTGACCGGTGCGCCTGACCACGAGTACGTGCTCGACGGTGTCGATGCGCGAGACGGCGTCGTCCACGGCCGGCTTGAGGGCCGACGGCTTGCCCCGCCGGTACCCGCCGTCCGCCGTGATCACGACCTTGGCGTCGGCGTCCTGGATCCGGGCGGCGATCGCGTCGGCGGAGAAGCCCCCGAAGACCACCGAGTGGGCGGCGCCGATGCGGGCGCAGGCCAGCATCGCGACGGCGGCCTCCGGAATCATCGGCAGGTAGACGGCGACCCGGTCTCCCTTGCCGACGCCGAGTTCGGTGAGCGCGTTAGCCGCGCGGGAGACCTCGTCCTTGAGTTCCGCGTAGGTGATGGCGCGGCTGTCGCCGGGTTCGCCCTCGAAGTGGATCGCGACACGGTCGCCGTTGCCGGCCTCGACGTGGCGGTCCACGCAGTTGTACGCGACGTTGAGCTTGCCGTCCGCGAACCACTTCGCGAAGGGCGGGTTGCTCCAGTCGAGCGTTTCGGTCGGTTCCTCGGCCCAGGTCAGGCGACGGGCCTGCTCGGCCCAGAAGCCCAGCCTGTCCGCCTCGGCCTGCTCGTACGCCTCCGCTGTCACGTTGGCGTTCGCGGCCAGATCGGCAGGCGGTGCGAACCGCCGCTCCTCCTTGAGCAGATTGGCCAGGCTTTCGTTGCTCACGACATCTCCCATTCCCAGGGTGTCCGTTGTGTCCCGGGGGACAGCTCATCAGGCCACGGGCCAGGTGACAAGTGTCTGCCGGGAATTGGTTTAGACCTGTGCCTCGTGTAATGAGGTACGAGCCCCGCTTCCGTCGCAGGCCGAGCCCGACGGAAGCGGGACCACAAGGTCTCACGGACCGGGGAGGGGAGTGGTTCAGGCTCCGACCGCGGCGCCCGGTGTGAGCCGGTCGAGGGAACCGGGGTCCGGCTCCTCCCATTCGGCCTCGGGCGCGACCCGGGCGAACACCTCGTCGGGTCCCGTTCCGGAGCTGGCGCCCTCGGTCAGCAGATAGGCCTGTGCCTCGCCGACGTGGAAGTACATACCGTGCAGTTGCAGGGTGCCCGCGGCCAGCCTGCGCGCCACGCACTCGTGTGCCCGCAGATGCTCCAACTGCTGTACCACGTTGGTCAGGCAGAGCTGCTCGACGGCGTCGGTGGGCATGCGTCCCGCGATGCGGGCCCAGGAGTGGTGGCGGGACCGCATCCGGTGCAGGCTCGGCATGCCGTGCCGCAGCCACCGCCAGAGGGGTGTCCCGGGGTCGTCCTGACCCGCTCCGAGCAGGGCCTGCATCGCACCGCATCCGGAATGGCCGCAGACGGTGATCGACTCGACCCCGAGAACGTCCACCGCGTACTCGATGGCGGCGGCCACGGAATCGTCGTTGCCTGATGCACCCTCGGGGTCCGGTGGCGGCACCAGGTTTCCGACATTGCGCACGGTGAAGAGGTCACCTGGACCGCTGGCAGTGATCATGCTGGTCACCAGGCGCGAGTCGGCACAGGTGAGGAACAGCTGGGAGGGGCGCTGTCCTTCGGAGGCGAGCCGTGCAAGCTCGTCGCGGACCAGCGGGGCGGTGGTCCGCTGGAACGAACTGAGACCGCTCAGGAGGCGGTGGGCGCCACGCCGGGTGGGAGAGTCCCCGGAACCGGCCACGGGAGCCTTCACCGTCACTGGGTGCGAGACGGATCCTGACATGGCCGGCACGCCATCCTGCGCGCTGTCGTGGCAGTGGTGATTGCGCCACGGCGTCCACGGGCGACAACAGGAGTGTGCAGCCGACGCGGGCTCGGCGATACGGCCTCCCGAACGTCCGGTGAACTCGATCCGGCCACCCGTCGCGGTCTGCGCCGCGTACCAGTCCTGGATCGCCTCGTATGCCGCGTGATCCATGAAGAAGCCGTCCAGCTCGACCACGACGTCGGCCCCGTGCGGGATACGTCCGAGGACGCGGCTCAGACGGGGCACGGCCAGAAAGGTCAGTTGGCCACGGGCGGAGATCAGGTGGCTACCGTCCTTCTCGGTCACAGTGATGCGCGTCCGGGCCAGCCGGTGCAGGGCGACGGCCACCGCGACGACGATGCCGATGGCCACCCCTTCGAGCACGCCGACGAGCACCACACCGCTGATGGTCGCTCCGTACACCAGGAACTCGCGGTGCCTGTGGACCTTGCGGATGTGTGCGAAGTTGACCATCTGGATGCCGACCATCATCACCAGTGCGGCCAGCGCAGCCAGCGGGATCCATTCCAGCGCTGTGACCAGCAGCAAGGCGGCGAGCAGTACCCAGACGCCGTGCAGCACCGTGGAGGCCCGAGTCCGTGCACCCGCCCGGACGTTCGCGGAACTGCGGACGGCGCCGCCGGACACCGGCAGCCCCCCGGCCAGTCCCGAGAGGGCGTTGGCCACACCTTGGGCTCGCAGTTCGCGATCGAGGTCCGCCTTCTTCGGAGGGGCGGGTGTCGCCTCGGCCTTCGAGGCGGTCGCCGCGCGGTCTGCCGCCAGCTTGTCCACTGCGACTGCGGCGAGCAGGGACTCGAGACTGGCGACGAGCATGACGGTGAGCACTGCCGCCGCCAGGCCGGCAACCGGCCCCTTGGGCATCTCGGGCAGCGCGTGCGAGTGCCACGAGGGAAGGTCCACCCGGGCGATCCCCGGGGTCGCCACCGCTGCCACGGCGGTTGCGACCGCCACGGCTGCGAGGGCGGCGGGAACTCTGCCCAGAGAGGCTCCGATCCGCCCGGGCAGCCGCGGCCACGCGATGAGAAGCGCGATCGTGAGCGCCCCGATGAGCGGGGCGGCCGGCTCGAACCGTGCCAGGGAGGCGGGCAGCGAGAGGGCGTTGTCGAGAGCGGAGCTCTGCGGTGCTCCGCCGAGCACGATGTGCAGCTGGGCGAGGGCGATGGCGACCCCGATTCCCGCGAGGGTGCCGTGCACGATGGCGGGACTGACGGCCAGGGCGCTGCGGGCTGCTCTCAGCGAGCCCAGAAGGATCTGAAGCAGGCCCGCCGCGACGGTGATCGCGCAGGTGGTGCGCCATCCGTAGATCTGGATCAACTCCGCCGTCACCACGGTGAGTCCGGCGGAGGGGCCGCTGACCTGGAGCGGGGTCCCCCCCAGCGCCCCGGCGACGATGCCGCCGATCGCTGCCGAGACCAGGCCTGCGGCGAGCGGCGCGTCCATGGCGACGGCGAGGCCGAGCGACATGGGAACGGCGATCAAAAAGACGGTGATGGATGCGGACAGGTCCGCTCCCGAAACCCGGAATCGGCCTCGACCGGGCGGGGGGCTGTGGGGACGCTTGATTCCCGAGGCCGGGGACGAGTGCGGACTGCGGGCTGAGCGGTCGTTGCGGATGGGGGTGCAGGCAGACATGTTTCCCGTCTCCTCCGGGGCAGCGCGGTCGCGGTGTTTCGAGTGACGGCGGCCGTGAGTCACGGCGTGCGGCGGTGGGCAAAGCGGCGGGATTTATCAACTATCCGTAAATGAAAGGTAATGCAGAGTAAAGAAAGCTGTCCATTCTTTCGGGCACTTGGCCGTATGTATCACTCAATCAAGTGAATAAGCAGCTTTTCATCTGTTTTGTCTTACTGATTTCTGTGGGTTGCGTGTGAGGTGGGCCGCGCTGTGTCGGCACTTCGGTGCACCAATCCCGCAAGGAAGAAGGTGGACGGATGATTTCCGCCTCGAACGCCTCGAAGCGAATCGCCTTGGGCGCCGCGGTGGCGGCCCTGGCTGTGGGTCTCGCCGGCTGCTCGGGACCGGGGTCCGGTGCCGCGGGCCCCGGCCATGGCAAGGAGCCGGCCCAGGGGAAGTCCCCTGCGGCGGCGCCGAAGGCGGCGGTCGACCTCATCGGCGACGGTTCCACCGCGTTCACCGGAGCGCAGCCGAAGCTGCCCGTGCCGAAGCGGCTCGAGCCCGGTCAGAGGCCGCCGCAGTTCGTGGTCTTCTCCTGGGACGGAGCCGGTGAGGACAGCCAGCGGCTGTTCTCGCATTTCCGCGCGGTCGCGAAGAAGTACGACGCCACCATGACGTACTTCCTGAGCGGGGTGTACCTGCTGCCGGAGGAGAAGAAGGCGCTGTACGACCCGCCCCAGCATGCCGCGGGCCGTTCCGACATCGGGTTCAACGACACCCAGGGCATTCGTGACACGCTGACGGAGCTGCGTGCCGCGTGGCTCGACGGCAATGAGATCGGCACCCACTTCAACGGTCACTTCTGCGGACCCGACGGTGGGGTCGGCACCTGGTCGGTCGAGGAGTGGAAGAGCGAGATCGGCCAGGCGAAGGCGTTCGTGAAGGGCTGGAAGACGAATGCTCCGGCCCTGAAGGCCGAGGCGCCGCTGCCCTTCGACTACGACAGGGAACTGATCGGCGCCCGCACCCCGTGCCTGGAAGGCCGGAAGAACATGGTCGCGGCTGCGCGGACCATGGGGTTCCGCTACGACTCCAGTGGCATCGGGAACCAGGTCTGGCCCGCCAGG
The DNA here is from genome assembly GCF_042755185.1 of Streptomyces sp. NPDC059166. Classification (NCBI taxonomy): domain Bacteria; kingdom Bacillati; phylum Actinomycetota; class Actinomycetes; order Kitasatosporales; family Streptomycetaceae; genus Streptomyces; species Streptomyces sp. NPDC059166. The sequence goes on along the minus strand of NZ_JBHZCI010000026.1, from coordinate 20,100 downwards.
AAGGACGGGCTGTGGGATCTTCCTCTCCAGCTCGTTCCCATGCCGGGCCGTGACTTCGAGACGCTCTCGATGGACTACAACTTCATGTTCAACCAGTCCGGAACGACGACCCAGGGCGACCCGGACAAGCACGAGTACTGGGGGAGCCAGATGAGGGACGGGCTGCTCCAGGCATTCGACCGCGCCTACGACGGCAACCGCGCACCGCTCATCATCGGCAACCACTTCGAGTCCTGGAACGGCGGCACCTACATGCGCGCGGTCGAGGAGACGATCAGAACGGTCTGTACCCGACGGGAGGTTCGCTGTGTCTCCTTCCGGCAGTTGGCCGACTGGCTCGATGCCCAGGACCCGGCGGCACTCGAGAAGCTGGGAACCCTGAAGGTGGGGCAGAAGCCCGCGCAGGGCTGGGCGTCGTTCCTGGCGGGACCGGCTGCCGCCGGGACCCCGGCCGCCCCCACGCCCACCGGAACGCGGGGCGGGGCGGCGGACCGCGGTCCCGGCGGGGACGCGGGATAGGGCGGGCCTTTGCGCCGGCGCCCGCTCAGGCGGGCTGTGCGGCGGTCTCCGTGAGATGTTCGTGCAGAACGAAGGCGGGGTCGACCTGGGCGGCCAGGTCGACGCCCGTCTTCTCGTTGCCCCAGCTCTCCGCGTTCTTCAGATGGAAGTGCACCATCTGCCGGGTGTAGCGCCCCCAGTCGCGCAGTTCGTACGAGTCCTCCGCGGCGTCCTGCAGGGCTTGCAGTGCCATTCGGTTGTCCGCCTCCAGGAGCTCGAACGGGGCGGGGCGCCCCTTCTCCATGGAGCGGACCCAGTCGGACTGACCGACGGTCACCAGCAGGTCGTCGCCGGTCTCCTCGCGGAGGAACTCGAGGTCGTCCTGGCTCTGCACCTTGTTCCCCACGACCCTCAGGGCGATGCCGTAGTCGCGGGCGTACTCCTTGTACTGGCGATAGACGGAGACCCCCTTGCGAGTCGGTTCGGCAACCAGGAACGTCATGTCGAAGCGGGTGAACATCCCTGAGGCGAAGGAGTCCGACCCCGCGGTCATATCGACGACCACGTACTCGTCCGGGCCGTCGACCAGGTGATTCAGGCAGAGCTCCACGGCCCCCACCTTCGAGTGGTAGCAGGCGACACCGAGATCGGACTCGGTGAACGGGCCCGTGGCCATCAGGCGGACATCTCCGTCGTCGAGCGCGACCGTGCGGGCACAGGCGTCGTACACAGGGTTGTCCTCGCGGACGCGGAGGATCCGGGAGCCGTCTCCCGGCGGGGTGGTCTTGATCATGGTTGCGGCGGATGCGATCCGGGGGTTGCTCCCGCGGAGATAGTCCTTGATGAGCGGCAGGTGCGCCCCCATGGCAGGGAGCGCGGCCGCTTCCTGGTCGTCCAGGCCGAGGGCGGCCCCGAGGTGCTGATTGATGTCGGCGTCCACTGCGACGACATGTGCTTCATTGGCGGCGAGGTGGCGGATGAAGAGCGAGGACAGTGTGGTCTTGCCGCTGCCGCCCTTCCCTACGAAAGCGATCTTCATGTTCACCTAGGGTAGCCGCACAATCGCTCTTCGTGGTCGCTCTTCGTGAAGAAGGCCACTCCAGGGCGGCATCTGTCCGGGGTGCGCGTAGCCTCCTTACTTATGAGTACGACTTCCTCGGACCCGCTTGCCGCCCTGAGTGGCCTGCCGGGCGTGACCGAAGCGGTGGACTCGGTGCGCAAGGCGGTGGATGCGGCCTACGGGCACAGGGTCATGCGGCGGCGCAGCAACGAGGTCACCGCGGAGGCGGCCTTGCGTGGAGCGCGCGGCTCGGCGGCGCTGTCGGGTGCCGACTGGAACCTCGAGGAGGTTCGTCGGCGTACCGACTTCAGCGGTGAGGAGGAGGCCCGCACCGTCGGGGCGGCCCTGAGACTCACCGCTGAGGCGGGCCAACTTCTCTCCATCTGGCGGCAGTCGCCGCTTCGCGTGCTGGCGCGACTGCATCTCGTGGCGGCCGGAGGAGTCACGCCCGACGACACGGTGGGCCGGCCTCGGCTGGCGGGCGAGGTGGTCAGTGAGCCACTGATCGAGGCGTCGCTCCCGGACGCCGAGGAGGTGGCCGGGAGACTCGACGGTCTGTCCGGGCTGATCATCAAGGGCAGCTCCGCCCCCGCGCTGGTGATGTCCTCCGTGGTGCACGGCGAACTCCTGGCGCTTCGCCCTTTCTGTTCGCACAACGGCCTGGTGGCCAGGGCTGCCGAGCGGATCGTGCTGGTGGGAAGTGGACTGGACCCCAAGTCGATCTGTCCTGCCGAGGTGGGCCATGCCGAGCAGGGCCGTGCGGCATACGTCGCGGCATTCGAGGGATATCTCTCGGGGAGGCCGGAAGGGATGGCCGCCTGGATCGCGCACTGCGGCCGTGCGGTGGGTCTGGGCGTGAGGGAGACCACGGCGGTCTGCGAGGCGCTGCAGCGCGGCGCGGCGTGATCCCGGCTGTTCCTGGAAGCCGGATCAGCGGCCCGCCGCCGTCGTGAGGCGAGGCGCCGGTCGCCGGCACTTCCATCGGTCGACCGTAGGCAGTCTGCGGTGGAGGGCTGTGGTCGTGAGACAGAGATGCGGCGGCACCGGATGCGGTGCCGCCGCTGGCACGTCCGCCGAGTTACCAAGCGTCCTCGGAGTTCGCCCATCAGGTCGGGTTCTTTGCCCGTCACCTGGTGCGGCTGGCCCGTAATCGACGGGTCGACGTCGCGTGGGTGCTCGGCATTCGTGCTCGGTCCGTGGGCCGTGGTGCGTAGAAAGGTGATCCTCTCGGATGTCCCTGGTCTCGCGGGCCGTTGAATCCTTTGTACTCCGCGTCCGGTGAGAGCGGAAGGCCTGCCTCAACTTCTTTACTTTTATGTTCAAATGACGCGAGTCGGACGCCCTTGGTGCCCTGCCCGCGGAGAGACGAGGGCAGGACACCGAGAGCGGCCCTTTGCAGAGGGGGGGCGGGGCGCCTCGGTGGCTGCGTGCAGCGCCCGAGGGTCAGGCGGCCTGCCTTGATCCCCGGCGGCGGCTGGCGTACCAGACCAACCCAGCGGTCACGGCGGCGGCGCCCACCGCGGCGGCGGCCGCCAGTGCCGGTCGTGGGGGCATGGAGAACGCGGGCAGCCGCTGCTTGAGTCGGACCGGCCGGTTGAAGACGAGGACCGGCCACTCCCGGAGGGTCGCCTCACGCCGCAGCGCCCTGTCCGGATTGACCGCGTGCGGGTACCCCACCGACTCGAGCATCGGCACGTCTGTCGCGGAATCGCTGTACGCGTAGCAGCGGGAGAGGTCATAGCCCTCCGACTCCGCGAGCGCCTTGACCGCCTCGGCTTTGGTCGGCCCGTAGGCGTAGTACTCGATCTCCCCGGTGAAGCAGCCGTCATCTCCGACGACCATGCGAGTGGCCACCACCCGGTCGGCGCCGAGAAGCTCTCCGATCGGTTCGACGACTTCGGCGCCGGAGGTCGAGACGATGACCACATCGCGCCCGCTGGCGTGATGCTCCTCGATGAGGGTGGCCGCCTCGTCGTAGATGATCGGGTCGATGAGGTCGTGCAGGGTCTCCGCTACGAGGTCCTTGACCTGCTGGACGTTCCAGCCTTTGCAGAGGGCCGAGAGGTAGTCACGCATGCGCTCCATCTGGTCGTGATCGGCGCCCCCGGCGAGGAACACGAACTGTGTGTACGCGGTGCGCAGTACGGCGCGGCGGTTGATCAGCCCGCCCCGGTAGAAGGACTTGCTGAAGGTCAGTGTCGATGACTTCGCAATGACCGTCTTGTCCAGGTCAAAGAAGGCTGCTGTGCGCGGCGAGAAGCAGTTTTCCACAATGGTGAGCATAGGGGCCCGCCATTCGGCGTAAAGTCCGGTGGGTGGGTTTGCTTGAGAAGGTGCTCGGGTACACCATGGAAGTCACGGATCGTTCGCGACCGTGCTAACCCGGTCCGGCTCCTCCCCCCCCCGAGTCGGCCGTGGGGACGACCCCCGCTCTCCCCCCCGGCGGGGGTCGTCGCATGTCCGGACGCGCTTCGCGGTTGCGGCTCATCTCGTCCCTTTCCTCGCGCCGGTGTCGGTGGCTTCGCCTCGGTGGGCTCCGCTCGATCATGGCTCGTCACGCTGCGTAGTGGAAGGGGTGCGCTGTGAATGTCCCCTGTACGAGCTACCGGGATATTCACAACGCTCTCGTTGTCCACAGTTCCTGACCTTGATCCACAAGTTTTTCCGCGTGGATGCATGTTGATTCCACCCGCGAAGTCCGCGGGATCCGGAATCGCGCATCTCGGAAGTGCTCGAGGGCGTCGCGAAACCGGCTGAAGGAGCAACGGGAAGGGGCGGGGATCATGGCTGGATCGTTCGCTGACGAGACTCCTCCGGACACCGGGGACCGGCGGAGCGGGCCTTTGATCCTGACCGAGGACGCGGAGGTCCTGGACGACCTGCTCAGGTTGTGCGCGGCGGCGGGGGCGGTACCCGAAGTGCGCCACGGGCCGCCCGCCGAGAGGGGCGACTGGGAGCGGGCAGCGATGGTGCTCGTTGGCGACGACGCGGCGCCGAAGTGCCGTGCCATGTCGCGAAGGCCTGGGGTCATGCTGGTCGGAAGGGACCAGGACAACCCCGACGTGTGGCGGCGCGCCGTGGAGATCGGGGCCGAGTACGTGCTTCGGCTGCCGGACTCCGAGTCGTGGCTCGTCGATCAGATCGCCAATGCCGTGGAAGGTACGGGCCGGCCTGCCCTCACCGTCGGGGTGCTCGGCGGGCGGGGTGGTTCCGGGGCGTCCACGCTGGCCTGCGCCCTCGCCGTGACGGCGGCGCGTACTGGGCGCAGGACATTGTTGATCGACGGCGATCCTCTGGGAGGCGGCATCGACGTACTGCTCGGTGGTGAGGCGTCGGAAGGCTTGCGATGGCCGGATTTCGCGCGTTCGAAAGGCAGACTGGGCGGTGGGGCGTTGGAGGAGTCCCTGCCTGCCCTGCACGGACTGCGAGTGCTCAGCTGGGACCGGGAGGACGAGGTCGTCGTGCCTCCGCAGGCCATGCGCTCGGTGCTTTCCGCCGGGCGGCGGCTCGGCGGAGTGGTGGTCGTGGATCTGCCTCGGCGGGTGGACGAAGGGGTGGCCGAGGCCCTGGCCCAACTGGACGTCGGGCTGCTGGTCGTGCCGGGTGAGCTGCGAGCGGTGGCGGCGGCCCAACGCGTGGCCTCGGCCGCCGGCATGGTCCTGAACGATCTCCGGGTCGTGGCCAGGGGGCCGTACACGGCGGGTCTGGACGAGCACTGGGTCGCCAAGGCGCTCGGACTGCCGCTCGCGGGCGAACTCCCGGTGGAAACAGGGCTGTCGTCCGCCCAGGACAACGGCGTGCCCCCGGGTGGGAATCCCCGGGGCGCGCTGGCCCGATTCTGCGGAGCCTTCTGGGATCTGGCCGATCCCGGCCTCCGCGACGGTGTCCCGGTCAGTTCGGGCGGAGGCGGTGCGTCATGACGGCCGAGTTGCTCGATGCCGTGAGACAGCGGCTCGCCAGCAGTGGTGCGGAGCCGACCCCCGCCGGGGTCGCGGCCGCGCTCAGGGCCCAGGGCCGCCTGCTGGGCGATGCCGACGTGCTTCACACCGCCGAGGAACTGCGGGGTGAACTGGTCGGCACCGGAGTGCTCGAGCGGCTGCTGACCGATCCCATGGTCACCGATGTGCTGGTGTCCGCTCCGGACCGGGTGTGGGTCGACAGGGGGCGAGGACTGGAGCTGACCCGGGTCGCCTTCCAGGATGCCGCGGCCGTCCGGAGGCTGGCTCAGCGACTCGCGGCGGTGGCCGGCCGGCGGCTCGACGACGCCCGGCCGTGGGTGGACGCGCGGCTGCCCGACGGCACTCGCATGCACGCGGTCCTTCCGCCGGTGTCGGTGGGATCGACCTGCCTTTCGCTGCGGGTCGTGCGACCCAGGGCGTTCACTCTGGCGGAGCTCGTGGCGGCGGGCACGGTACCGCCCGGTGGTGACCGTTTGCTCGCGGCGCTCGTCGAGGCCAGGGCCTCGTACCTGATCAGCGGTGGCACGGGTGCGGGTAAGACCACTCTGCTCTCGAGCATGCTCGGTGCCGTCGGCGGGGGAGAGCGCATCGTGCTGGCCGAGGACTCCTCGGAACTGCGTCCCGACCATCCTCACGTCGTCCGCCTGGAGTCCCGTCCGGCCAATCAGGAAGGCGCCGGACGTGTGACCCTGCGGGACCTTGTCCGCCAGGCACTGCGCATGCGGCCCGACCGGCTGGTTGTCGGCGAGGTTCGTGGCGCCGAGGTGACGGAGTTGCTGGCGGCACTGAACACCGGACACGAGGGAGGCTGCGGCACGGTGCACGCGAACGCCGCCGAACATGTTCCCGCCCGCTTGGAGGCGCTGGGCACGGCGGCGGGCCTCGACCGGGCTGCTCTGCACAGCCAGTTGGCGGCAGCGCTGTCCGTGGTCCTCCATCTCGTCCGCGACCGCAGCGGGCAGCGGAGGCTGGCCGAGGTGCATGTGCTGGAGCGTGATCCCGCCGGACTGGTGGTCACCGTGCCGGCTCTGCGCTGGGCCCCCGGAGGATTCGCGTCGGAGCGCGGCTGGGACACGCTCGGAGCGCTCATCGGGGAGCGGTTGTGACGGCGACCGGTTGGGCCGCCCTGAACCAGGTACCGGTCTGGGTGTGGGCCTGCTGCGTGGGGCTGGCGGGTGGTCTGGCCGTGGCCCGGGATCCGGGAGCGAGACGTGCCAGGCGTCTCATGCGGCCGGCGCAGGATGAATGGTGGGGCTTCGCATGGGGGACGCGGCTTCGCACCTTCCTGGACGGACGGCGGGAATGGCTCTGTGCCCCTGTGGCGGCTGCTCTCGCGGTGCTGGGCGACTCGGTGCTCCCGTTGCTCGCCGGCGCTCTCGCCGTCCCGCTCATGAGGCGCTGGCTGCGGAGGAGGGCCGGCACCCGGCAACGGGAGAGGGCGACCGACGAGGTGACGTCGCTCTGTGGGGCAGTGGTGGGAGAGTTGCGGGCGGGGCGGAATCCCGGGCAGGCGCTGCTCGTGGCAGCGCGGAACACCGGTGCTCTGGGGGCGGCGGGACCTGAGGTACTCGCTGCCGCTCGGTTCGGCGGCGATGTGCCGGGTGCGCTCCGCACGGCGTCGGCCGGCCCCGGTCTCGAGGGACTCGCGGGTATGGCGGCCTGCTGGCGGGTGGCAGTCGACGGTGGGGCCGGACTCGCCGCGGGGCTGGCCCGCCTGGAGGGCGCTCTGGCAGGGGAACAGCGCCGTCGGGACGAGTTGAGGGCACAGTTGGCGGGCGCGTGGTCGACGGTTGTGATCCTCGCGCTGCTCCCCGTGGCGGGGCTGGCCCTGGGGGCGGCTCTCGGCGCCGATCCGCTGGCGGTCCTGCTGCACAGCCCGGGCGGACTGGTGTGCCTGGTGACCGGGGTCCTGCTGGAGGGTGCGGGGTTGTTCTGGGCTTCGAGGATCGTGCGGGCGGGGGAAGCATGAAGGACCTTCCTGGCGTGGGTGAAGGCCTCGGTGCGGCTGGGGTGGCGGGCGCGGGCCTGGGATCGTCGGTGTGCCTCGCGATGGTGCTCGCCGACCGTCGCCGAGCACTTGCTCTGCGGAGGCGCGCGGCAGCGCTGGCATCGCCCTGGGCGCAGGAGCCCTCTGGGCCGAGGCTCGGGCGGCCAGGTCCGGAGACGCGGAGGAGGCTTCGGTGGTGGTCCACCTCCCTTGTGATCTGGACGGGTTGCTGGATTCTCGTCGGTGGGCCGATCGGCTGTGCGGTCGGACTCGTGATCGGCGTGTGCGTGTTCCGTCACCAGCGCTCCGGTAGCGGGCGGGTGGCCTCGCGGAAGCAGGTCGATTCCGCTCTGATCGCCCGGCAGCTTCCCCTTGCCGCGGATCTGCTGGCCTCTTGTCTGTCGGCGGGGGCCGGCCCCAGGGAGGCCGCGGAGGCGGTCGGTGAATCCATGCAGGGGCCGGTGGGTGAGCAACTGGCGCGGTCGGCCGCGGAGATCCTCCTCGGGGCCGAACCTGCCGAGGCGTGGGCCCGGTTCGGGGACATACCAGGAGCCGCTTCCCTGGCCCGCTGCCTGGAGCGGGCGGAGTCCACGGGGGCGCCCGCGGCGGAGTCCGTCTCGGCGATCGCTGACGGGATACGTGCGGAGTACGCGAGCGCCGCGGTGGCGCGCTCGCGGCGTGCGGCCGTACTGATCACCGCACCCGTGGGGCTCTGTTTCCTCCCCGCCTTCCTGGCTGTGGGAGTGGCCCCCGTGGTGATCGGTCTTGCGACCGGTCTGCTCCGGCACGGCTGAAGGGGATCAGGAGTACTCGCCAGGGCCGCCGGACGGATTTCCGAACCGGCCAGGGCTCGTTCTCACCGAGCCGACGGGCCGCTTCGGACCTGGATGCCCGAGACGGGGTGGCGGCGCATGTCCTGCGGCGTTCCCGGCCGGGCGGTGGACGAGAGCGAGTCTCGGCCGAGTCGGTCGGGAGCGTGCGCCTGGCGAACCGCCCGGACGCGAGCGAACGCGGCAGCCGGCCGGCGGAGAACGGGCCCGTACCTGCGGCAACGGACCGGTCCCGGACCGGTGTCCGGCTGTTTGCCCCAGGACCAGATCCAGGGATCCAGGGATCCGGGACCTGGGACCGGGGACCCGGCCCGAGTCCCTGGGCCTGACGGAGAGCTCTGAGTGGACGACGGACGTGGTCCGGAACGAACCGATGCGAGGTATTCGACATGGGGGTTGAGATGAACAGGATGATCACGATGCGGGCATCGCGTGCGCTGCGACGGATGTGGAGTTCGAGGTTCGCCAGGCATTCCCGGGGCGGTGGACCGGACCGGGGAATGACGACATCCGAATACGCGGTGGGGACCATCGCCGCGTGTGCCTTCGCGGCGGTGCTCTACAAGGTGGTGACCAGTGGGACGGTGATGTCGGCGCTGCAGTCGCTGATCAAGGAGGCCCTTGATGCGAAGTTCTGAGGCGGAACGGGGCCGGTCCGGAGACAGCGGGGCCGTCACGGCCGAGGCGGCCATGGTTCTCCCCGTGCTCGTGGCTTTCGTGCTCGCCTTGGCGTGGGCTCTGGTGGCCGCCTCGGATCAGATTCGTTGTGTGGACGCGGCGCGGGCCGGAGCGCGGGCCGCAGCCAGATCCGAACCGGAGCAGGCGGTGCGTGCCGTTGCCCAGGGGGCCGCTCCTGCCGGGGCGAAGGTGGTGGTGGCACGGACAGGGAGCTTCTGGCGAGTCCGTGTCGAGGCTCCGACACCCGGCCCTCACGGTCTGGAACTGACTCTCGGGGCGGAAGCGGTTGCCGCCGCCGAGGACGCCGTGGGAGCGGAACTGTGAGGGTGGGTCGGCGATGTGGCGGCGACCGAGGAGTGGCGACGGTCTGGGCTGTCGTGACCGCTGCGACTCTCTGCGCCGTGTTCGCGGTCGTACTCGCACTCGGGCAGGCGGTGTCCGCCCGCCACCGCGCGGGTGGCGCAGCAGATCTGGCGGCGCTCGCGGCGGCGGACAGGGCGCTCAGCGGAGCGGGGAGCGCCTGCCGTTCGGCGGGTGACGTCGCCCGAGCGCAGGGGACGGAGGTGATCCGGTGCGCGATCCAGGGGGAGATCGCGGACGTGACGGTTCGCGCGCGGTTCGGCCCGTACGCACCGGAGGTCCGGTCGAGGGCTGGTCCTCCGGAGGCCGCCGAGGGACCGGCCCGGTGAAGTGCACGGGCTGCTGAGCGATGGCCTGCGCAGGCCATCGCACCGCCGCCGGGACCTTGGTCCCGGCAGGGTCTCATCCTCGGGGTGGAGCGGTGACAGCACACCTCACGCGTCGGGGTTCTCCGGCCGCGGGGCGTCCGACCCGTCCGCGAGGGGGCGTTGTGCGGGGACTTCCGGTGCTGTTCTGAGGAGTTCGGTCAGGAGGCGAACGGCACCCCGTTTGTGCAGTGGTTCGTTGCCGTTACCGCACTTGGGGGACTGGATGCAGGACGGGCAGCCGGCCTCGCACTCGCAGGACGCGATGGCCTCACGCGTGGCCGTCAGCCACGTGCGCGCCGTATGGAAGGCACGCTCCGCGAAGCCGGCCCCACCCGGGTGTCCGTCGTAGACGAAGACCGTGGGGAGGAGTGTGTCGGGGTGCAGCGGGACGGAGACCCCGCCGATGTCCCAGCGGTCGCAGGTGGCGAAGAGCGGCAGCATGCCGATGGAAGCGTGCTCAGCGGCATGCAGGGCGCCTCCGAGGATCTCTGGGTTGATCCGAGCGGCGTCGAGCTGGCCCTCGGTCACCGTCCACCACACCGCACGGGTGCGCAGCGTACGGGGAGGCAGGTCGAGCTTGGTCTCGCCCAGGACCTCTCCGGTGATCAGCCTGCGCCGTAGGAAGGAGACGACCTGGTTGGTCACCTCGACGGAGCCGAAACAGAGCCGGCCCTCGCCCCAAGGGATCTCGGTATCGGTCTCCAGCACCGTGATCGCCGTCGTGTCACGGGCGTTGGTCGAGTACGGAGGGACGGCTTCCTCCACCAGTGCCACCGAATCGTCCAGGTTCAGCGTCCGGACCAGATAGGTCCGTCCCTGGTGGAGATGGACAGCCCCTTCGTGGACGGTGGTGTGGGCGGCGGATTCGTCGACCGTGCCCAGGAGCCTGCCGGTGCCTTCCTCGACGATCTGGACCGGGCGCCCGCCTCCTCCCCGGATGTCGGTGAGGTCGGCTGCTCGCTCCCGGCGTGTCCAGTGCCAGCCCGTAGGCCGTCTGCGAAGCAACTTCGCGGTCTCCAGCTGAGGCAGAAGATCCGCCACGGCGGGACCGAACAGTGCGAGGTCCGACTCGGTGAGAGGGAGTTCCGCGGCGGCGGCGCAGAGGTGCGGAGCGAGGACGTAAGGGTTGTCGGGGTCCAGGACGGTGGACTCCACGGGCTGCTGGAACAGTGCTTCCGGGTGGTGGACGAGGAAGGTGTCCAGTGGGTCGTCCCTGGCCACGAGCACGGCCAGGGCGCCCTGCCCGGAGCGCCCGGCGCGGCCCGCCTGCTGCCACAGCGACGCGCGGGTGCCCGGATAGCCGGCGATCACGACGGCGTCCAGGCCCGAGACGTCGATGCCGAGCTCCAAGGCGGTCGTCGCGGCCAGTCCGAGCAGTTCGCCGGAGTGCAGTGCCCTTTCGAGGGCTCGGCGTTCCTCGGGCAGATAGCCTCCGCGATAGGCAGCGACGCGCCCGGGCAGCGAGCCGTCCACCTCGGCCAGACGTTCCTTGGCGATGACGGAGATGAGTTCGGCTCCGCGCCGGGAACGGACGAAGGCGACCGAGCGCACGCCTTGGAGGGTCAGATCGGTCAGCAGGTCTGCTGTCTCCGCCGTGGCGGTACGGCGGACGGGAGCCCCTCGCTCGCCGTGCAACTCGGTCAGCGGCGGCTCCCAGAGTGCGAAGACCATCTCCCCTCGGGGCGAGGCGTCGTCGGCCACCTCCTTCACGGGAAGACCGGTGAGCCGGCCCGCGGCCACCGAGGGCTGGGCGGCGGTGGCGGAGGCGAGCAGGAAGACGGGATCGGAGCCGTAGCGGGCGCAGAGGCGGCGCAGCCGCCGCAACACCTGGGCGACATGGGAGCCGAAGACGCCTCTGTAGGTGTGGCACTCGTCGATGACGACGAAGCGGAGGGAACGCAGGAAGGATGCCCAGCGGGGGTGGGACGGGAGGATGCCCCGATGCAGCATGTCGGGATTGGTCAGTACGTAGTTGGCGTATTGCCGGACCCACTCGCGCTCTTCGACAGGCGTGTCCCCGTCGTAGACCGCCGGCCGGACCGCGGAGCCCAGCGGGGCGGCGAGCGCCTTCACCGCGCGGCGCTGGTCCGCGGCCAGGGCCTTGGTTGGGGAGAGGTACAGAGCGGTCGTGCCTCGGCCGTTCGGGGCATGGGAGCCGTCGAGGAGGGTACTCAGTACCGGAGCGAGATACGCGAGCGACTTGCCCGAAGCCGTACCTGTCGCGATCACGACGGACTCGCCGTCCAGGGCGTGTTCGGCAGCGGCGGCCTGATGCGTCCACGGATGGTCGATTCCAGACCGGGCGATCGCCGCGATCACCTCTGGCCGGATGCGATCCGGCCAGCAGGCATGGGTTCCCGGACGCGGGGGCAGGTGCTCCGTATGAGTGATGCGCGCTGCCCGGCCCGCCGCTGCGGCGAGCCGGTCGAGAACCACCGCGGGAGAGGGGCGCGAGCCCGGGTTCTCGGGTGGTCGACTGGGGCGGTGATTCTTGGCCATCGGCACCGAGTGTGTCACTGGCGTGACGGACAATGGTCCCAAGGCGTCGTGCATGGCTGCTGGTAAGTGATTGAATGCCATCGCGGCTGGCGATCCGTCCCCTGGCCTCCGTCGGGGAGACCGAGGGGCGACCGCTCGATAGCAAGGTGCTGGAGGATCCGTGGACCTGTCCCTGTCGACTCGCAATGTGTCCGGCCCTGGTGGCGACCGTACGGTCGTCGAGGTCGGTGGCGAGATTGATGTGTATACCGCGCCCAAGCTGCGCGAGCAGTTGGTCGAGTTGGTGAATGACGGCAGCTACCACCTGGTTGTCGACATGGAAGGCGTCGACTTCCTCGACTCCACCGGCCTCGGCGTGCTCGTGGGCGGTTTGAAGCGTGTCCGGGCCCATGAGGGCTCGTTGCGCCTGGTGTGCAACCAGGAGCGCATTCTCAAGATCTTCCGGATCACTGGTCTGACCAAGGTGTTTCCCATCCACACCACGGTCGACGAGGCTGTCGCCGCCACCGACTGATCCAGTCGGTGCCTGGCGGCAAATCCATCGTCGACAGGCTTGCGGTGACAGACCGGCACGGCGGCCGCAGACGGCCGTCGCAAGCGGGTGGTCGGCCAAGTGGCCGGCTGCCGGCTTCGTCGGTTTCCGGAGGAGCATGAGCACAGGGGACCGGGCGCCACGCCCGGGCCCCTGAGATGCTCACCCATACGTTCGAGGGGGATGGCATGCCAACCGTTGAACTCCGTTTCAGCGCTCAGCCTGAACACGTCAGGACGGCACGCCTCGTGGCTGCCGCCGTGGCGCGCCGGGCCGGCGTGGACGAGGCGGTGCTCGACGAGGTCAGACTCGCGGTCGGTGAAGCGTGCAGTCGCGCTGTCGGCCTGCATCGGAGTCATGAGATCGCCGCCCCTGTCACAGTCGTCCTGATCGAGGACGAGAAGGCGTTCTCCATCGAGGTGGCGGACGGGATTCCGCCCTCTGGGCCCGGAGCCTCGGTCGCGGGTCCGCGTGGGGGAGGCCCTGACGACCCGGATGCCGACGCCGACATGGAGGACGAGATGGGCCTGGCGGTCATCAGCGGCCTGGTCGACGACGTCGAGGTGCGCACGGGTGAGGACGGCGGCGTCATCCGCATGACCTGGCCCACGACACCTGCCGTGGCACTTCCCTGACCCGAGCGACTCCACCCCGCTCTGTCTCTGATCTGAGCGACTCCATCCCGTTCCGTCCCGGACCCCGCGCGCCCCTCCCGGCCCGCGCTTTCTCCTGGGCCGCTCCACCCCGCCCTCCTGGACCCCACGCGCCCGGCATCGGGCTGCGGGGCGGCCGGGGCCTTCCGTTCCGCCCCCGGAGGAGAACGCCTACCGCCTCGGCCTGAGAGCACTGTGCGTCCCTGGTGACGGCCTCGTGCCCTCACGCGTGGCCCCCGGCCGGCCCTGTGCGGCGCCGTGGTCCACCCGGCGTGGCTGCTCGCCCTGCCCGCCTTTCGCGCCCGGACCAGCACACAGAGGGCGCGGCGGTGCACTCGTCCGGCTACATGCCCGGGGGATCATCAGCCGTCACTGCCTGCGGGTACCCGTTCACCGCCGACCGCGGCGACCCCTTCGTGCACCCGAGTCGTGCACCCGAGTCGTGCATCCAAGTCGTGCACCCGAGGAGGGGACCCGAGCGCCCGCCTTCGCGGCTTGTTCCACCGTTCGGTGGAATGGACCTGGGGGAATCGACCCGCGGGAAATCGGGCCTCCGGGGACGGGCCGCCCCCTGCCCCTGAGGGCAGCCACGCCCCCGTACGCCTGCCCTGCCCTGCCCCGCCCTGCCCAGCCCTGCCTCAGCCCGCCCCGTCCCCTCCTCCGCGATTCCGGACCAGGGCTCCGCGCCCCCCGGTCGGCCTCTTGCCCTCCGACACGCCCGTCGCGGCTCCCCGACTCGCCCAGTGCGGAGCCCGCCGCCCCACCGACCCGCCGCAACGCGCTCGAGGCATCATCGCCAGTCGCCAGTCGCCAGTCGCCAGTCGCCAGTCGCCAGTCGCCAGTCGCCAGTCGCCCGGCGATCCGCGATCGGTGGGTAGGGGGAGGTGCAGCGCGGATTCGTGGACGACGAGCAGGACCCCACTCCCCGCTCAGGGCCGTCCCGCGAATGTCCGGCAGGCGCACCGACGCCTGCCTACGAGGCCTGGCCGCGGATTCGGAACTCTCGCACGCGGCCGGCATACCGAAGGGGGACGGCCATCCGTCGGGCGATGCCGCGATGCCGCGATGCCGGATCGGTGATCTCGGCTCGCTCGGCCCGCTCGGCCCATTCGAAGACGTTACGCCCCAGCGCCATTACTGCATTCGGGTCGGACCTGGGTCCAGATCATTTGTCATTTGATGGGCGGGAGTCGTTTTCAATGACCACCCACTGTTTTGATCAGCATTTGCTCCCTACAATCCGTCCACGTCTTGAGCGCTCGGCGTCAAGGAGGACGTATGACGGATTTCCTCAAAACCCCACTGACAGAACTGGCGCACCATTCCGTAACTTCAGGCCCCTCCACCTCGCTGGCAGCAGCGGAACTGACTGATGGCAACCGGCTGATCGTCGTCGTCGTCGCGATCGTCGCACTGGCAGCGCTCGTGCTCGCCCGGTTGCTCGTGCGGCAGGTGCTGGCAGCCGGTGAGGGAACCGTCCGTATGAAAGAGATCGCCGCCGCGGTCCAGGAAGGCGCGAATGCCTATCTGGCCCGCCAGTTGCGTACGGTCGGCGTTTTCGCCGTCGTGGTCTTCTTCCTGCTTCTTCTGCTGCCGGCCGACAACTGGTCGCAGCGTGCGGGGCGCTCTCTGTTCTTCCTGGTAGGGGCGATTTTCTCTGCGGCGACCGGATACATCGGTATGCGGCTGGCGGTTCGCAGCAATGTGCGGGTGGCAGCCGCCGCACGTGAGGCGACTCCCGTAGAGGGAGAGGCGGAGAAGAACCTCGCCGTTGTTTCCCACCGCGCCATGAAGATCGCGTTCCGTACCGGTGGAGTGGTCGGCATGATCACGGTGGGCCTCGGTCTGCTCGGGGCCTCCTGTGTGGTGCTCGTCTACGCCGCCGACGCGCCCAAGGTACTGGAGGGATTCGGACTCGGCGCCGCGTTGATCGCCATGTTCATGAGGGTCGGAGGAGGCATCTTCACCAAGGCGGCCGATGTGGGCGCCGACCTCGTGGGCAAGGTGGAGCAGGGCATTCCTGAGGATGATCCGCGCAACGCCGCCACCATCGCCGACAACGTCGGTGACAACGTCGGTGACTGCGCGGGTATGGCCGCGGACCTCTTCGAGTCGTACGCCGTGACCCTGGTGGCCGCGCTCATCCTGGGCAAGGCCGCCTTCGGGGATTCGGGTCTGGCCTTTCCGCTGATCGTTCCCGCGATCGGGGTGATCACCGCGATGATCGGGATCTTCGCCGTCGCGCCCCGGCGAGCCGATCGCAGCGGAATGAGCGCCATCAACCGCGGGTTCTTCGTCTCCGCGGTGATCTCGCTCGTGCTCGTCGCGGTGGCGGTGTTCGTCTACCTTCCGTCCACGTACGCCGGACTCGACGGGGTCACGGACGAGGCCATCACCTCGCACGGCGGTGACCCGCGGGTCTTCGCGCTGGTCGCCGTCGCCATCGGCATCGTGCTCGCCGCGCTGATCCAGCAGCTCACCGGTTATTTTACGGAGACCGCCCGACGCCCCGTCCGGGACATCGGCAAGTCCTCCCTGACCGGCCCCGCGACCGTCGTGCTCGCAGGCATCTCCCTCGGACTCGAGTCAGCCGTCTACACCGCCCTCCTGATCGGTCTCGGTGTCTACGGTGCGTTCCTGCTCGGGGGGACGTCGATCATGCTGGCGCTCTTCGCGGTGGCGCTGGCCGGGACCGGGCTGCTGACCACGGTCGGTGTCATCGTCGCGATGGACACGTTCGGCCCGGTGTCGGACAACGCCCAGGGCATCGCGGAGATGTCGGGGGACGTCACGGGCGCGGGAGCTCAGGTGCTCACCGACCTCGACGCCGTCGGCAACACCACCAAGGCGATCACCAAGGGCATCGCGATCGCCACGGCCGTCCTGGCGGCCGCGGCGCTCTTCGGCTCGTACCGGGACGCGATCGCCACGGCGGTCGACGACGTGGGGGCCAGGGCCGGTGAACTCGGGTTGAGCCTGGACATCTCGCAGCCGAACAACCTGGTGGGCCTGATCCTCGGAGCGGCGGTCGTCTTCCTCTTCTCGGGTCTGGCCATCAACGCGGTGTCCCGTTCGGCGGGAGCGGTCGTCCACGAGGTGCGCCGGCAGTTCCGGGAGCACCCGGGGATCATGGACAGCACGGAGAAGCCGGAGTACGGGCGCGTCGTCGACATCTGCACCAAGGACGCGCTGCGGGAACTGGCCACGCCCGGGCTGCTCGCGGTCCTGGCACCCATCGCGGTCGGTTTCACCCTCGGCGTGGGGGCGCTCGGTTCCTACCTCGCGGGTGCCATTGCCACCGGAACTCTGATGGCCGTCTTTCTGGCCAACTCCGGTGGCGCCTGGGACAACGCCAAGAAGCTCGTCGAGGACGGGCACCACGGCGGCAAGGGCAGCGAGGCCCACGCCGCGACCGTCATCGGCGACACGATCGGTGACCCGTTCAAGGACACGGCCGGGCCGGCCATCAACCCCCTGCTCAAGGTGATGAACCTCGTGGCGCTGCTCATCGCACCGGCGGTGGTGCAGTTCAGCTACGGCGACGACGCGAGCGCCGGCCTGCGGACCCTGGTGGCCGTCGTCGCGATCGCCGTCATCGTTGGTGCGGTGTACGTGTCCAGGCGGCGTGGGATCGCGGTGGGGGACAGCGGCGGCCCGGGCGGCGGCAGCAGAGGCGAAGGCGGGAACGTGGGAGGAGGTGAACCCGGACCGGCCTCATGAGGCTCAGGGACGAGGAGCGGGACGATCTCGACTGAGCAGACGTCAGCGAGACGGCGGACATGCGGTTCTGATGTGACGTCTGTCGCCTCGCGCGTCACGCTCCCTCGCCGGGCCTGAATGCCCCGCATATGCATCCAGGGGCGGAGGTGAGCTGAATCTCCCTCATTTTGCTTGGTGCAAATGGCTGCAAAAGAATATATACCGGATGCCTGACGCCTCGATGGCACCTGCCCGGCGTGTAAGTTCCGGGGCCGAGAGCCTTGGAAGGGACCCCATCCGGTGAACAAGAAGCTTGCAGCCGCACTGTCCGGTGGTGCGGTACTCGTACTGGCACTGTCGGGCTGCAGCGACGACAGCGACGACAAGGTGAACGACTGGGCGAAGAAGGTCTGCGACCAGGTCCAGCCCCAGCTGCAGAAGATCGCGAACGCCAACGCCGCGATCCAGCAGCAGACCGCCGACAACAGCAAGCCCGCCGATGTCCAGAAGACCGACTCGGCCGCCTTCCAGCAGATCTCGCAGGCGTACAAGGCGCTGGGCACCGCTGTGCAGGAGGCGGGCGCCCCGCCGGTGGACGACGGGGAGACCACGCAGAAGGAGGCAGTCAAGGAGCTCAACGCCTCCTCGGTCGCCTACGCGAACCTGAAGACGAAGGTCGATGACCTCGACACGGACGACCAGGCGAAGTTCGCCGACGGTCTCAAGGGAATCGCCGACGAGCTGAACAAGATCAGCACCAACGGCGACCAGGCACTGCAGAAGCTGCAGTCGGGAGACGTCGGCTCCGCCATGGCCAAGCAGAAGGGGTGCCAGCGGCCGACGGCGTCCGCCCCGCCCGCGTCCGGGCCGTCGGCCGATGCCTCGAAGTCCCCTTCGCCCGAGGCGTCGGCGAGCAAGAAGGCCTGACATGACGCCTGGTACGTGACACGGCGATCCTGATGACACGGCATCGGCCCGGCGCTCCTCGTGGGTGCCGGGCCGATGCCGTTGTCGGAGGGAGCCGCCACAATGGACGGGTGAGTAAGAGCAGCCTCCCCGCATCCGACCGCGCTCCCCGGCTCCGTGAGTCCCTGATCGCCGCCGACTTCACCGCCGACGGCCTTCTCGAACGCCTCGGTGCGCCCGCCTACACCGCGCTCGCCCGCAGCGAGACCGTCCCCGCGCTCCGGGCCACGCGCGGCGATTCCCGGCTCGACACGCTGGTACGGCTGTTCCTCCTGCAGCGCTCCGTGCCGGCGGACGCGGCCGCCGCGGCTCTCCCACTGGAGGAGTGCCTGCAGGACGGCTGGGTGGTCCGTGAGGGGGACCTGGTCAGTGCCACGGTCGACGTACGCCCCTACGGCGGTCCCGAGGGACAGGACTGGTTCATCGTCTCCGACCTGGGGTGCGCGGTGGGCGGGGCCGGTGGCATCGGCTCGCACGAGGAAGGAGTCGTTCTCGGCGTCGGAGGAGCATCCACGACGCTCGCCGGGATCACCGTGCGCGGACCGGTGGAGTCAGCGCTGGATCTGGGGACGGGCTCCGGTATCCAGGCACTGCACGCGGCCCAGCACGCCACCAGGGTCACCGCGACCGACGTCAACCCGCGCGCACTGGATTTCACCCGCTTGACGCTCGCGCTGTCCGGAGCGGCGGCCGCCGATCTGCGTGAGGGTTCCCTCTTCGAGCCGGTCGGCTCGGAGACGTACGACCTGATCGTGTCCAACCCCCCGTTCGTCATCTCGCCCGGTGCCCGGCTGACATACCGCGACGGAGGGATGGGGGGCGACGACCTCTGCCGCACTCTTGTGCAGCAGGCCGGCGACCGGCTCAACGAGGGCGGTTACGCGCAGTTCCTCGCCAACTGGCAGCACGTGGAGGGCGAGGACTGGCAGGACCGGGTGCGTTCCTGGGTGCCCGCCGGCTGTGACGCCTGGATCGTGCAGCGCGAGGTGCAGGACGTCACCCAGTACACCGAGCTCTGGCTGCGCGACAGCGGCGACCACCGCACCGACCCGGCGCTGTACACCGAGCGTTACGAGGCCTGGCTCGACGAGTTCGAGGCCCGCAGCACCAAGGCGGTCGGCTTCGGCTGGATCACGCTCCGCAGATCCGCCGCTGCAGCCGCCGGTGATCCGTCGGTCGTCACCGAGGAGTGGCCGCACGCGGTGGAACAGCCCCTTGGGCCCGCCGTCGAGGCCCATTTCGCCCGCCAGGACTACCTGCGGGAGCACGACGACGCCGCCCTGCTCGCCGCGCACTTCACCCTGGCCGAGGAAGTCGTGCAGGAGCAGGTCGGCCTACCGGGCGCCGAGGATCCCGAACACGTGGTGCTGCGTCAGCACCGCGGGATGCGGCGGGCGACGAAGGTCGACGCGGTCGGAGCCGGATTCGCCGGTGTGTGCGACGGTTCGCTCCCCGCAGGCCGGATTCTGGACGCCATCGCCCAGCTGATGTCCGAGGACCCGGTACTGCTGCGTGACCGGACGCCTCAGGCGATCCGCTTGCTGGTGGAGGAGGGCTTTCTGGAGCCGCTGAGCTGACCCGGACGCCCGGCGGGCGGTGGTACCGGACAGGTCGAGTGTGCCGAAGCGCGTCCGCCGGAGCGCGTCGCGAAGCCCTCGGACGCCCCCCCCGGGCGCCCGCCGGACGAGCCCGCCGGACGAGCCCGTCCGTCAAACGGGCGGGTGATGTGCTGCCGGTCGGTTCGCGGGGCGGGTCCCGCGAACACGCGCTGGTCCGTACGGGCACCTTCCGCCCACGTGCCGGACGCCGCCGCACGGTGCCAGCGCACGTGCCGGACGCCGCCGCACGGTGCCAGCGCACGTGCCGGACGCCGCCGCACGGTGCCAGCGCACGTGCCGGACGCCGCCGCACGGTACCGGCGCACGTGCCGGACGCCGCCGCACGGTACCGGCCCACGTGCCGGACGCCGCCGCACGGTACCGGCCCACGTGCCGGACGCTGGCTCTTCTAC